>CAZPBO010000005.1:10462-58772 GCA_964584815.1 uncultured Planctomycetota bacterium
TGCAAGGCGTGCGGATTTGAGACGATGCTCCTACCAGAATTCAGGGGGCAGAAGGTGCGCTGCCCGAAATGCGGTGCGGTGGGAGAGGTGCCAGGCGATGTGGTGGAGCGTGAGGGCAAACTGCGGAGCGTGGAAAGACGCCTCCAGAAACAGCGTCCTCAACGAACCGCCGACGCAAAAATGCAGCCTCAAGCAAGCAAAAAGGGGCTTGTGATGGCGATTCTGATACTCTGTGCGGGTGCTGCGGTGGCATTGTTGCTTTGGTTGGCGTTATAATTGGTCTTCATCTTGATGAATGCGGCAGCGGGGGTATAATGTGTGCGCGATTGGGGGTAGGCGATGGCATACGCGTTTACGCCGGGATTAAGGGTTTCTGCGGCGACGCTGATAGAAAGGGAACGGGTATTGCCCTTGGACGGGGAGGTTCTGGTTGAGACGGGGCAGAAGGTCGGTGCCGAAGATGTGGTCGCCCGCACAGAGTTGCCGGGCGATGTGGAGACCGTCAATGTGGTCGGGCGTCTTGCTATTGAGCCGTCAGACATCCGCCGATACATGCTCAAAAAGGAAGGAGACCCCGTCAAGGCGGGCGAACCCATCGCCGAAACAAAACCTCTCATCAAATGGTTCAAGACAGTCATAAAATCGCCTGTTGACGGCACCATTGAATCTGTCTCCGAGGTGACAGGACAGGTCCTTATCCGCCTTCCTTCAAAACCGGTTGAGGTTCACGCCTACATTGATGGTGTGGTAAGCAAAACAATCCCAAAACAGGGCTGTGTGATAAGAACATACGCCACCTTCATTCAGGGAATATTCGGCATAGGAAAAGAGCGTTGGGGGACGCTGCGTCTTCGTGCCGATGGTGCCGACGACACGCTAACTCCCGAGAAGATAAAGGAGGATGACCGAGGCGCTATTTTGATTGCCGGAGCCCTCACCACAAAAGAGGCGATTCTTAAGGCTTTTGAATGCGGCGTTGTGGGCATAATCACAGGCGGACTGAACGCTGTGGACATAAAAGCGGTCCTCGGCTACGATATCGGTGTTGCCATAACAGGGCACGAAGAAACGCCCACCACAATTGTGGTCACAGAGGGATTCGGCAAATTGGCAATGGCGCAGCGAACATGGGAGTTGCTTGCTCGTTGCGATACAAAGAAAGCCAGTATATCAGGTGCCACCCAAATAAGGGCGGGTGTGATAAGACCGGAAGTGATAGTGCCGCTGGGAAAGGATGTGCCAGAAGATGCGCCGCAAAAAGAACGCGACGCTCTTAAAGAAGGAGATACTGTGCGCATAATCCGTGCACCATATTTCGGACTGATAGGCACTGTGACGAAACTGATACCCGAACTGCAGAAAGTGGAGTCCGAAAGCCGTTTGCGCGTGCTGCAGGTCAGACTCAAAAACGGTGAGGTGCTGACGGTGCCGCGGGCGAATGTGGAACTGGTTGAGGAGTGAGACAATGAGGCGTTTTCTCACCATTTTGGGCGTTCTGGCTGCAGGAGCGCTGCTTCTGGGACAGGGCGCTCCGCCGCAGCCCAAATATTTCCGCGCCGAAGATTACCCAAACGACAGCGGCGGCAAAATCCTCCTCGTCTGGGGCTCCTCTAACGCCGACAACCTCTCAGACCTCAAAATTGACAAAGTGTTCAACGAAAAGTTTAAGCAAGTCCTGCCAAAACTGCGTGCGCAGGCACAAGAAGCGCTCAAGAACGCCTCCGGACCCGCCGCTGACTACCTCTTCACCCGCCTCCTCACCATTGCACGAAAAAATTTCCGCAACTCCATCGCAAAGGAAATGCGCCAAAAAGAGAAAAAACCTCCCCTCACATACATCATCCAATATTCCAAAGGCAAATCCCAACAGCGTCTTAAACTCGCGGAAGTCGCCTCAAACGCGAATCTTCAGGGCACAAACACCGTTCTTTTCGGCAACTATCCTTGCGACCCTTACGGACATTTTCTTGTGGTTGATGTAACCGAGCAGATATGCGAGAAGGAGAAAGAGGCTTACGAGAAAGGGGTGTTGGCGACAGCGACAAAAGAGCAGATGGCGCTTGAACGGTTTGAGCAGCGCGCAGACAGCCGCCAACAGGCTCTGCAAGACGCCACAGCCAAACTGGCGCTTCTTGCCTCTCTCCGATTCTTACACACACACCTTCAAAACAAATCTCCGACAGAGGAGCACGCAAAAGACCTTCTGTGGCTGTGCGAAAAGGTTCTGAAGGCGCTTGGGGTGCCAGAGAAAGCAAAGATATTTGATATGAAGTTGGAAGGTGAAGGGGCAGGAATACGCCTTTTGCGTGCGGCTTGGAACAAGGCGTTGTCGGATGTTGTAGGCGGCGCCTATTTCCGCAGGAATTGGTATCCGCTGACGGAGCAGGTGACGGCTGCTGTGCTCCAAATCCGCCAGGATATAACCAAGCGGCGGGACCTCGCAACCAGCAACTATGATGCGCTTTCCGAACGCTTAAAAAACCTTATGGAACGCGAAAAAGCGCTTGCGGCTATCAATGCTGCCGCCCTTAAAGAGCCCGCCGCCTCCGACGCGCTCAAAACCCTCAAAGACGAAATAGAAAAAGAAAAGCAACAACTGGGTGATA
Source organism: uncultured Planctomycetota bacterium (assembly GCA_964584815.1). Taxonomy (GTDB): domain Bacteria; phylum Planctomycetota; class SKW154; order SKW154; family SKW154; genus CAZPBO01. Next base: position 13,069 of record CAZPBO010000005.1, read on the forward strand.
AGAGCAGCGTTGAAAGGCGTCTTGCGGAATTTAAGCAACAGGAGAGGGAAGCCCAAGACGACCTCGCCCGCTTTGCGCGCGTTGTCTCATCTTTTATCAGCACATACAAAGCGTTCCTCCGCGACCTAGCGGAGAAGGCGCAGCAAATTTTCGGCAAAGTTCCGCCACCAAACGCCGACGCGCTCTATGCCGCCGCCAGCGACGACTGGGAACGCTTCGTTAGACGCCTGTCCACCTTCAGCGGCGTCTGCCACCTCCTTGATAACCAGATTATTGAGCGTCTTTCTCCGTGGTTTAAGGAAGCAAATCTGCCGCTTAAAGTGGAGTTTACCGTGCCGCAGGGCACAGAAACCGCATACACAACCACCTTAAAGAGCCTAACGGATGAGGTGATAACGCTTGAGAGGTTGGGCAAACTCGGCGTTATGGAGAAGTTCAAGAAGACGCTTCTGGGTGAGGCGGCGTCCTGCGCTGGTCCTTTCGGACACTGGGGGAGCAAGGACGCAAAGGGAGTGGCTGGTTCGCTTCATTTTATGGCGCTTGCGCTTGAAGAGGCGGCAAAGGGCGAGCCCGATAAGGCAGCGGTTTTCCATCAGGCGTCCAACATTCTGCGAAAACTCTGGGACGACTACTGCGAAGCACTTCGGTTGGTCAAGTTGAAGCGCAAAAAAGCGCTTGAGGACGCAACCCGCCAGACAATAACATTTTATCTCTCAATGCGCCAAGGCGAAGGCGACGCCGCCAAAACCTATTTTGTGGCTGCAGCAAAAGCACAGGCGCTGCCCAATCTCTTCCACACAGGCAAAATAACCACGCTTGTTTTAGCGCTGCTTGCCTGCGGGTTGGTCTATCTGTTCATCCGCCTTGCCCGTGGTGGAAAGGAACTGTTTATCCGCAAAATACCGGGGCTTGACGCGGTGGACGAGGCGGTGGGACGCGCCACCGAGATGGGGCGTCCCGTCTACTTCATCACAGGCTTAGGCAGTATGGACGCCCTACCTGTTATAGCCGCAATAAACATTCTGGGGCGCATCGCAAGGAAAACCGCCGAACACGACACCCGCCTCCGTATGCCCTGCTACGACCCCATTGTGATGAGCGTTGCGCAGGAGGTGGTGAAGGAGGCGGCGACAGCGGTCGGACGCCCCGACACCTTCCGCAAAGATGACATATTCTTCGTGGCGCAGGAGCAGTTCGCCTATGCCGCCGCCGTTGACGGAATGTTCGTCCGCGAAAAACCCGCCACCATCTTCTATATGGGTATGTTCTATGCCGAATCGCTGCTTCTGGCGGAAACCGGCGCTACCGTCGGCGCTATACAAATTGCCGGCACCGACTCCTACTCACAACTTCCCTTCTTTATCACCGCCTGCGACTACACCCTTATCGGTGAGGAACTATACGCCGCCAGCGCATACCTCTCCCGTGAGCCCGTCCTGCTGGGCTCCCTCCGTGGGCAGGACACTATGAAAGGTCTTATTATGCTGGCGATACTTCTGGGATTTGTGCTGTCTTTGTTCGGAGTGGATATAATCAGGCTGCTGTTTGTGGAAGGATAAGGAGTTAAGCCATGATATTCTGGAAGCGAACGCTTCCGCTTGCGATTGCGTTCTGCTTTGGTGTTCTGATGCTGGTGATTTATTTTGTGCCGCATCAGATATCGCGCACGATTGAGGACCAGATGTCACGCTGGGGGCAGATAATCAGCGCTTTCGCGCTGGTTGTGGGACTGGCGAGTCTGCTCAACATGCACATAACGCGCATAAGACGCCGCGTTGCCGGATGGGGCTACAGCGCCGTGACCATCACCGCCCTTGTCGTCTATACTGTGCTTGGCTTTATCTCGGCAGGGTCAGCAAAGAGCGACACGCTTTTCGGCTGGGGCTACAACTGGGTCTATGTGCCGCTTATGTCAACGATGTTTTCTGTTCTTGCGTTTTTCATAGCGTCGGCGGCATATAGGGCATTCCGCGCAAGAAGTGTTGAGGCATCTATCCTGCTTGTTGTGGCGGTGGTGGTGATGCTGGAGCGTGTGCCGCTTGGCGCATACATAACCGACGCCATTCCACAAACAGCCCAGTTCATTATGCAGATACCGAATATGGCTGCACGACGCGCCATATTTATCGGCATCGCCTTGGGCGTTGTGGCAACATCACTGCGCATAATTTTGGGCATTGAACGCGCCTACCTTGGAGGAGGCGACTGATGAGTGTGCTTGAGAAGATGATGAACATAGACAGGCGGATAATATTTGTCTTCGTCGCCGCCGCTATCGTCATACCCTCCATTGTGCGGCTCAACCTTCCGATAAAGCCGTCCCCGATGGTTGTCGCCTACTACAAGGCGATTGAGTCGCTGCCTGCAGGTTCGGTCGTTCTGGTTTCAAGCGACTATGACCCCGGCTCAAAGGCGGAACTGTTGCCGATGACTTTGGCGACATTCCGTCACTGTTTCAGCCGCGACTTAAAAGTCATAGGAATGGGGTTGTGGCCGCAGGGCATTGACTTAACATATGAGGTATTGCGTCAGGCGGCAAAGGAGTATGGCAAAAAGGAGGGCGAGGACTTTGTGATGTGCGGCTACAAAGCGGGTGCGGCGTTCGTCATCGTCGGTCTGGGGCAGGACCTTCCGGGAACGCTGGAGAAGGATGTGCGCGGACGCGACCTGAAATCGCTGCCTCTGTTCAGAAAGCACAAAATTCGCAGTCTGCGCGACATACCGCTTGTGGTCTCTATGTCGGCAGGCAACCCAGGCATTGACACCTGGATAGTTTACGGGCGTGACCAGTTCGGTTTCCGTATGATAGGCGGCTGCACAGGCGTTATGGCACCCGACTTCTACCCCTATCTCAACACGGGACAGTTGGAGGGTCTGCTGGGGGCGGCAAAGGGTGCCGCCGATTATGAAACGCTCATCAAACGACCCGGGCTTGCCTGCAGAATGATGGACCCCCAAACCGTTGCGCACCTTGTCATAATAGTCTTTATCGTCATCGGCAATATCGCCTTACTTTCTTCCATTATCCGTCGTAGGAGGAAAGCCTAATGCGTGGCTCAACCATAGCAGCGCTCTGCATTGTGGCGCTTTTTGCAGTTGTGAACATATATCTTGTCGCCGCAGGCGTTCTGCCCGCCGACAGCCAGGGGCTCGGCATCATCATTGCAGCAGGTCTGACCCTTGCTATATACTCCTTCCTTTACAAGGACAACCCGTTCTATCGCTTCGCAGAGCATCTGTATGTCGGCATCGGTATGGGGTATATAATCATCCGCAGTTATTATGATGTGATAAAGCCGAAAGTCATTGACGCTCTTTTCTCACCACCTGTAGGCGAATCACCGTCATTGCTTGTCATACCACCGCTTTTCTTCGGCATTCTGCTGTTCTCACGCTTCTTCCCGCGTCAAGCGTGGATATCGCGCTGGTCGTTCGCCTTCTTTGTCGGGATGGGGTCAGGTCTTGCCATTCCGCGGACCGTCAAATCGCTGATTATGCGTCAGGTTGAAGCCACAATCCGCCCTGTGCAGTTCTTCAGTCCCATTGGCGATTTCAACTGGATGGCGCTCGCAACTATTATCGCCATCATCGGCGTCTTCTGCGTTCTTGTCTACTTCTTCTTCTCCATAGAGCATCGTGGTCCGCTACGCAACATAAGCAAAGTCGGTGTCTGGTTTTTGATGATTGCATTTGGTGCCGCTTTCGGCTACACCGTTATGGGGCGTATCTCGCTCCTCATTGAGCGTGTTCAGTTCCTCCTGACAGACTGGCTACACATAACTATGAGGTAGAGACATGGAAAAAGATGCCTCCCATCCACTTGAAGGGTTTGAGGAGCGTTACACTCGTCTTGAGCAGTTGGTCAACGAACTGGAGGCGGGCAATCTACCTCTTGGCGAGATGCTGAAACGGTTTGAGGAAGCGGTTCGTCTCCTTAAAGAATGCGACGAGATGCTTAAAACCGCAGAGGAGCGTGTGGAGTTGCTCACAAAGAACCTGCAGGGCGAGATTACAGGCTCAACGCCCTATGAGGTTGAGGATGAATGACCAAATTAAAAGAGTTTCTGCAAGAGCGCAGACAGGTCGTTGAAGGTGTTTTGCAGCGTTATGCTCCATCAGAGGACCGTTTTCCACCGCTGATACACAAAGCGATGCGTTACAGTCTGTTTTCGGGCGGCAAGCGTTTGCGTCCGATACTGGTGCTGGAGTGCTGTCGTATCTGCGGTGGCAGCGAGGAGGAGGCGTTTCCCGCCGCCGCCGCTGTGGAGTTCATTCACACCTACTCCTTAATTCACGATGACCTCCCGGCGATGGACGACGACGATTTCCGCCGCGGTAAACCAACCTGCCACAAAGTCTTCGGGGAAGCGGTGGCGATTCTGGCAGGTGATGGACTGCTCACACTTGCTTTTGAGGCGTTGAGCCGTATTAGGGATGGGGTTGTCTGTAAGAAAGCGGTGGCGGAGTTGGCGCGTGCGGCTGGCTCCGCCGGTATGGTCGGCGGACAGACCCTTGATATAACTCCGCCTGCTCCTGATGAGCCGCACACAGAACGCGTCTATCTGACCCATCTCCTAAAAACTGCGGCGATGATTGAGGTCTCCTGCCGACTCGGCGCAATCTGCGCAAAAGCCCCTCAAAACGCCCTCAATGCCGTCTCCTCATACGGTCGCAACCTCGGTCTTGCCTTTCAGATAACAGACGACATTCTTGATGTGGTCGGCGAGGAGGAGAAGGTGGGTAAGAGGCTGAAGAAGGACACCGAGAAAGGGCGTCTGACATATCCGTCGGTTTTCGGGCTTGAGGAATCGCTTTCGGAGGCGCGGCGTCTGGTGAGCGAGGCGAAAGCGGCGCTCAACATATTCGCAGAGAAAGCCGACAACCTATGTGCCCTCGCCGACTTTATCCTAACGCGAACACATTAGGAGAAGCGCTTTGAGATTTGCCGACCTTGTTGAGGAGTTGGCTCTCATAAAGGATGCGGACATAAGGCAGAAGGTAGCGGCGGTCTGGGACAGAGCCCTTTCAGAGCACAACATAAGCGCGGAGGAGTTGAGGAAACTGCCGTTCTGCGGTGAGGTGCCTGTGGAGCGGGCGAGTTTGCTGACGCATCTGCGTGCGGTGGCACGCACAGCCGCACACCTCGCCGACCTCTACGAAGAGGCATACAGCGTGGCGGTGGACAAAGATGCGCTTGTGGCGGCGGCGCTACTGCACGATGTTGGCAAACTTGATGAACGAAAAGAAGCGCTGCTTGAGCATTCGCTATCATCGGTTTTGAGAGCGGCAAGGGAGGGGCTGCCCGATAAAGTCCTCCACGCCATAGCGTTCCACTCCGAAAGCGCTGCTTCAAAGCGACGCTGCCCCGAAGCGGAACTCCTTTACTTCGCGGATTTTGCCCATTACAGACCTCTTCTGGAGAGCGGCAATGGATAAAAGAAAACGCCTTCTTGAGTTGCTGCGCGAAAAAGCGGTTCTCAAAGGGCGGTTTGTTCTGGCAAGCGGGAAGGTGAGCGACAGGTATGTGGACTGTCGGCGGGTGACACTGGACCCTGAAGGGGCGGAGTTGGTGGGGGAGTTGGTGTTCGCGGAGGTTTTGAGAAGGGGAGCGACGGCGGTGGCGGGTTTAACGATGGGAGCAGACCCGATAGTGGTGGCGACAGGTCTTGTAGCGCGCCGCAACAACTATCCCCTCAAAATGGCGATTGTGCGCAAAGAGCCGAAAAAATACGGCACCGCAGGGCAGGTTGAGGGACCACCACTGGACAGGAGCGACAGAGTAATGGTGGTGGAGGATGTGGCGACAACAGGGACATCGGCGCTGAAAGCAGCGCAGGTAATTCTGCAGCAGTTCAACTGCCAGATAGCGGCGGTGCTGGCAGTGGTTGACCGCAAAGAAGGCGCAAAAGAAAAAATCCACCGCCACGGCTTTGAGTTTATATCGCTCTTTGAGATGGAGGAGTTGCTGTGATGAGGACGGCGGCGATTCTTGCAAGCGGTGATGAGTTGGTTTACGGTTTCGTTGAGGAGCGCAACTCATCGTGGCTTGCGGGTAGGTTGCTTGATGTGGGGATAGAGCCTGTATTCTGCGGGGTTGTGGCGGACAATGCGGCGCTTTACGGCGAGACGCTGCACTGGGCGCTGGCGGCGACGGATGTGGTCATAACCACCGGTGGACTGGGTCCAACCGTTGACGACTTGACGCGTCAGGTCGTCGCAAGAGTCACAGGAAAACGCCTCATAAGCGTCAGCGAAGCAGAACAGCACATAAGAGATGTCCTTCAGAAGTTGGGTGTTCCCGTAAGAGAAAGCGAGTTGAGGCAGGCGCTGATACCAGAAGGCGCCACACCCATCCACAACCGCTACGGCACCGCCTGCGGTTTCGCGTTGCAGGTTGGCAAAACCCATCTTTTCTGCTTATCGGGTGTGCCGCAGGAGATGGAGCAGATGTTTGAGGATGGGGTGCTGCCGCTGCTTAAGGGAACAGGACGCCCGCTTTTCTGGCGGCGCTTCAACACTATGGGTCTGTCCGAATCGGAGTTGCAGGCGATAGTGCGTGGAGTTGCGCTGCCCAAAGGCGTGCGCGTCGCCTACACCGCAAGCGATTACCTTATTTCGCTTACGGTTTACGCCCACAACGAGAAGTTGCTTGATGAGTCGGCGGAAAAAGTGAAAAACGCAATACCGCCGAAACGCCTGATATCAGAAGGCAAGAAAGCGCTGAACGAGGCGCTGTTTGAAGCGCTGCAGGCAAAGGGGGCTACATTTGCGGTTGCTGAATCGTTCACAGGCGGACTTCTGCTTGACAGAATAACCGATGTAGCAGGCATTTCGGCATATCTGCGTGGAGGGGTCGTAGCCTACTCCGCCGAGGCAAAGAGCGGCGTTCTGGGCGTGGCGAAGGAGACGATAGAGAAGTTCGGCGTTTACTCGTTGGAGGTGGCGGAGGAGATGGCGCGCTGTGCGGCGAAGCGATTCGGCGCCGATTTCGCCATCTCAACAACAGGTGTTGCAGGACCCCAACCCGCAGGACCAGGTCTGCCAGCAGGACTTGCTTTTGTTGGTGTATACGGAAACGGCACGGCAAAAGCACGGCGGTTCACGATAAGTGGACCAAGGAGGAGCGTAAAAAGCCGCGCCGCTAACATCGCACTCAACATCCTGCGCCTTGCGCTGCTTGAACCCCCAAAATGAGCCTTACCGTTTGACCACACACTACTTCGCTGCTATCATTCCTGATGTAAAGGCAGGAGGTATGTCGTGGCGCAACAAGGCGAGCGGGTTCCTTTCCATGTGCAGATAGCACGCAACAAACGCGCAACAGCCGTGCTTGTGATTTTGTTCAGCATATTGCTCGCGTTTGTGGCTTTTTGGGTGGGACTAATATTTCCGGGAGGATGGGAGGGGGGCGTTGCGGTGGCGGCGGGTGTGGGTGTCATAACATTTGCGTGGTTTTTGGCGTCCTACTACAGCGGTGGATACCTCCTGATGACGATGCACCACGCATACCCGGCGGCGCCAACAAAGGGAGGCAGAGTCCTTTACAATGTGGTGGACGAGATGGCGATAGCGGCGGGGGTGCCGCGTCCACTTATCTTTGTCGTTCCCACATCAGCGATGAACGCATTTGCCACAGGACGCGACCCCGAAAACTCCATTATTGCCGTCACAAAAGGTCTGCTTGACAAGTTGGACAGGGACGAGTTGCAGGGCGTTGTGGCACACGAAATAAGCCATATCCGCAACTACGACATAAGGTTGATGATGATGGTTGCGACATTTGCGGGGATGGTGGTGATATTGAGCGAGATACTGTGGTATATGTCGCGAGTTCTGCTTCGCGCGGGGCTTTCAGGCGGCGGTAACAGGCGAGGTGGAGGGGCACCGCTGCTTCTGCTTGCGGCGGTGGCGGCTATCATATCCCTTGTCGCACCGATAATTGCGGTGCTGATTCAGTTCGCGATAAGCCGACGAAGGGAATACTTGGCGGACGCTTCAGCGGTGGAGTTGACGCGTTATCCTGAAGGTCTGGCGCGTGCTCTTGAAAAGATTGCCTTCGGCTGCCGCGGAATGAAATACGCCTCCAAAGCGGCGGCACATCTCTACATCCAGAACCCATTTATGCGTGCCTCCGCATCAAGCCTCTTCGCCACACACCCTCCTATCAGTGAACGCATCAGGAGAATAAGAGCGATGATGTAAAAATTTTGCACCATAAAGCGTCAACACCCGTCTAATAATGTGAGAAATCCTGTTAGGATGGTCTTTATGCTTGATGAAACAGAAAAGGAGTTGTTGAAGACGGTGCTGCGTAAGGGGTTGATAGACGCCGAGACAGCGCAGTATCTGCTGGAAGAGAAAGAAAGAGACCCCAGCAAGCCGATAAGCCAGATACTGGTTGAGCAGAACATCATAGACGAGGAGCAGTTACAAACGCTTATGGATGGTGGAACGCACAGTGAAGGAGTAACGATAGAGGAAAAAGGAACGGATAGAAACGGGGCTGTTGGGGCTGTGGCTCCTGCGACCGCACCACACGCCGCCCCATTCATCGGCAAATATAAAATAATCGGATTGCTCGGCAAGGGTGGTATGGGCAAAGTTTATAAAGGCTTTGATGGGGAACTCCAGCGTTACGCCGCCATAAAGGTGCTGCCTGAAGAGATGGCAACTGACAAAGAGAGCCTGCAACGCTTTCTGCTGGAAGCGGAAGCCGCGGCAAAACTGTCCCATCCCAACATCGTGGCGGTCTATGAGATAGGTCGCTACAACAAAACCTACTACTTCGCGATGGAGTATGTGGACGGCACAAGTCTGACGGGATGGTTGAAGAAAAAACGCCCCAACCGCAGAAAAGTGCTGGATGTCTTCCGCAGGGTTTGCCTGGCGGTGCATCACGCTCATTTAAGCGGGATAATCCATCGCGATATAAAACCCGCCAACATACTGATAACCAAGACAGGCGTGCCGAAAGTGGCGGACTTCGGGCTGGCGAAGCAGATAAAGGGGCAGCGCGACTCATCCCTCAAAACCCAGGACGGAACTGTGATGGGCACACCAGAATATATGGCGCCAGAGCAGGCGGCGGGAAAAATCCACGAAATAGACATAAGAAGCGATGTATATTCTCTGGGCGTTGTTCTGTATGAGTTGATGACGGGTAGACGCCCGTTCAAAGGCTCAAACTTCTATGCGGTGATAAAACAGGTGCTGTTTGAGGAGCCGCCGCGTCCGTCCCAAATCAACCCAAAGATAGACTGGGAACTGGAAGCAATAATCTTAAAGGCGATGGCAAAGAAGAAGGAGGAGCGTTACCAAAGTGCACGGGATTTGGCAGAAGACATAGGACGATATTTGAGGGGTGAGCCGATAAGGGCGGCGCGGGCTGGCTGGTTCTACACATTCAAGAAGAAGGTGGCGCGTAACAAGCCGTTTTACGGGACGCTTTTTGGGGCGGTGGCTTTGTTTGTGGTTCTTCTTGTGTGGTTTGTGAGCGCACAAATTGAGGCGCGCAAGAAAGCCGAAGCGGCATACAGGCTGGCGGAGAAGCGGCGGAAAGAGGCGGAGAAACAGCGGCAGATAGCAGAAACCGCAAAAAGAAAGGCGGAGGCGGCATACAAGGTAGCGGAGAAGGCGCGCAAGAAAGCCGAACAGGCAAAAGATGAGTTGGAAAAGGCGCTTGTGGATATGGCTCTTGAGCGGGCGCTTTCTCTGGCGCAACAGACCCGTTGGCAGGAAGCCATAGATGCCCTAACCCGCTTGCCGAAAGCACAACAGCACCGATGGGGCGGATGGCTTATCAACTTTGCGCGCCAGAGGATGTGGCGCACCACCCAATTCCCGATGAAGGAGAACCTCTTCTGCGTTGTCAAAACCACAAACGGTTATATAGCAAGACTTGCGTGGGATAAAAGGGCGCAAGAGTTGCTGACGGTTGACCCAACAAACGGAACGATAAGAACCTTCCACACATTCAGCGCAAGACTGTATAACAAATTCGCCGCATCACCTGACGGCACCCAACTGGCTGTCGTGCTTCAGAGCGGGGAGGTGATGGCGCTTGACGCAAACGGCACACTGCTTTGGCGAACCAAAATGAAGCACCTACCGTTTACGGTATTCCACCTGGGAGACTTGATATTTACGGAGGCGCTCAGCCGCGTCTACGCCTTGGACAGCAGCAACGGGAAGATAGTGGCGACAGTAAACCTGCCGCGAGGAATGCAGGGAGTAACAAATGTGCTTTCGGTAGGACCGTATTATGTAGTTTTCTGTCAGGACAGACACGCAAGAGGGCACCTGGTGCTTGTGAACGCCGCCGATATGCATGTTGTCTGGAAACTGCCGTTAACTGGGGTGGCGTTCAATGTGGTGGCGCGCGGCAGGCGCCTCTACTTCGCCACCTGCTCCTGCACCGTGGAAGAAATTGATATTGAAGAAAGACAGCGGATAAAATCCCTCACCTACGAAGGGGAAGCGCCATGCGGCATTGCCTTGATTGATAACTACTTAGTCGTTGTGGGATATGACGGCAGAGTCCACATCTGGGATATATCCAACTGGCAGAAAGAGACGGTGCAGCGTCTGCCGCTTCGCTTCTGCTGGGGTGCTTTCAAAGAAGGAAAAAGCGTATACGCCTACGGGGACGGCGGTCTTGCCCGCATAGAACCGCCTCTTACTCTCTGGGCGAAGAAGTTACACATAACATCCACAAAACGGTCCGCTTTTGGGCGTGTTCATAGTGTTGCCATGACTGCGACCACCATAATTATGGGGGTATCGGACGCCACACTGCGCGGGATAACTTACGACGGCAGAGAGTTGTGGAGCGTTCCACGGGTTGCCGACCCTTCAACTATGGATGTGGCTATGGCGCTTGCTGTGGCGCCGAACGGCGACATATTTACCGTCAGTGGCTTGGGGAAGGTGAGCCGCTGGAGTCCCACGACCAGAAAGCATATATGGCTCAATGAGCAGCCTGCCGGCAGGCTAGGACCTGGTAAACTGTGGTTGAGTGGCAACACACTAATCGTCGCAAAAGGCGACACAGTTGCGTTTCTCAATGCTCAAACGGGGCGGGTTCTGGCGAGGCAACCGCTTGGCGCCTTTATCTTTGGAGGCGGTCCCCTTCCCAACGGCTCTGTTGTCGCCATCACTTACCAAAAGGGAGCCTTCATAGTGACCCAAAACGGCGCCACCCCCCTGCCACAGGTGCCCGGGGCAAATCGTGCCGAACTCAACGCCGACGGAACACTGTTGGCTGTCGCCCAGCGCGGCGGAAAACTGCTGCTCTTTGAGACCAAAAATTGGAAGAAACTGTGGGAACATCAGTTCATAGAACCCCCCTATGGAATCGCATTTCTCCCTTCAAACGACATCGTCGTCACGACAAGGTCTGGAAAGGTGGTGCTTTTGAGCAGGGAAAAAGGCGATAAAAGTTTCTACCTGCAGCGACTGCCGGGTGGCGCTTATTACAAGGTCAGCACAAGTCCCAACGGAAAGGTTGTCGTCCTTTACTCCACTTTTATGGGTGAGATTTGGATTTTGCACATTCCGCCGCTACCACGCTGACAACACCGTCCTCATCATTCACACCAACTACACAAACCCGCTCAAACCCTACCGCCTTCGTTCCCAGAAACCTTGCCCGCACATATCGCTCAAGCATCCCAAGCCCGTTCCTTTCTGGAATGAAACTCTCATAAAGACCGACAAGGCAACGCCTGTAGGCAGCCGCTGCGGCGTCTGAAACCTTCTTAAGGACAGCAAAACGCTCTTTCACCAGATTTGGGGGAAGCGGTGGCAACTGGGCTGCAGGTGTTCTGGGACGCGCACTATAAGGAAATATGTGAACGCGGCTGAATCCTGCGTTCTCAACCAGAGAAAGCGTTTTTTCAAAGTCGGCGTCCGTTTCTGTGGGGTATCCCACGATAATGTCGGTGGTTATTGCAGGTTTTGTGCGGGTTTTGCGCAGGCGCTCAACAAGGCGCATAAAGTCAGCTGCGCTGTATGGACGGCGCATATGCGAAAGCACAGCGTCAGAGCCCGACTGCAACGGAAGATGGAAATGGGCGCAGACAGAGTCGCATTCATCTATCGCCTCAAGCAATGCGTCATCCACAAAGTGGGGCTCAAGGCTTGAGAGGCGGATGCGGGGAAATAGCCGCTCTTTATCAAGGCGGCGCAGCAAATCCGCAAGACTTGAGTCTATGTCGCGACCGTATGCGGCGAGGTTGACCCCCACAAGCACAACCTCCTTAAAACCCGCCGCAGCAATGGACTCCGCCTCCGTCAAAACATCATCAATCCTGCGACTCCGCAACCGACCCCGAACACGGCAGACGACACAATAAGAGCAGGCAGAAGGGCAACCATCGCAGACTTTCAGAAGAGCGCGACTGCGGCTCTCAAAGTTTGGGACAACCCTGATACGGGAAAGCAACTCCATTTTGGCTGCGTTGTCAACTGCCACAATCCGCTCATGCCTGAACATATCCGGACGAAGTGTGACAAGGCAGCCTGCGACGACGACGGTGGCGCTGGGGTGGTGGCGCAGGAGGCGTCGCAGCGCCTTGCGGCTCTTCCGCTCCGCCTCCCCAGTCACGCAGCAGGTCAGAAGCAACGCCCACTCCCCGCGTATCTTCTCATAATGCTTCTTGAGAGCCTGCAACTCATATTGGTTCACTTTGCAGCCTATGCTGACAGCCGCCACAACTCCCATATCCCGCGCCTCAATGCTTCTTTAAAACCTGCACAAGGCGGAATATCGGCAGGAAAAACGAAAGCGCAAGCAGGAACACAAGCCCAGCCACAAAAACCAGAAGAATTGGCTCAATTATGCGGGGAAGGTTTTGCACCATACGCGACATCTGGTTCTCATAGTCGCTTGCAAGAAGGTCAAGCAGTTCATCAACGGTTCCCGTCTCCTCGCCGACGCGCAGCATCTGCACAAGAAGCGGCTCAAAGATGGCGGCGTCCTCCACCGCTTCCGAAATCTTTGCACCATCGCGAACCGCAAACGACGCCTTCTTAACACCCTCCTCCAGAACGGAATTGCCGATGGTGCCGGCGGCGATGTTAAGCGCCTGAACCACATCAACTCCTGTGCGCACCATCAACTCCATAGAACGCGTGAACCGCAGCACCGCCGCCAGATAGACGAACTTGCCGATTATGGGGATGCGCAGAAAGAGGCGGTCAAAGAAACGGCTCCCGCTCTTGGTGCGCTTGAAAACCGCAATCGCTATCACAACTCCCACAGCCGCCACAACAAGAAGCGGCCACCATTCCTTAACGAAGTCGGCGACAAAGAGAACGACCCGTGTAGGCAGAGGCAGCGGGATATGTGCCTCATCGTATATCTTTTTGATTTTTGGTATGACGACTGTGACGATGAAGGATGCAACACCAATAGCGACAAGGACGATGACGGCAGGATATGCAAGCGCGCCGCGAACAGACGCCTTGAGGTTGCTCTCAAGTTCCTTATACGCGGCAAGGCGCATCAGAACGGCGTCCAACTGCCCCGTCTCTTCCCCCACCTTTACCGACCAGCGGACAAGGGGTGGAAAGACATCAGGATTTTTCTCAATGGCGGCGGAAAGAGGTTCTCCTGACGCAAGGGTGTCGCGGATTGACTCAATGAGGCGCCGCATAGGCTGGGACGGCGCCCTCTGCAGAACCATATCAAGCGCCGTCATTATCGGAATACCTGCACGCACCATCGTAGCCAACTGCCGCATAAACGCCACAATATGTGATGAGGAAGGCTTGGCAAAAAGCCCTGTCACCTTCTTGGGTTTTGCTTCCTCAACCGATATGACAAAAAGCCCCTGTTCAGCAAGGCGGGTTGCCACCTCGCTCCTGTCTGCAGCCTCCATCTCACCCTGCAACTCCTTGCCGACGGCGTCCCTTGCACGATACGCAAAAAGTGGCACCCCTACCCCCCTAATATGCGAGGCTTTCCTCACCTATGACCCGCAGAACTTCCGAAACGGTGGTTATGCCTGCCGCCACTTTCCTTGCACCTGCTTCTTTTAAGGTTATCATCCCTGCTTCCTTTGCGGCTTCCCTTATCGCGCTTGTGGGTGCTTTTGCCACTATCAGGCGGCGCACCTCCTCGTTCGGCACCATCATCTCAAATATCCCCGTTCTGCCTTTGTATCCTGTGTGACCACAGATTTTGCAGCCTTTAGCACGGTAAAAGAGCAGACCCTCCTTTGGCTCTGTGTTGAGCGCCTTCAACTCCCATTCGGGTGGCTCGTAGGCTTCCTTGCACCTGTCACATAGCACACGCACAAGTCTCTGGCTCACCGCACACAAAAGAGTTGACGCCACAAGGTATGGTTCAACCCCCATATCCACAAGGCGGGTAGCGGTGGAGGGGGCATCGTTTGTGTGGAGGGATGAAAAAACGAGGTGTCCTGTAAGTGCAGCCTGAATCGCGATACGGGCGGACTCAAGGTCGCGAATCTCCCCCACCATTATGACATCAGGGTCAAGACGGAACATAGCCCTCAAACCTTTGGCGAATGTGAAACCCGCCTTTGCCGCCACCTGTGTCTGATTCACCCCCTCAAGTTCGTATTCAACAGGGTCCTCAATAGTGAGAATCTTCTTGTCGGGAGTGTTTATGGTGTCAAGAGCGGCGTATAGGGTTGTGGTTTTGCCGCAGCCTGTGGGACCGGTGGTGAGGACGAGTCCGTAGGGCTGGGTGACGGCGCGTTCAAACTGCTCCAGCATCTCGGGCTCAAAGCCGAGTTCAGCGAGACCATAACGGATACCGCCGCGGTAGAGGAGGCGCATAACCACCATCTCGCCTCGGGTGGTCGGAAAAGTCGCCACACGAAGGTCAATGTCGGCTCCCTCACGGCGCACCTCTATATGCCCGTCCTGAGGCAGGCGGTGTTCGGCTATGTCCATACCCGCCAGAATCTTGACCCGCGTTATCACCGCAGGTTCTAGACGCTTTGGTATCTTAAGCGTCTGATGAAGTATGCCGTCAATGCGGAAACGCACAACAAGCCCTTCCCGATGGGGCTCAAGATGGATATCGCTTGCTCTGTCGCGTATGGCTTGGGTGAAGATAAGGTTGACAAGGCGCACAACAGGCGCTTCCTGGGCGAGTCTTTCCTCCTCTGTAGGTTCCACTTCCGTCACAGGCGCCCCTTCTCGCGACGCCGACAGAGTTTTTATCACCTCACGCACACTATCGGTCACACGGTAGTAGTGGTTTATCGCACGCTCTATCGCCGACTCCGTCGCCACAACGACCAAAACATCCTTACCGCTGCGGGTTTGAACATCGTCCACAGCGTATATGTTGAAAGGATTCGCCACTGCAATCGCCAGAGTATCACCCAGAACATAAAGAGGCATGATTTTGTATTCACGCGCCATCCTCTCTGTGACCATCTCAAGACTTTTGCGCTCAATTATGTAGTGGTCAATGTCAATATATGGCAGGCGCAGATGGCGCGCCATGGCTTCTGCTATCTGTTCCTCCGTCAGAAAACCGAGTTCAAAGAGGATGTTTCGGGCGTCTTTACCGGTGCGGCGCTGCTCAAGCCGCACCTTCTCCGCCTCCTGCTCGCTCAAAAGCCCCTCCTTGCGCAGTATCTCCAGCAACTCCTCCGCCATCACTCACTCCCCACAAACCGCCTTATCAGCCCCACCAACTCGTCCATGGAGAAGGGCTTTGCGAGGAAAGCGTTGGCGCCTGCCTTCTCGGCAAGCGCGTTGTAGTCGGTCTCGGTGCGACCCGTCACAACCACTATTGGCAATTGCTGGAAACGCTCATCGTACTTGAGGAGCCTGCAAAGATGGTGTCCTGGAAGCCCCGGCACCATCACATCAAGAACAAGAACATCAGGCTTGCGGCGTCTTACTATCTCAAGCGCTCGTAACCCATCGTAGCAGACCAGAACATCAAACCCCTCTTTTGCCAGGCGCGCTTTTATGTTGTCGCTTGTCTCCACATCGTCCTCAACTACCAGCACAACGGGCATCGCTTCACCTCACAGGTATCCTGATATGGAAAACGCTGCCACCATCAGGGGGAGACTCCGCCCAAATCCTGCCTCCGTGCGCTTCTATCGTCTTTTTCGCTATCGCCAGACCCAGACCGCTTCCTGGTATATCGGAGTGCTCATCAAGGCGGTAGAACTCCTCAAAGACTTTTTCCAGTTTGTCTTGCGGGATTCCAGGTCCTGTATCGGAGACGACTATCTCAATGAAGTCTTGTTCCTTTCTGGCGTCTATTGTGACGGTTGCGCCGCCGCCGCTGTACTTTGCGGCGTTGCTTAAGACATTGACCAGCACCTGCTCCATCTTCCCCACATCCATATACGCCTCAAGACCTTCGGGAACCCTGTTCTCCACGGCGATGTTGTTTTCATCAAAGAGGTATTCTGTGGCTTCCATCGCGCGCTGCACAACACGCTTTACGCTTGTCAGTTCCCTGCGCAACTCCCGCCTGCCGCTTGTGCGCACCTCATCAAGCAGACCCGCCAACCGCTCTATCTGCTCCCGCATCTTCTCTATCTTCTCTTTCTGCTGCGGTGTCAAATCGCCAAAGACACCCGCAATAAAATTGTCCACATAGGAGCGAATAGCCCCCAAAGCCCCACGCATATCGTGAACAAGTCCGGAGACAACATCTGCCCTTGCGGCGTCCACCTCCTTGAGCATCCTGTTTTGCTTGAGGAGGGTATCGGCAAGCCAGGCGTTTTTTAAGGCAAGTGTTGCGTGTGCTGCAAAAAGTGCCGCCGCGTGCAGGTCCTCCTCCGTATAGTTCATACGCGGACTGTTGTTATGACGGTTCAGGTTCAGAACGCCCAGAACTGTCGCGTCCGACACAAGCGGCACACATATTGAAGAGCGAATCTTGCTGCGCCCCTCAACCCCCTCAAACTCAGGGTAGCGTTCCACACTGCCCACAAGGAGACGGGGAGAGCGAAACGCCGCCACCCTGCCCGCCACGCGCTCCCCCAACCTCGCCGTCGCCTTCTTCACCACATCCTTGGGAAGGTTTAACGCCGCCGCAACATACAGACACCGCTTCTTCCTGTCATACAGCATCACCGAGCCGCTGTCAGGAGAGAGCAGGTCTTTTGCCGACTCCATTATGTTCTCACTGGCTAACCTCACCTGCAGCGACGAATGAACCCTAAGCAACGCATCTATCCAAAGCCTTGCATCAAGCATCCCACACCCCCATCATCTGCGACTCTGCGTTTTTACAAAGCGCTCAAAACTGCGGTCGTATGTGCGCTCCACATCCGGTGGAAAAGCGCACGCCGGCAACTCCCCCCTACTTAAATGATAACGGAGACACTCACAACATATGCCCTTCTTGTCGCAGTTGGGCCAGGTGCAGGGACATTTTTTAAGGTTCCTCTCCCTGTTGGGGCAATCCACGCCCAAAACGCTCCTCCGACTCATTCATGAATATATCGCCCAGCGGTTCCTCCATCAGGAGCCGCTTAACGGTCTCAAAAAGTGGATAGCCAACAAAATCCTGCCTGCTGTCTTGGGGGCGTTTCGCCATAATCCCCGCCTCAACAAGGTCAAAGACGATCTCACCGACATCCTCGCTGCGGTATATGCCCCACTCATTGAGGACGGCGCGGGCAAGAAGACCGAACCGGCGCGCCACAAGGATTGCCAGCGCCTCAAGCAACTCCACCCCGCTCACATGCCCGCGTTTACCCGACACCGCCAACTCCAGCGCCGCCATCACCAGACCATACGCCTGCGGCGAAAAACGACTCTTCTTCACAAGCCTCAACAACTTATCCTCACTCATGACCCTATTGCCAAAACCTTCTTCCAGTCCTCATCAAACCTCTTTATACCCGCGTCGGTCAGCGGATGCTTGAACATCTTCTCAAGGACAGCGGGAGGAATGGTAACGACAGGCGCTCCCAGACGCGCCGCCTCTATCACATGAACAGGATGCCGAACGCTTGCCACCAAAACCTCCGTCTCAAAATCGTAATTCTCAAATACCTCCAGTATCTCCTGCACCAATATCATACCGGTCTGTCCTGCATCATCCAGTCGCCCGATGAAGGGTGAGACATAGCGGGCGCCGGCTTTGGCGGCAAGCAATGCCTGGTTTGCCGAAAACACAAGCGTGACATTAGTTTTAACGCCCTTCTCCGCCAACTCCGAAACCGCCTTCAAACCCTCCTCTGTCATCGCTATCTTGACGACAATGTTTTTGTGAACAGCGGCGAGTCTCGTCGCTTCCTCCACTATCGCCGGCGCCTCCTTGGAAACCGCCTCCACACTTATCGGTCCATCTATTACAGAGCATATCTCCTGCACCACCTCATTGAAAGGACGCTTCTCCCGTGCGATTATGGTGGGGTTTGTCGTCACCCCGTCAATTATAAAGGCAAAACGCCGCAGAAAATTCACATCGGCTGTGTCCGCAAAAATCTTCATCTCATAAGCCTCCTATTCTATTTCCCGCAATATTGTCGCACAAAATGAGCGTTCTGTCAAGCAACGCGGGCTTGTATAGCAAACTCCGCCGCCACAATTTTCCCCGTAGAGTCAGTCACCCCAATCAACGCGGCGAACCAGCAGCAGAGAACACACCTTACACAGTCGCAGAAATCGCTGATGTTTGCTGTCGTGGTGCCCGCTTCCCCGTAAAATTTAAGACAGAAAGGTTGTGCTGACACATAAGGGGAGAGGATGATAATAGAGGTGGCGCTGCTTGCCGCAAAACATTCCTCAAGTATGGGACTTGCCAAGGCAGCGGTTGGAATTGCGGCACTGATATTCAGTATAGTGACCCACATCCGTGCCGCAAAAGCGCGGAAGCAAATCCGCAAATGGGCGCTGCAGAAAGGCTTTCGCTACGCTCGCAAGGACACAGGCAAAACCCTCTATGGAAGGCTTGTCCACTTTGTGGGTGTTTTAAGAAGAGGAACCTCACGCGCCATTTACGACATAATTGAAATCCCGACTCCAGTTGGCACCACACAGACGCTGCTTTTCAACTTCCTCTACTACACCCAAAGCGGACGGCAGCGAGTTCCAAATTGGCTTGCCTGCGGACTGATAACCCTCAACGCTCACTTTCCAGAAACAGTAATCCGCCGTGAATTCGGCATTGAGCGCATCCTTGACCTTATAGGCTTCCCCGACATAAACTTTGAGTGGGCTGAATTCTCGCGCGCTTTCCGCGTAAAATCCGCAAAAAGAAAGTTCGCCTTCCTGCTCATCAATCATAAAATGATGGAGTTCCTGATGGAAAAAAAGGACTTACGGATAGGTGTGTATCTGTCTGGTCCTTACATATTTTTCTGGTCGGATGGCTTCCATAAGGTAGAAAAATTGCAAACTTACATAGAATTTATGCGCGATTTCTGGGACAGGGTTCCGGAATTAGCCCGTCAGGAAGCGATGGGGAGGAAGAGAAGATGAAGGGGGTTGGTGGCGTTGCGGTAGTGGTCTCGGTGGTGGCGTTGTGCATCGCACTCCTTGCACTTATCAGACCCATTCCAATACAACTGTCTCCCACCGCGCCGTCAAACCCAAAACTGACCGCTATTGAGAAGCGATTATCCCTTCTTGAGAACAGGGTCAAGGAGTTAGAAAAGCGTTCTGCTAACAAAGCGTCTTCTTCTGTCCCCCAAAAGGGTGTTCCGCAGCACAAAAGCGGACGACCCCAAAAATCCGAAGAAAAGCCGTCATATGTGACAAGGCAGGAGTTTGAACATTTCCTTAAGGAGCGGTTTGAGCCACTGGCAAAACGCATAAAACCGATTGAGGAGAAGGTCAGGTTCTTTCCCAAGATAAGGCAGCGCAAGAGGGTGAGTTGGGATGAGTGGGTTCGCAAACTCTCCCTCACACCCCAACAAGAAGCCAAACTCCGCGTGGAACTTGAACAACTGGAGAAGAAAATCACAAAACTGATGCTCGGCACAGACGACTTGGAAGAAGCCAGAAGAATCCTTGAGGAAGCGAAGCAATCAGAAGAGAAACGGAACGAACTGATGCTCAAGATTGGAACAAGGATAGCAAAGAGCATACCTCAACTTATGGAAGTGAAGATGAGAGAGCAGAAACTGCTGAGTGAGGTGCTGGATGAGGAGCAACGGGCAAAAGCGCGCCAATATATGACGCCTTCGCCCAGCGGTCTGGACTGGCAAGCGATTATGGGCGGGATGCGGATGGAGGTCGTAACCCCTCAGAAGGAGAAGGAAAAATGAGACGAGTCAGTCTGGCGGTTCTCGTATCAGGTGGCGGAACAACACTGCAGAACTTTATTGACAAGATAAGGGAAGGAACACTGGATGCCGAGATAGCCTGCGTTGTCTCTTCAAGTGCCAAGGCGTATGCGCTTGAGCGTGCAAGGCGCAACAACATACCCCACACCACAGTGCGCAGAAACGATTTTCCAGATGAGGTGGCTTTCTCAAAGGCGATATACAAATGGATAGAGCAGTTCAAGCCTGGTTTAATAACGCTGGCGGGATTTCTGAAGAGAATCTGGGTAGCACCGCGCTGGCAAAACCGCATTATGAACATACATCCTGCTCTCATTCCCGCCTTCTGCGGCGAGGGGTTTTACGGTATGCGGGTGCATAAGGCGGTCATTGATTACGGTGTTAAGGTGTCAGGTTGCACCGTTCACTTTGTTGACAACGAATACGACCACGGTCCGATAATAATCCAGAAAACGGTGCCTGTTTATCCTGACGACACACCAGAAGCGTTGCAGAAACGGGTCTTTGAGAAGGAGTGCGAGGCATATCCTGAGGCGATAAACCTTTACGGTTCGGGGCGGCTGAAGGTTGTGGGGCGGAAGGTCTTTGTGCTGCCTGAGGGGTGCGCATGAGGGTAGTGCTGTGCGATATGATGTGTTTGTGGCGGGGTGGGCAGAGGCAGTTTGTGCTGCTGGCGGAGGGGCTTGCGCGACGGGGAGAGGATGTGTTCTGCATCGTCAGACGCGGCTCCCCGCTGCAGAAGCGTCTGCAAGAGAAGCAACTGCCTTATACGGCAATATCTGTGGCGTTTGAGGCGGACATAACTGCGGCGTGGCGGATAGGCAACCTTTGCCGTAGGTTCGGCGCCCACTTAATCCACAGCCACGACTCCCACTCGCACTGGCTGGCGGGTCTGGCAGCATTATGGCTGCGCATTCCCCATATCGTTTCCCGCCGTGTTGACTTCCACATCTTCCGTCACGGATGGGGCTTTTCGTGGTTCAAATACCGCTATTTCGCCGACGGCTATATAGCAGTAAGCCACGCCGCAGCGGATGTCCTCAAAAACTGCGGTGTCCCCGAAAGCAGAATTTTTGTCGTCCAAAGCGGTCTCCCACCCCATCCCCCGACAAAAAGGGACATTCGCACCGTCCTCAAACTACCACCCAACGCAAGGGTTGTGGGCACGGTTGGCGATATGGTGCCGCACAAAGGGCATTGGGTTCTCGTTGAAGCGGCTGCAAACATAAAATTACCGGATGTGCATTTCGTCATAATCGGCGGTGGTCCGCTACATCCCAGACTGAAAGCCCTTATCAGCAAAAGGAATTTGCAGAGCCGTTTCCACCTCGCAGGCAGACTTTCCGCAGCGGAGGAGTTTGTCGGCTCATTTGACATATTTGTTATGAGCAGTGTTCAGGAGGGTTTGGGGACAAGCGTTCTGGATGCTTACAGGTATGGAGTAGCGGTGGTGGCGACAAAGGCAGGAGGTTTGGCGGAGGTTGTAGAGGATGGGGTAAGCGGTCTGCTGGTGGAAGTTGGTGATGCAAGGGCACTGGCGCGTGCTATAATGAAGGTGCTTGAAGATGAGAGTCTGCGAAGGCGGCTTATCAGGGGCGGCAAGGAATTGCTGAAAAATCGGTTCAGCGCCGATATAATGGTTGAGAGGACATTGTCTGTCTACAGGCGCTATGTTGAGGTGGCGCGACGATGCTACCGAGGAAGGACTTGAAGACTCTGCGGCGACTGGCAAAGTATGCGCTGCGCTACTGGCTGCACATACTGGTCGGGCTTTTTGCGATGCTTGTGTATGCAGCGGCGTATTCAGCGCCGGCGTATCTGACAAAGATATTGATGGACGGGGCGCTGATAAAGGGGAGTATGGACGACCTTGTTCTGGTGGCGGTGCTGACGGCGGGCGCAGGGGTGGTGATAGGTGTCGCCGCATTCGTTAAAGAGTATTTCAGGCAACGGGTGGTGCAAAAAGCAGTGGTGGACTTACGCCAAGAAGCAGGGGACTATCTGCTGCGTCTTTCAATGGGCTATTTTGACCAGAAGAAGGTAGGGGATTTGATAAGCCGTCTGACGAACGATATAAAGTCAGCCTCACTTGCGCTCAACTTTTTCACCGCCGATATCGTGGAGTGTCCGTTAGTGATGGTTTTCGCGCTGGTGGCGGCGCTTTACCACTGCTGGCAGTTAACACTTATCTGCCTTCTCGGACTGCCGCTTATCTGGCTTGTGCTTGTGCGCTTCGGCAAAAGGATAAGGAAACACTCCTCAAAAAGCCTTGCGCAGTTGGCACAGGTAACAGAGTCTATGCAGCAGATGATATCTGGAATGCGGGTGGTGAAGGCGTTTGGTCTGGAGAAGCAGAAAGCGGAGGAGTTCAGGCGTGAGAACGAGTTGTTTTTGAAGCGCGTTTTGCGGATGATAAGGAACAAGGCGGCGGGTCGTGCACTGGTTGAGGCATCATATGTTCTGTCGTTGGCGGGGCTTGTCTTCTTGGGCGGCTGGATGGTGATGCACCACTATTGGGGACTGACAGTTGGTGGACTGGCGGCGTTCGCAACCGCGCTGGCGACGATGTATCGCCCAGGTAAGCGGCTTGCGCGTGCCTACACCGTCGTTCAGGAATCCCTCGCCGGCTGCAACCGCATATTCACCCTCCTTGATGAGCGACCCGAAATCAAGGATGCACCTGACGCCATTGAACTTAAGGATGTCCGCGGCGAGATTGTCTTTGAGAATGTCTGGTTCGCCTACAACGGCGGAGAGCCAGCACTGCGCGGTCTCTCATTCCATCTGCAGCCGGGTAAAGTGCTGGCGATAGTAGGACCAAGCGGCGCAGGTAAATCCACAATCGTTAACCTGATTCTGCGTTTCTACGACCCCACCCGCGGACGCATTCTCATTGACGGCATTGACATCCGCAAGATAAAGCGCAAGAGTCTACTTAAACATGTGGCGGTGGTGACGCAGGAACCGTTTCTTTTCAACACAACCATAGCAGAAAATATAGGCTATGGTCGTATTGGTGCAACATTTGAGGAGATAGTGGAGGCGGCAAAAGCGGCAAACATCCATCAAACCATAGAATCGCTTGAGGATGGATACGAAACAGTGGTTGGAGAGCGTGGCGGAAGGTTGTCAGGCGGTGAGAGGCAGCGAATAACAATAGCACGGGCATTGTTGCGCAATCCCACCATACTTCTTCTGGATGAGGCAACATCCAATCTGGATTCGGAGTCGGAAAAGGCGGTTCAGGAAGCGCTCTCCCGCCTCATCCGCGGGCGCACATGCATCGTTGTCGCACACCGCTTATCCACTGTCAGAGACGCCGACCGCATTATAGTCATAGATGAAGGAATGGTCGTTGAGCAAGGAACGCACGAGGAATTGATGGCTCGTAACGGACTCTACCGCAGGCTTTATGACTTTCAGCATCAGAGCCAACCAGTGGAGACGCCAGAATGAATGTTCTCTCTTTTACGCTTGAAGAATACAACGCGCTGCTTGAGCGCATAAAGGGAGTGCGTCTCGGCATTGTGGGTGACCTGATACTGGATGAGTATATATACGGCATTCCGCGCCGTCTGAGCCGTGAGGCACCCGTGCCGATAATTGAGTATGAAAGCAGCCGCTATGTGCCGGGAGGGGCGTGCAATTCAGCCAGCGCAGCAGCCGCTGTCGCCGAAGCCGTCTACCTCTTCGGCTTCGTCGGAAACGACCAAAACGCAAAACGCCTCCTCCCCATACTGCAGGAGCGCAAAATCAATACATCAGGTGTCATCGTCGTGCCCGACTGGCACACCGTAACGAAGACACGCATTATGGCAGGCTCCATTCACACCGCAAAACACCAAGTCGTTCGCATAGACAAAGGCACCCCACTTGTGGGGCAGAAAACCTTGCACGAACGCCTTGCTGCGGCTATCCATCACGCAGCCCCGCATATTGACGCCTGGCTCATATCGGACTACGGCTATATGTGCGTGGGGAAATCGGTGGAGGAAGCGTTGAAAGATATAGCCGCAGAAGGTGCTGTGGTCGTTGCCGACTCGCGATGGCGTATCCACGACTTCTCCCGCATCACCGCCGTCACCCCCAACGAAGAGGAAGCGCTTGAATTCGGGCGCTATATGCTCAACTTTGAAAAAGATGTAAAAAGAGTCGGAACATCCATGCTTGAGATACTCCACTTAAAGTATGTGCTTCTGACCCGCGGAAATAGAGGGATGATGCTCTTCAGCGCAAATGAGAAGACACAGGAGATATCCGTTGCGGGAACAACGGAAATAGTGGATGTGAGCGGTGCGGGTGATGAGGTGGCAGCGCTGTTTACAGCGGGGCTCGGTGCGGGTGCAGACCCCCTGATGGCGGCGGAACTCGCTAACGCCGCCGCAGGTGTCGTCGTTATGAAACGCGGAACCGCTGTCGCATCACCCGATGAAATCCGCGCAAAACTTGAGGAGGTCTCGCACGGTGGCTCACCTCCTAACCCTTGAAACACTCCAAAAGGTCGTTGAGGAACTGAAAAGTCAGGGCAAGACGATTGTCTTCGCAAACGGCTGTTTTGATATTCTTCATGTGGGGCATATAAGGTATCTGAAATCGGCGCGCGATTTGGGCGATGTCCTCATAGTCGGACTCAACTCCGACATCTCTGTCAAACGCATAAAGGGAAAGCAACGCCCCGTAACGCCGCTTAAGGAACGCGCTGAAATTCTCTCCCAACTCCCCTTCGTTGACTTCATAGTGGTCTTTGACGAACCGACCGCCGACAATGTGCTGGCAACCCTTAAGCCCCACATCCACGCCAAAGGAACCGACTACACCGAGGAAAGCGTTCCCGAACGGCAGACAGTTCTGTCCTATGGCGGCAAAATCGCCATAGTGGGTGACCCCAAAGACCATAGCGTGCGGGAAATTTTGAGGCGCATAAGGAGATGAAGCGAAGGCTACGCCGCACCTTCAAATCCCTTTACCGCTATGCTTTATGGGCGCTGGGAAAACTTGCCGTTCTGCCGTTCTGCGATATGCCCCAACCCCTCCTGCGATTTCTGCTCTTCAACCTTCATCCGCTGTGGATGGTATTTGAGTCGCGCCACCGCAAAGTGGCGCTTCTGCAGGTCAAGGAAGCGCTGGGCGTGGACGATGCGGAAGCCAAAAAGATTGTGCGGGAGATGTTTCGCAATATTCGCTACAACATAGCAGAGTTTGTATCGCTGCCACGGGCGCGACCAAAACGCATCTTACAGGCTGTGGATGGCGAGGAGTATGTGAGGGAGGTGACGCGGCTACGGCGTCCTGACTGTGGCGTGATTGTGGCGACAGGACATATAGGGTTTTGGGAACTGTTCGGTGCCTACTCTTCGCTGCGTGTTCCCACAACGGTCATAGCAAAGAGAATCTATTTTCCGCGTTATGAGAGGGAGGTGGCGTATCTACGACGGCGATTTGGTATGAGGGTTGTCTATCAGGATGAAGGGATAAAGCCTGTGTTGGTAGCGCTGCGGCGGGGCGACGCCATCGGCATACTCGTGGACCAGGACATAAAGTCGGTGGCGGGGGTGTATGTGCGTTTTTTTGGGAAAGAGGCTTACACGCCCAGTGCGCCAAGCGCCTTATCCGTCGCCACAGGCGCACCCATCCTGCCCGCCGCCATCATCCGACTTGCCCCCAACAGACACCGCATCATCTTTGAGGAACCCATATTCCCGCCTGCAAAGGTGAGCGATAAAGTTGCCGCGCGCCTTCAGTTAACCCAGAAATGGACAAGCGCGCTTGAACGCATCATCCGCCGATACCCCCAACAGTGGGTCTGGTTCCATAAGCGATGGAAAACGCGTCCTGAAAATCTGCCGGCACCCCGCATCAGTGCGGTAGACCAATAACCACCCGCACCCCCTTCACATACCCCTGCCCCGCCTCATCGTAGAAGAAATCAGTCCTGTCTATCTGCTTGATGTAAAGACCGTAACGGCTCTGCTCCACCGCCCGCATAAAGTCCACCATCTTGCCCCACTCAAGGGTCTGAGGTGAGCGGAAAATTATAACACCGCGCTTTCGGTCAGGGGTTATGGTGAATGGCGCTTCCTCCCCCACATAGCGGCGCCACACACGCCTCACAAAACTGGAGAGCATCCGCTCCTCCTGTTGGTCGGTTTTGCGCAAGGAGCCGAGATACGGCTTGTTTGCGGGGTCCTTAAGCATGGCGCGCAGACGCTCAAATGCGCGCATCTCCCTCCGCAACGCGCTCTGAGCATGAGCGTCTCGGGTGTAGAAAACGACTACGAGCACCCCCATCACACCTGTTGCAATAGCCATCAACAGAACGAACAAAGCGCCCGCACTTATGCCACCTTCCTCATTTTCTGCCACGCTTACGCTCCTTCTTCGGCTTCAGTGTATATTCATACCAGTAGCGCATCTCCTCCACAACCTGCCCTCCTTCCACCTTCTTCTTCACCTTTTCACTGCCACTTTTGGGTTCCCCATCAAGCACAAAGCCTGTTCTGCCGCCACTCAGCAGGTATTCGGCTATCTGTGGACCGATATCCACCTTGTCGCAGGTTACCTTAATGCGCGCTTGGCGAGGGGAGATTGAGATGGAGTCAAGAAGGAGAATTGCCTTAACCTTGCTGGCGGCTCTTCCACGAGCGGCGGCAAAATCAACAAGCACATCAAGTGCGCTCACCCTGCCCTCCTCCGCGCGCATTCCTTTCTTGCGCCTCTTTATCACATACGCAAACGCCCTCGCATACTCCTCCACGGTTGTCGCGTGCCGTCTTATGCCCGGAACCAAAGGCTTTTCCTCCGCCCCAAAAGCGGCGTAGAAATACTCCCGTGCCAACTCCTTCAGTTTCGCCAAAGCGGCACTGTCGCGGGAGTAGCGGAACTGAAACGCATACGCCAGTATAAGACAGATGAAGAACAGCAGAGTCACCATACAGGCAAGACCGCTTTTTAAGCGCTCAAAGGGGCGCATATAAGCCAACTCGCCGCGGCGCAGGTCAAGCCCCAGTGCATCGTAGCCGAGCATCTTTATCGCCCCACCCGCTGCCACATATCCCCCCTTCATAAACAGACGCCTCCCCTCATCGTCCAAACCTTCCGCCATCGGCGTAAGGTCAACCCGCCCAATCTCAGCATTAAACCTCGCCGCTAGAGCATCCTCAATACCACCTGTATCTCCACAAACCACCACCCTTTCAAGACCAATTTCAAGCCCCGCCGCAACCACCGTCCGCTTCACCTCCCTCACCAGACGCTCCACACGCCTTTCTCCCTCCCCCGCAAACAGCGCACGAACCTTCTGTAGTGTCCCTTCGTTATGAAGGAAAAGATAGACCATACCGCCGGCGAAGCAGAAAAGCGCTTCTCTTTTTGGGGAAGGGGTGTAACCGCACGCCAAGGCTGTGTTATAGGCACAGGCAACATCCACATCAACCTTGCGGGGATTTGCACCGCCTGTCTGCATCGCCTCTATCCATTGCCGAACCCGCTCCTTCTCCATCGCAACAATCAGAACGCGGCTTTTGCCATCCGCCTCGCCCATCTTGTGGAAATCAACGACGAAGTCTTCGGGTTTGCCTTCAGCCATAAGACGGGCGGCTTCAAACGGCACCGTCGCACGAATGTGGTCGTCCCTTACAAGCCCCAGCACCACCTCACGAACAAGACCTATTTTGGCAGGCATTACAGAGACGGCGTAAGAAGCCCGCCGCCGTCCCAGCAAACGCTTCACCCCCTCCGCAAACGGTGAACCCTGCTTTTCCTTATCCTCTTCCCCCTCTTCAGAAACCGCTTTCAGCGTCTCCGACCCAACCCAAACGGCTTTCAAACCACCTCGCCGCCGCTCCATCACTACAGATATCAACTCATCACCGCGCTGATATAAGCCTAACGCCTCCATCACTCACTCCAGACTCAAAGGTATCACCGCAGTCTTGCCCTTCTCATCACGAAAGACAAAATCGTATCTCAGATTGGGAACCTTCTCTTCCACGGCTGCCA
The DNA here is from genome assembly GCA_964584815.1 of uncultured Planctomycetota bacterium. Lineage (GTDB taxonomy): Bacteria > Planctomycetota > SKW154 > SKW154 > SKW154 > CAZPBO01. The sequence goes on from CAZPBO010000005.1 coordinate 41,313, forward strand.
GCCATATCTTGGGGTTCTCCACCACAAGGTCGCCTACTTTCAGGAATACTCCCACAAGTTTTGTGTAGCGTCCCTCCTGACGGCGAGCCACAACAAAAACGCCGCATTTATCCTTGTCGTTCTTGTCGTAAAGAACGCCGAGGAACTGATAAATGACGCCAAGAACCGCGGTTCTAATTGGAGTAGGCGCTGTCTCCTCGGTGGTGGTCGGAGCAGCAGTTGTGGGAACACGCGCAAGCATTTTCACCGCCTGATAAAACGATGCGGGAAGCGTCGGCAAACGCTGATTCTTCGGAACATATTCGCTTGGGTCCTCACGCGATATGTTCACCACCTCCTTAAAAAACGACTTCCCGAACCACAACCACCAACTGAGATAGGCAAGCAGGAAAACCAACGCCAGATTGACAAAAACAAGCAGAAGACGCACCTATTCCTCCTTCCAGTAGACAAGCGTTGTCTTGCCTGCCACACGCTTTATGACGGCGTATCCCTTCACCTTTCCTACGGTGTCCTCTGTCTCAAAACGCACAATAAAATATGTGGAAACAGTTGTCAAATAGTTCTTCAGGGATGGGTCACGCGCAAATATTGTCTCAAGCCCTGGCACTTTGGCAAGATCAGTCACCTTTGAGAAGTGGTTCTCCCGGCGGTAATCAACAACAGCGTCGGCTTTTTCTTCGTCTATATAGGCGGATATAGCCATAAGAACCTCTTTTGGCGCAGTGTTGATGTTGACTCTGCCCAGACCATAGAGGGTGACAAACTCCCGAAAACCACGAACTGTCTCCTCGGTGTCGGGATTTGTATAGCCGTAAAAGATGCGCTCGTTCATCTCTGGAACGCGGAGCAAGTCCTCCAGAACGGATGGGACTTTGTTGGGGGCACCTGCTTCATAATCTCCTTTTTTGTCGGAGTCAATCCAGTCGGCAAGGGAGTTGGCGAGCGTGGTTGCTTCCTCTTCCCAACCGAGGTTACGGAGGAGGCGTTTGACGGCGGTGCGTGTGCGGATGTAGGAAGAGGTGCCGCTTTTCTTCAAGTCCTGAAGCGGGATAAAACGCTCAGCATCCTTAATCACCGCCGTCACCTTGACATCACCGAACTGCCGCTCTTTTATCACATTACCCGCCCAGCAATCCGACAGAGAATCAACAACATTGCTCTTGGCGTCCTTCTCAAGATACGCCCTTGCCAGACTTACCGCTGCACGCACCCCATACAACCCGCACACACGCCCCTTCTCCATCTCCACCCGACGACGCTCAACCCCCACACTCAACGACAACTGATACACCACAACCACCAGAACCGACACCAATATCATAACGAGAATCAACGCGACGCCTTTGCGACCCCCCTCGCAAACGCAAAACAGTAGTTTTGAAGTGGTGCATCTTCCTGTGCCGCGTATGCCCTCCTCACCTTCATTAGGGGAAAGCATTTCACGCCTCCACATCTAAGCGCCAACTCTTGCCTCACCTTATCAAACTCATAAACCCCACCAATGTTGCGCCTCAACACCTCCGCAAAATAAGCACCCATCATCGTCAAAACCTGCTTGTTCGCCCCCTTCTGACGCAACTCCTCAAGATACTCGTCCAGAAACTCTATATCATCAAAACAGTAACGCAGAACCACGCCCTTCAACACCTTCATCCTCTTGCGAAACAACTCCGCGGTTTTGACCACACCTCTTAAACGCTCATCCCCTGCTTCGGGCAACCTCACTTCCTCGCCCCATTAACACTACCTTTACACCAATTATACAAAACAACAAGCCGCAGAAAAGCGATTAGACAGAAACTAACTAACTGCTGCTGGGGCACTCCGCCTTCTTGCCTTTCTCACACAACGCCCACACAAGACACGCTTTGCGGAATTTGCAGAACCTTTTGGGGTCCGGGCATTTGCAACATTCCTCACAGTAAGCGCGGGAATACTTCTGGCAGAAGGCGCAAGCCTCGCGGTCGGGGTGGTTGACACACTTCACTTCTGTTTTCCTGCACAGAGCCTACAAACCCCCCGAAGCACCACCTCCATATCCTCTGTTGAGGCAAAATCTTCCAGCGCTTTACCCGCGTGACAGGTGATGACATCCGCTGGAATGTCAACGATGCGTCCACAGACACGGCAGACGGCGTGATGATGGGGGGTTGTGTCGGCATCAAACCGCATACGGTCGGGGTCAACACAAAGCGCCCGCACCATCCCACTCCTTATCAACTCGCGCAGAAAACGATAAACTGTCACCCGTGCCGTCTGACCAAGCCTCGCCTTAACAAACGCAAATATCTCCTGAACCGTAGGATGGTTAGGATTGCCGTCCAAAAACTCCAGTATCGCCAGTTTCTGCGGAGTCATCCGCTCTCCGCTCCTTGCCGCGTGCTCCCTGTAACGCTCAACCAAGCCCTTTGCCATAAATCCGCCTCCAACACCGTAACAAAAGATACACATCAGAACTGGCGAGGCAACAAAACTTTCTGTTTTACAAGCCACAATTTTTAACTGACACTATGGCTCTTTTGCATTGATTTCGCAACAACAACGATAATTTTACTTTTTTCGCGTTACATTGCTTTTTGGCTTCCCCGTTTTCAAGTAGTAGGATACACTTCTTTCAGATTCACCAACCCGTTTGGGAGGATGTGTTATGAGAACAGATGTTTTGATTATTGGCGGAGGCGCTGCAGGTGTGATGGCAGCGGTTACGGCAAAGCGTCTTTACGGAGACAAATCGGTAACGCTTGTTCGCACCGACCCCGAAGCGGTGGTGCCCTGTGGTATTCCTTACATTTTTGGAACGCTTGACTCCGCCCGCAAGAACATTATGCCTGACAAGCCGATGGAGAACTTAGGGGTAGCGCGAGTGATTGATGAGGCGGTGGAGTTGGATGTGGAAAAGAAAGTCGTGCATCTTAAAGGTAGTGAGGCAATTGAGTATGACAAATTGATGATAGCGACAGGTTCGAGTCCTGCGCGGCTGCCGATTGAAGGCTTTGACCTTGAGGGTGTATGGGTTGTGCGCAAGTCGTTAGCGTATCTTGAGAAGATGCGCGAGGCGGTTATGGCTGCCAAAAAGATTGTGATAATCGGCGGCGGCTTCATAGGCGTTGAATTCGCCGACGACATAAGTCTCATTGAGGGCAAGGAAGTTCATGTGGTGGAGATGCTGCCGCACTGTCTGGCTTTGGCGTTTGACGATGAGTTCTGCGAGGCAGGTGAGGCGAAGATGAAAGAGGCAGGCATTCACATCCACACAAACGCAAGGGTGAAGCGGATTGTTGGTGAGAACCGTGTGAGTGGTGTTGAGGTTGAGGGAGTTGGGACAATAGATGCCGATATGGTGATAGTGTCTGTAGGCGCGCGTTCAAACAACGAGTTGGCGAAGAATGCGGGGATTGAGGTGAACCGTTGGGGTGGCATTGTGGTTGACCGTTATATGCGCACAAGTGCTGCTGATGTGTTTGCGGCAGGAGACTGTGCGGAGAAGCGTTGTTTCTTCAGCGGCAAGGTGATACCTGCGCTTCTGGCGTCTGTGGCGTGTGCGGAGGCACGGATTGGCGCCGGGGCATTTTACAGTCTCTGCACGGTTAATGAGAATCGCGGCTCGCTTACAACCTTCACGACCAAGGTGCGCAATTTGGCGCTTGGTGGTTCGGGGTTGACCGAGCGGCGGGCGAAGCAGGAAGGATTCCGCACGGTCGTAGGAGTTGCACAGAATGTGGACAAGCATCCCGGCACACTGCCCGGCACTTCCCCGCTTAAGGTGAAACTCATCTTCTCAGAGAAGGGCGTTTTGCTGGGTGGACAGGTGTTTGGCGGTGGCAGTGTTGGAGAACTCTGCAACGCTATTTCGGTTGCTATCCAGAACGGGATGACACTTGACAGACTCTTCTCAATGCAGATAGGAACGCATCCGTTCTTTACGGCATCGCCGATAGCGTATCCGTTTGTCTCTGCGGCGATTGATGCGGCAAAGAAACTGTAGCATAGAAGCAAAGGACACGGCGGCAAGATTTTCCATCAACCGCCGTGTCCTTATTTTAGAAAAGGGTTCGTCCTTGTCTTGGGCGTTCTGGCGGTTTGCGTCCTTTGGAGACTGCGTCCGCAAACCGTATCGGTTCGGGAATTTTGTAGCCTCTGCAGCAGGAGAGAACGAACTTCACCGCCCAGTCAAGGTTGACTTTGTTTCCAACAGAGACGACGACTGGAGAGACGCCGTCTCTTGTGCGTAGCAGTGCGCCGATAGTTGAGCCGTCGGTGTCAACAAGAGCAACCGTGCTGCCGGCTGATGGGGGTAGTTCTCCTGTTGGTTTGCCGCAAAGGATAGATTTTGCACATCCTACAGAGGGAATATCTAACAGGACACCGAGATGTGAGGCGATACCGAAACGGCGTGGATGTGCTATTCCCTGCCCGTCAACGAGGAGCACATCAGGGGTGTTTTTGAGTTTTTCAAAAGCGGAGAGCAGTGGCGGCGCTTCCCTGAATGAAAGCAGTCCTGGAATGTAGGGAAAACGCACCTCCTCCTCATGCACCACTGTTTCAAGGGGTTGAAGTTCTGGGTATGAGAAGAGTGCGACAACAGCGCGTGCTCTGTTGTGGGGGAAGGCGACATCAACGGCGGCGAGGGAACGCACCTCCAACTGTTGGGGTGATGTCACAACGGAGGCGGCAAGTTTACGCTGCAACGCCATCGCTTTGCGCGGCTGAAGGTTCCACTCGTGGCGCACAACAGGCTTCAACGGCATTCTTCCATCTCTACCCTGACGACCGCGTTCTTACCATCCAGATAGACAAAACGGGTCTTGAAGGAGGGGAGTTCTTTTGGTTCAAGGAGGACATAAGCGAGGATGTGTATGGAGTCGCCGACTTCGCCGAGCCGCGCGGCAGGACCATTCAACTCAATCACACCCGACCCTTCCTCTCCCCTTATGACGAAGGTATCAAAGCGTGCGCCGTTGTTCAGGTTCACCACAACGACACGCTGATTGGGCAGCAATCCTGCTTCTTCCATAATTTTTGCGTCAATGGTTATGGAACCGCCATAGTAGAGACGGCGCCCCGTGATTTTTGCGTTGTGAATCTTGGCGGCGAGCATCTCATACATCATCGGCACTGACCTCACCACGCCCTGGGGCAAGCAGCACATTATCAATAAGCCGCGTGCGCCCTACATATACAGCAATCCCCAAAACTGCCGTCTTGTCAAGCAAAACGACGGGTTTAAGTGTGGATGCGTCACGCAACTCAAGATACTGCACCTTCACGGAGGGGTATTTTTTAAGGATGTTGCGGGCAGCAGCCAGTATCTTTTCGGCATCACGCTCACCTGCCGCCACCGCATCCGCCGCCGCACATAATGCCTTCCTCAAACAGAGCGCTTCCTTACGCTCCTCCTCACTTAAATACGCGTTGCGGCTTGAAAGCGCAAGTCCTTGCGGCTCCCGAACTATCCCGCACAGAACCATCTCAACCCCAAAGTCAAGGTCGTCAACCATCCGTTTCAGTATCAGGAACTGTTGAAAGTCTTTCTGCCCGAAGTAGGCACGATGCGGACGGATGATGTTGAAGAGTTTTGCCACCACAGTGCAGACACCGCGAAAATGCCCTGGACGGTGCGCACCGCACATACAATCCGACAACTCCTTATGCGGCTCAACATATGTGCCAAAGCCGTTAGGATACATCTGCTTATCCGTTGGCGCAAAAACGCAGTGCACTCCCGCATCTGCGCATTTGTCCACATCTTCCTCAAATGGACGCGGATACTGTTTGAAATCCTCTCTGGGACCAAACTGTGTCGGATTGACATATATGGAGACAACACAGCGGTCGCATTCCGCAACGCAACGGTTGATCAAGGAGAGATGCCCTTTATGCAAGGCGCCCATCGTGGGGACAAATCCCACAACAAGCCCTTTGCGGCGCCAGTCATCAGCGACCCCGCGCATCTTATCTTTTTCCCGTATCACCTCCATCCCGCTCCCCCTCAAGACGCTCCTTCAACTGACGCACCGTCAAACCAAAGACGGGGTGCACCACATCAGGCGCTATCTCGCACAGCGGCTCAAGCACAAAGCGCCGTTTATGCATATGCGGATGCGGCACAACAAGGTCGCGCTCGTTTATCACAGCATCCCCATAAAGCAGAAGGTCAAGGTCAAGTGTTCTGGGACCCCAGCGGATTGAGCGCTTTCTGCCGTGTCGGGCTTCAATGGTGAGGAGCGCGTTAAGGAGTTGACGCGCCGAAAGCGCAGTCCTCACAGCGCAGACGGCGTTAATGTAGTCGGGCTGCACAGGACCTACAGGCTCTGTCTCATAAAGCGACGAAAGCGCCACAACCCTAACACCATCCCAGGAGTCAAGATGGGCAACGGCGGAACGAACATTTGCTTCTCTATCGCCAAGATTTGAGCCAAGCCCGATGTATGCGTCTATCAAGGCTCACCTCCTTCTGTCTCGTTGCCGCTTATGCGGCGTTTTCTCCTCTTCTGACGCACAAAACCGACAAGATAAGCCACAGGACCATAAAGGGTATATCCGCAGAAGATGAGAGCAAGCGCCAACTCGCGCAGAAGCGCCGCCAGAAGCACGAAAAACACGATATATGTGAAGTAGTCAAAGGTGCGTTTGCCACGCATAAGGCGGTTTATGGCGTGGAAGTAGCGGATGCGGCTTGAGACCATCAGGAATGCCAGAACCACCATCAAAGGTGGCAGGGCGTTGCGGATAAGAGAACAAAGTGTCTCCACGCCGTTCCTGCCGAGGAAGGAGCCAATGTAGGCGCCCAGACTTCCCGGGGCGGCGTTCTTAAGCATATAGTGGAAAAGGACAAGTCCCGCGACAACGCCCGCCGCACCTGGTGTGGGCAATCCTTTGAAAGTCTGGTGGTGTGACTCATCAGGGGCGTTTTCAACATTGAACCGCGCAAGACGCAGTATAGCCGCCATCGCATACAGTAGGCAGAAAAACCATGTCACCTGCGCCCAGAAGGTCGCCAACCCCGGCTGTGCAAGATGCTTTGAGTTCCACATAACGACGAGCAAAGCAGGCGCGATGCCGAAAGAGACCGCGTCACAGAGGCTGTCCAACTCGCCGCCGAGGTCGGTGGCGCTCTTCGTTAAGCGGGCTATCGTCCCGTCAAACGCGTCAAACAGCATCGCCGCGAATATCAGCCACGCCGCCTCCACAAGCCACACCCCTTCCTGCCCCTTCTCAAGCAGAAATGTGGCGACCTTAACACACGCCGCAAAACCGCACGCTCCATTAGCCAGCGTGAAAAGCGCAGGCAACACCGACAGCCCGCTACGCTTCATCCAAAAACTCCCCTATCACCGTCTCTCCCGCCCTTGTCCTGTCCCCGACCTTAACGCACCACCGAAATCGCGCACCCTCCTCCACCCATACCTCAAGCCGCGAACCGTATTTTACCATCCCGTAACGCTTCCCGCGCTCCAACTTTTGCCCCTCTTTTGCCTCGCACACTATCCGACGCGCCACTATCCCTGCCACCTGCCTCACCAACACCCTACCCCACCTCGTCTTAAGCCCAACCTCATACGATTCGTTCCGCTCTGATGCCTCCTCCAAATCCGCCCTCAAAAATTCGCCAGGTCTATATAAGGTATGCACTACCTCCCCCGCCACTGGCACTCGGTTCACATGCACATTGAACAGCGACATAAAGATACCCAATCGCTTGGCACGACCTACAAAGGGATGCTCAAGCCCTTCCTTTATATCCTTTACGACACCATCTGCAGGCGATACAACGCGGTTCTCGCCATCTGGCACCCGTCTGTGTGGGTCGCGGAAAAACTGTAACCCCAAAATCCCCAATCCCGCAGGACCAATCAGCAGCATAAGTCCCCACAGCCAGCCCTGCCATAGACACGCGAAAAGAATCGCCGCGACTGACAGAACCGTCACGCCAAGGACTATCCTCACCTCCGCTTTCGCATAGCGTGTGAACACAGCCTTATCCTTGCCAACGCCGCAGTCCCCGCTCCATCATCATCTTCAAACGCCGCTCCACTATCATATCCCCTCTGAAATTGCGCATCTTCACCCGTTCCTCAAGCCCCTCCGTATACGCCGCCTCAGGCATCAGACCTATCAACTCGCTTTCTGCCACCTCAACACCCGCCTCACGCGCCAAACGCTCTATCTCCCTATACACCCGCTCCACTCCTGTTTTTGTGAAGTCAACAAGGTTCATTGAGACCTGCACACAGCCTTTCTCTTCCAACCAGAGCCCGAGCGCTTTGACAGCGGGAAGTCCGCCGTCCTTTTCGCGGATGGTCTTCGCTATGCGGCGTGCAAGGTCCAAATCTTTTGAGCGCAGGTTCACATTATAGGCGATGAGGAACTGCCGCGCCCCGACCGCCGAACACCCCGCCGTCGGATGAATGCGGTTCGGTCCAAAATCGGGCACACGCTCCGGGTCCTTGCCTATCAACTCGCGCAGTTTCTCAAACTGACCACGACGAATATTGGCAAGGTTGCGACGCTCCTGTCGCGTCGCCGCCCTCTCATACAGATACACAGGTATCCCCAACTCCTCGCCTATCCTCCGCCCCACACGCCTCGCCAACTCCACACATTCATCCATCTGGGTTCCACCGAGCGGCACAAACGGCAAAACATCGGTCGCCCCCATCCGCGGATGACTCCCCTGATGACGGGTTAAATCTATCAACTCCGCCGCCTTCGCCACCAACTTAAACGCACCCTCACCCACCACTTCCGACTCACCCGCAAATGTTATCACACTCCTGTTGTGGTCCGCATCACTTGACACATCCAAAAGATATATCCCATCAACACTCATCAACGCGTCCACAACAGCCTCCACCACCTCCTTCCGTCTGCCTTCTGATATGTTGGGAACCGACTCAACCAACCCCATAGCACATCTCCTAACACAACAGACTATTTTATCCGCAAAACGCGCCTGTTCAAACCCTGCAAGCATCTGCTCGCTGTTAACACAGTTTTTACGCCGCGTTTGTGGTCTCCGCACTCAAATGCGGGTCCTCCGCGATGGATGTTGATGCTTGGTGTGCGCTTAAGTCCGCAGTCATATCTGACGATTCGGACTAATTTGACCTGAAAACCGAAGCCCTGCGTCCATGAAAGGGGCGGTGTTAAGGCGTAAAGTATGCTTTTGTTCGTAAACCCGCTGTGATATAATGGTGTGTAACGAGGGGATATGGTGTGGGTGAGGTAGAGCGGTATAGAAGGCTTCTGCGTTTCTTTTCCACTTATGAACCTGAGGAAGAGAACACATTTTTGCAGGAACTAGCCGATTTTTTAAGCGACCTTCTGAAGGCGGAAAGAGCGTCGGTTTTCCTTCTATCCGCGGATATGGACACATTGACGGCGGAGGCGGCGTTGGGAGTGGACTCCCGCGGCATACGGATTGACAAGATGGCAGGACTTGCAGGATATGTCTTTCGCACGGGTGAGTCGCTGCTTGTAGACGATGCCTACTCTGATGAGCGTTTCCTTCCTGATGTGGACAAAGAGACAGGGTTTCGGACAAGGAGCGTGGTCTGTGTGGCGATAAAGCGTCGTGACGGCACACCAATAGGCGTGATAGAGGTGTTGAATCGTCGTGATGGGGTGTTTGGGAAGGGTGATGTGGAGTTGCTTGAGAGCGCGGCGGCGCAGACCGCCCGTGTCGTCCTCTCTATGCGCCGATACCGTTACCTGAAGGAGGCGACCCGCAGTCTGCGCGAGGAGAAGACAAGGCTTCTGCGCCGTCTTAAACGCGGTCGCGGCGTAGACGCCATTGTTGGCGTCTCCCCGCATATCCAGAACATCCGCCGCCTCATTTTGCAAGTTGCCCCCACAGACAGCACGGTGTTGGTGACAGGAGAAAGCGGAACGGGTAAGGAGTTGGTGGCGAAGGCGTTGCATTATGAGAGTCCACGCGCGGGAAGCGGAGAGTTCGTTGCGGTCAACTGTGCCGCAATTCCAGAAACCCTTCTTGAGGCGGAGTTGTTCGGTGTGGAGCGCGGTGCGGCGACAGGGGTGGAGGAACGGGCGGGGAAGTTTGAGCGGGCGCATCGCGGCACTCTGTTTCTTGATGAAATCGGTGATATGGCGCCGCCGATGCAGGCGAAACTGCTCCGCGTGCTGCAAGACAAGCGCATAGTGCGACTGGGAGCAACCGCGGAACGGAGCGTTGATGTGCGTGTTGTGGCTGCCACCAACCGCAACCTGCAGCAACTCGTTCGCGATGGGCATTTTCGCGAAGACCTTTTCTGGCGCTTAAGCGTCATTGAGATACATATTGAACCGCTGCGTAGTCACAGGGAAGACATCCCACCGCTTGCGGAGGCGTTTCTGAAGGAGGCGTGTGAGCGGTTCGGCAAGCGCATCAGAGGTTTTGCCGAAGGGGTGATGGATGCGTTGTGTGGGTATCACTGGCCGGGGAATGTGCGGCAATTGCGCAACGAGGTGGAGCGTGCGGTGCTTCTGTGTTCGGCGCCTGTGCTGCGGCTTGATAATTTCTCTGCCGCGCTGCGAGGAGAGGCACAGGAAGATGTGGGTCTGGATTTGAGAGCGGCGAAGGAACGCCTTGAGCGCCGTCTGATAACCGAAGCGCTGCGCAGAACGGGCGGCAACCGCACCGCCGCCGCAAAACTCCTCGGCATCACCCGCGAAGCACTACGCAAAAAACTCCTTAAATTCAACCTCACAAGGAGCAACAACGATGTTGAAGGTCTTCCTGATACGGCACGGACAGACTGAATGGAATGTTGAGAGGCGCTTTCGGGGTCGGTGCAACATATCGCTGTCCAAGCAAGGTGTTGAGCAAGCACACCGCACCGCAGAAGCGCTATCAAACCTGCGCCCCGCTGCACTACTGTCAAGTCCCCTTAAACGCTGTCTTCAGACCGCAGAACCTCTCGCCGACCGTTTTGGTCTCACAATAGAACCCACAGAAGGACTAAACGACGCCGATTTTGGCGACTGGAGTGGTCTTTCCCGCGACGAGGTCAAAAGACGCTGGAGTAGCGAGTTCGCGAGGTGGCGCAGCGGTGATTTGTCACTTCGCTTCCCAGGCGGAGAGTCGCTTCACGACGCAAAAGAGCGCATCGCCTCGTTCATCTGCGGTCTTGAGGAAAAGTTCGGTAAGGACGATACGGTTGTCTGCGTCACCCATCAGGTGCCGCTGAAGTTGATGGCGTGCTGGCTGCTGGGGGAAGCGGCGTTCTGGCGCGTCCATTTTGAACCAGCCAGCATAACTGTTCTGCGAAAAACCCCCCGTTTCTGGCAGGCAACCACGCTTGGTTCTGCATTCCACCTTAAGGGACTGCTGTAGGAAGCAAGGATTTTTCGGCAGGAAGAGATGAGCCGCGAGATGCTTTTCGGCGCCGACATAGGTGCAAGCCACATCAGAGTCGGGCGGGTTGTGGCAGAACGCGTTGTTCAGAAAATAGAGGAAACGACTGGGAGAAGTCCCCAAGCGGCGGCACGACAGATAGCGGATGCGCTCCTTGAACTGGGAGCATCGGGGATGGTGCGCCTCGGCATAGGATGCGCAGGACGGGTCTGCCCACAGACAGGAAGGGTAATTCTCTCACCGAATCTCGGCTGGCGGGATGTGGATTTGGCGTTTGAGGTAGTGCGCGCGGCAGCAGAAGCAGGGCTTGAACTGTTGGTGACCGTGGAAAACGATGTGAATGCGGGTGTGTGGGGAGAGTTCAGGTGCGGTGCGGGAAGAGGGACGCGGAACATTGCCGGGGTGTTCGTGGGGACGGGAATCGGAGGCGGACTCGTAATCGGTGGAAAATTGTTGCGCGGGGCAAGTGGCGGAGGCGGGGAAGTAGGGCACGCACCGTTTGAGGCGGGGGGTGCAAGATGTGCTTGCGGCAGGCGTGGATGTTTTGAGGCATATGCGGGAGGATGGGCGGTAGAAGCACGGTATGAGAGGATGACAGGGCGGCGCTTGAAAGCGTCGGAAATCTGGGCAAGGCGAGGAAGAGACCCATCAGCGGCGGAGGTATGGAGTAAAGCGATTGAGGTGCTGGCACATCTTCTGCTGATGCTGTCTGCGGTTGTGGATGTGGAACGGGTGGTGCTGGGTGGCGGGGTGGTGGAGCGCTGCAATGGGTTGGCGGACGAGGTGGCGGCTGCATACAAGGGTTTGGTAGGAGACGACTGGGACGCTGCGGATGTGGTGGCTGCGCAACTGAAAGGAGATGCAACGCTTGTAGGCGCAGCACTTCTTGCGCTATAATAGGCGTTGTTGCTGGAGGATAAGCAATGCGGCGTGCCAAAAGATGGTTCGGCGACTTCTTGAAACCTGAAAAACCAGAAGAACCGGCAGGTGGGATAGAAAAGGAGACAAAAGAAACGCCATCTGTGAAGTTGTCGGGAGCGTTTTGGGTGTGGCTTCTTTTCGGAGCGGTCTGTGTGTTGTGCGTTGTGTTTGCGTTTTTGTGGGTGATGGGGCGGCGTGATGTGGTTAAGGCGGAGGGTCAGGTAAATGCGCTGGCGGATGTGGCGGGCGCGCTGCTTGAAGGCGATTACGCAGGACTTCGGGAGTCGTTAGGACGCGCACGAGGACTCGGCGTCCCAACTAATGTGGAAAAACTCCTGAACCGCATAGACGCCACCAGCACAACCCAAACATCGCTTGCACGCCGCTTCCTTGCTCTGGCAAAACAACATCTGTCAAAAGCCGAACTTAAAAAAGCATTCTACGCCGACCTTGAGGATATGGTGCGCAACCGCCTGCGAAACGCCGACCCCACAACACTCAAACGCCTCATCGGGCAAGAGCATATAAAATCGCTGCTTAAGGAACTGTTGCGCTCATCCGACACCGCCGACATAGAAAAAGCGCTCGGCGAAAGGCTGAACGACCTCATACGCGCACGCCTTGAAAAGTTGTCCGATGAGCGTGCGGTGGCAACCATAGGTCCCAAGTTCATAAACCTTGTCAACTTCCTGTTCAAACAAGCAGCAGGCAACTACGCTGTCCTCTCCCAAATCCTGCCCCCAAAGACCCGCCAAACGCTTGCCGAAACACTGCTTGCCAACAAAAGCGTGGAAGAATTGGCGCCGCTGCTTGAGGAACGCCTTGAGAAACTGACAGACGCCGTAAAAGAATGGCGCCGCAAAAACCGCATCCTCGTCATCCTCAAAGACGGCAAAACAATAGAAGGTGTGCTGCTCAAGAAAACAAAAACCGAACTGACCATCCGCAAAGATGACGGCAAAAAACAAACAATCCCGCTTGATAGAGTGAAAGAGATGAAAAAGACGGCTAAATAACCGTTGCGACGAGACAGTCCAACCCGCAAGAATAACCGTTCCACGCACCTATTATTATGCCGCGGTCAACGATAGCCGGCAGAAAGTGTCACAGCAAACAACATTGAAGACACCTAACCCAAGATGTAAGTGAAGTGCGACGGAGGCTAAATAGATGGTTGAAAAGATGGTGAAACGGGGTTAGGATAAATGTGGATGGAGAGAGGCGATGCGTGAAGACGAGATAGTGGCGGAGTTGCTGCGCAGGCGAGTGGTGAAACAGGCGCAATACGCACAGTGCGCTAAGGAAGCGCTGGCGGCGGGCAAGTCTGTCATAGACCTGCTCTATGAGAAGGGAATAGTGGACGCCAAGACGCTGGAAAGTCTTGGCTGGAAGGTGCGACGCACAAAGACCGTCATTTCGGGCTTTGAAATAGTGGGTGAGATAAAACAGGGGGCGATGGGTAATGTCTATAAGGCGATACAGACATCACTGGGTCGTCTTGTGGCGCTGAAGGTTCTGCCCGCGTGGCTTGCGCGGGATGCGACATATGTGGAGAGGTTTTTGAGGGAGGCAAGGGCGGCAGCGGCACTCAACCACCCTAATATAGTCTCGGTCATAGATGTCGGGGTGGATGGCGGGGTCTACTATATGGTTATGGAGTATGTGGAAGGGGAGAACCTAAAGGATGTGATAGCGCGTAAGGGGCGGTTGGGGGAGAAGGAAGCGCTGAAATACACGCTGGATATAGCGCAGGCGCTGGAGGCGGCACACAGAGCGGGCATCGTCCACCGCGACATAAAGCCCGCCAACATCCTCATCGCTGAAGACGGAACGGCGAAACTGTGCGATTTGGGTCTGGCGAAAAAACGAGAGGGTGATGTGCAGTTGACAGGTGTGGGACAGATTCTGGGCTCCCCCCAATATATGGCGCCCGAGCAGGTGGAGGACTCCGCGTCGGTTGATATCCGCTCTGATATATATTCTCTGGGTGTGACGCTGTTTCAAATGCTGACGGGGCGTCTACCGTATGAGGGACGCAACATATACGAGATAATGGAGAAGCAACTGCGCGAGCCGCTGCCTGATGTGAGGCGGATAGTGCCCGGCGTCTCCGAAAATGTCGCCCGGCTTGTCAGGCGCATGACCGACAAGCGCCCCGAACGCCGTTACCAGACACCAACAGAGTTGATAAAGGACATAAAGCGGGTGATGAGTGGGAGGGCACCACGGGCTGCGTCGGCAGTGGCACGGCAGCGCCCCGCAACACCCCGAGCAGAGGCACGCCCTTCCAATGCAGCACGGGTGGCAGAACGCCGCACCGTCGTTCCCCCCACCACATCCTCGTCTGCCGCAGGCAAAATCGTCGCTGCTGCCGTCGTCGTCGTTGCCGTCCTCATACTCATCTCTGTCGTTCCCCGCCTCATCTCATCAACTTCCCCTCCATCACCTTCCTCAACAGGGCAGCAACCCTCGGTGCACCATCCACACACACCCCCCATTCCTACACCACCAAAACCACCTGTTCCACCCAGACCGCCAAAACCATCCACCCCCTCAGACTCGGAGGTTACAAGCAAGCGTCAGGACCTGCTACCTGTGATAAGGCAGTTGCTCAAACGATACAGGCTGAACCGGAAGAACGCGATACTGGCGTTGCGGGCTCTCGCCTCACGCACGCGCCACGACGATGTGCGGAAGCAGGCGTTGGAGGTGGCGGAAGAGTTATGCGGTCCTCTCGTGCTGGATTTGAAGCAGGGTCTTGAGGCGGCACAGACACCTTCCGACTTGGAGCGTCTTGCTGGGGAGATAAAGGAGACGGCGGAGTTTGTGAGGGGGACAAAGTATGAGGCGGAAGTGGCGCGGGTCAAGGCGGCGGTGCTTGATAGGTTGAACACATCAATAGGTGAGGTGGAAACGCGGGTGCGGCAGTTGGTGAGGGAAGGGAAGTTTGAGGCGGCGCGGAAGGCTCTGAGCGGGCTTTATGGGGTTGCGCAGGCGCGTAAGACACTGAATGAACTTGATGCTCTGATAAGAAAGAAGAAGGCAGAGGCGGAAGCGGCACGGGCAGAGCAAGAGCGGAAAAGACAAGAAAAATTGCGCGAGGAGATAAAAGCGGCTCTGGCAGCATTAGACGCTCAACGCGTCTACTCCCTTCTCTCAAAATCTAACGCTCTGCCACAGGAGCAGTCCGATTTCTACCTGGGCATGGCGCGGGCAGCACAGGTCATTCGCCCCGCCGTAAAGAGTGCGCTTGCAAGATTGGTGGGCAAACAGGTTCGTTTGCAGACAAGAAAAGGCGAGTCCTTAACGGGACTGCTGAACCGTGTGGATGATGAGGGTATCGTTGTTGAGGGCAGAAAATACAGGTGGGGTGATATACCGATATGGCAGATGGCAAAACTGACACTGGGGGGGAAACCTTCCGGAAGACTGGTAGCGGCTTGTCTGTCAATGATGTGCTTCTTTAAGGAGCCGGCGGACAAGGTGGCGGCGTTATGGCCGCAGGCAGAAGGCTTGGGACTGGACCTGCCCGATGCGCTGAAAGAGTATCTGGCGTCAGCAGTGCTAACCGCCGGACTGAAACCGGTGGAAACACTGATGCGGCGTGGTAGATATATCAACGCGGGCGAACAACTCTCTCTTCTGGCGGAGCGTTTCAAAACAACACGCGCTTTCGCGAACCGCAAAGAAAAGATAACCGCTTTGATGGAACAATGCCTTAAGAAGAGTGGTTTGAGAGCAGCCTTTGCGGGCGAAGTCTCCTTCACCGCCGGGATGGTGCGGGTTCGCTACGACTTCTCCGACCCAGGACAGTTTCGGGATTTTGCCTTCTATCCCCAGAACAAGAAGGAGAAGAAGAAGCCGCAGTGCGAGTGGCGCGTGGAGAGCGGAGCACTCTATGGCAGCGGCAACGGTTGTTTGCGCTGGCTCTGCCCAACACTCGGTGATGCCAAGGTGCGCCTCATCGCCGTCCCGCTGACCAAAACAAAAACCTTCGCCCTCCGTCTCTGCGATTCAGGTCGCGGCGAGCGTGGACAGTTTATCACAGCCGTCGTCTCCCTCCCCATTTACAAAAAACAGACAGTGGGCGTCCGCAACGGTAAACCGATTATACAGTGGAAATATCTCCACGATGAGCATCGCCTCGCGTACAAGAAAATCTCCCGCGCCAAAAAGTGGATAACTACAAACCCCGTCCTGAAGGAAGGTGAACCCGTCATAATTGAAGTCCTTAAAAAAGGAAATGAGGTGACAATGAAAATAGAAAACACAACGATAAGAGCAGAAATGACTGGTTTCAAGAAAGGATTTGTGGTTCTGCGCGTTCGCAACTCCACCGTAAAGTTCAAAATGTTAACGATTTACTGCCACCCGGACGCGTCGTGGGTTCGCTCCCGCTCCCGTTGAATTGCCAGTTACACAATTTTTACACAAATCCCCCAGAAAAACTCTTGACATTTTGGCAATCGGTGCTATGCTATTTACGAGTGGTTACTACAAAAGTCTTTTAGGAGGAGTCGTCATGGCAGAGTATGAAGACTACGAGGAGTACGATGAGTATGGTGAGGGGTTGGAAGAAGAGGAGATGCTGGAGGAGTATATCCCTCCAGAGGAGAAGCCGTGGTGGATGCACTGGGCATTACCTTTTCTTGCCAGTGTCGTCGTTCACATCTTCTTCCTAATTGCGGCGCTACTTATTGTCTTTGAGGTCTGGGGTGGGGAGAAAACAAAGATTATTGAAGTGACAAAGCCCAATGAGATAACACCGCAGGAGTACGACGAGAACCGTCCGCGTGATGTTATGAAGACGCCGCTTGTGGATGCTGAAAAAGAGGTGGAGCGCCCCATCATTGAACTGGACCAGGAGAAACCCGAAACCAAGGACATTCCTAAAGGAACCAGTTTTGACAACTTAAGTAACAAGAACTTGGATTCAACGGGCTACATAGACGCTTACGGTATAGGCGGTGGTCGTGCAGGCGCTTATGGCGCCAGATGGGGACACGGGTCACTGGTTCGTGAAGGAGGCTCACCAGGCACGGAGAGTGCGGTGATAGCGGCATTGAGATGGCTGTGGCGTCACCAGAACCGTCCCGACCCCGATAAAGGCATGAGCAAAGGTGACCCGGAATGCGGCGGTTGGGATGTCGTCAGGTTTGAACGCTGGTGCAAAAAACCTGGCG
>CAZPBO010000006.1:0-1448 GCA_964584815.1 uncultured Planctomycetota bacterium
CATCTCTGCCTTTCGCTATGGGAAGATGCCACAAACGCGGCTTGGGTATGCTGTATCCGCCGTCGCGTGCCACAGAAATGTTTGGCTAAAAAATTGTTGTTGATGATGAAACGGATATGGTATCCGTCTATATTGCGATTAACGCCTTATTAGGAGAATGGCGATGCGTCTTTTAGCAGCGGTTGGTATCCTTATGGTGGTTCTCTTTTTGGGCTGCGGCAAACAGACCGAACAAAAGACGGCGTGGTCGCTTCTTGGCGGCACAGCAGATGAGATGTTCTCCGCGGTTGCCGTTGACTCAAGCGGAAATGTCTACGCCGTCGGCACCACAAACTCATACGGCTTCGGCAGCAACGACATACTGCTTGCAAAATTTGATGCAAAGTTGAAACTACAGTGGGCAAAAGCAGTGGGCGACTCCAATACCCAAACGCCTGTGGGGATTGCCGTCACCTCCGATGCCATCTATGTCTGCGGAATTGAACAGACCCACGGCTTTCTTGCAAAGTTTGACAAAGACGGCAACCTGCAGTGGGCGAAATCCTGGAGCGACGGCAATGTGAACACTCTGAAAAGTATGGTAGTTTCTGGCAGTTATGTCTATGTTGTGGGCAGCACATCAGCGAACTCTATGGATGCGGTAGTTGTCAAGTTCGGCACAGACGGCAGTCATTATTGGTCGCAGCAGTGGGGGGGCGGCGGTTCTGACTCCCTGAACACATTGCTTTACGCAGGCGGCGTGTTGTGGTGCGTCGGTTATACCGCCTCAACTACCACTTATGATGTCGCCGTCATTAAAGTGACGAGCCTAACGGCGAGTCCGACGCTTGACGGACAATGGGCGTTTAACGGCGGCGGAGATGACAGGGCATTTGCGGCGTTTCTTTCCGGCTCAGCCCTTACGGTCGCGGGCTGGTCGGACTCCTTCGGCAGCGGCTACCGCGATGTCTTCCTCGCCGAACTCAACATTTCGCTTGCAACCCCCGCCATCACTTGGGCGAAGTTCTGCGATGTGGGTGCGAACTGCGGCGTTACAGGACTCTCAACAACCCCGTCAGGACTTTACGCCATTTGTGGTTCACGGGACAACAAACCGCTTTACCTTGAAGCGAAAGCCAACGCGCAGATTTACCCATACGCATACGGCGGACAGAATGTCACACAAGGCGCGTTCACCGACGCCGCATCAGGCGCCGGGCACCTCTATCTCGCCGGCTGGGCGGAAAACTGCGAAAATCTCTGGTCGTCCCTAACAGGCACTGTAGACAACGCCAATTTCTCCTCCTCTTCAATCAACCTCTCTTGGACGGCAGTCAACCCGTCTATCGCAGACATTGCAACCTGGTCAAGTGTTGATGTCAGTCCTTCTGGCTCGGGGGGAACAGAAGGGTTTGTAGTGCGTCCTTATTGACGCCCATATCGGAAAGGATATCGGAAGGGAACGCCGC
>CAZPBO010000006.1:1548-5339 GCA_964584815.1 uncultured Planctomycetota bacterium
CCACGCTTCCACCACCTCCATCTCACGCGAACCCTCATATATCAGCAGAACAAGCATAGACGCAGCACCAACACCAACAAGCGCAGACAGAAGCCAAATCAGCACAACATACCTCCACACAGATGCAATGTGACCGTATCCGAATTATATGCTATAATATAGTAGGTTCAATGCGTCCTTACTATGGAGGTCTGTAACAAGGAGGGCAGTAAAATGCGGAGAAGAGCCGCAATACTTCTTGTAGGGATTTTGGTTTCTTCTACAGCGGGTTGCGGCAGCGCCGCTGTTGCCGCCGTGCTCCTCCTACGCCCAAAAAATCGCTCTACAGCAGCAGGAACTCAGCAAACACCGCCTACAGTCTATATCCTCTCCGCCTCACAGTCGCAGGGCAGGGATGTTACCATAACCTACATCCTCATTGACCAGAACAGTAATCCTGTGGATATTACGGTTGAATTTTCTACCGACGGTGGCGCGAACTGGAAGGCGGCAACAGAAGCAACCTCATCCTACAGCCACGGCGTAAGCGGACTTTCTGCCTCTCCTGGGGGTGACCTACACATTTTCGTCTGGGATGCCGACAACGCAAGTGACTTGCCAGGTTATGTAGGCGACGCGACGGTCAGAATCACCCCAAGCGATGCTTCAGGACAAGGCGTGCCGGCTGAGGTCACCGTCCGTGTTGACAACAACTCCCCACCAACGGTGTCAGGCGTTGCTCCTCAAACCAACCCCGCAGGTGGTTCTGTCACCATTGACTATACCCTGACAGACGCAGAAGGAGATTCATGCTCAATAACTGTTGAGTATTCCGTTGATAATGGCACGACATGGCAGATGGCAACGGAGGGCACAGGTGGAGATGGTGTTTCCAACCTCTCTTCCTCTACCACCGGCGTCGCCCACACATTTGTCTGGGACACTTTGAAGGATTTGGGGTATGCAAACTACACGGGGGTCATTGTGCGCATAACCCCTGCCGACACAAAACCTGGGAACGCCAAACAGAGCGCGCCTTTTGATGTGAACAACAACGAGGCACCGAGTGTGGCTATCACAACACCTTCAGGTGAGCAAAGCGGCAATGTCGCCATCACCTACACTCTCTATGACTCAAATTCCGACCCTGTTGACATAGAGGTGCAATGGTATGACCCTGTTGCAGACCAATGGAACCCTGCAACACAGGCAGGCGGTGACTCGTTGACGGGGCTTTCTTCCTCTCCAAGCGGAGTTTCCCATGTCTTTGTTTGGGACTCTCTTACCGATTTTGGCACAAAGTTCAGTGACCAGGTAAAATTCAAGATAAGACCAAGTGATGCGACCGCGCAAGGAAACTGGGTGGAAAGCGACCCTTTCATTGTGGCAAACAATAAGGCGCCATCGGCTTCTGTTCCCACTCCTGCAAGTCCTCAAACCGCCTCTGTCACCATCCTTTACACCCTCACAGACGATGAAAGCGACCTATGTAACATCCGCGTTGAGTACACAACTGACGGTGTGAACTGGCAGACCACCAGCGAAGATACATCTAACCCGAATCACGAAGGAGTAAGTGGGCTTTCCTCATCACCTACAGGTGTTCAACACACCTTCGTCTGGGACGCCCAGAAAGACCTTGATGGTCAGTTGGTGACAACAGTTCAGGTCAGAGTCGTGCCTTCAGACACCTACCGTGAAGGAACAGCCGGAATATCAGCACAGTTTACGGTGGACGCCACACACCCTCCACAGGTAAGTGTCACAACGCCAACCAGCCCTGTTTCCGGTCATGTCTCTATTGAATACACATTGACCGACGATGAAAGTCAGAAATGCAGCATAACGGTTGAGTATAGCCGTAACCAGACAAACTGGTATTCTGCCACCAAAGGCACAGGCGGGGACGACACAGTCAACCTTTCCTCCTCGCCCTCTGGAGTGCCTCATACTTTCGTCTGGGACACCCTCACAGACAACATTGGGAAAAGCGGACTAGAGACCGTCTACATCCGCATCACCGTGTCCGACACAAAGACAGGCAACACCGCCCAAACAGGGTCGTTTGATGTGAACAATGCCGCAGGCATCCCTTATGTTAGCGTTACAACACCAACGGGTGAGCAGTCGGGTGATGTGCCTATTCAGTATTCAATTGACGACCCCGACGGTGATATATGCTCCATAGAGGTGCAATTCTGGGATGGCACAACTTGGCGGAAAGCGAATCGTGGCAGTGGCGGTGACCCGACAACCAATCTTTCTACTCCCGGGAATTACACCTTCTCTTGGGATTCTTTGACCGACTTGGGACCGGTTTACACAACAACCGCCCGCGTCAGGATAAGACCCTACGACGGAACAAATTACGGTTCCTGGGTCTCAACAGGATTCTTCACGGTTGCCAACAACGAAGCGCCTTCTGTCTCCGTCACAACACCGACTTCCCCTGCATCAGACTCCGTTGAAATTTCCTACACTCTTTACGACGACGAGAGCGACAATTGTGACATAATTGTTGAATGGAGCGAGGACGGCACAAACTGGAAAACTGCAACAGAGGACACCTCCAACCCAAACAGTGAAGGCACCAAGGCACTTTCTGCATCACCAAGCGGTGCTCAGCACAAGTTCTATTGGGACACAAACACCGACATTGGTCATGCCGCAAAGACGGTCAGAATACGGATTCGTCCCTTTGACCCCTATCGTGAGGGAGCATCCGGCACCACAGACCCATTCCAGGTGAAGAACATGATTGATATCACCTGGACAGGTGATGTGAGCAGCAACTGGGATGACGCGAATAACTGGTCTGGCGGCACGCCTTCTGATGTGGCAAATATCACAATTCCGGCGGGTCGCCCAAATTACCCCGTGCTCAAACGCGATGAAACTATCCTTTCCATCACCATTGAAGACGGCGCCAATCTCACCCTAAAAGGAGACATAGAACTGCACGCAGAAGGCAATGTGACTGTAGCGGGGCAGTTGGTTGTTGATAGTGACTGGTCGCGAGCAACCATCCACATAGACGGTAACCTGACGGTGACACCAACGGGTGTGATAACAGCAAGCGGCAAGGGCTACCCAAGCGGGGTGGGGCTGAAAGTTGGTGTGGCTGGTTCAGGTGGAGACGGCGGAGGAGGCGGTGGACACGGTGGATACGGCGGATGGGGAGACAACTGGGCAGAAGGCGGAGCTCCTTATGACTCGGCTACAAAGCCATCATTACCAGGAAGTGGTGGGGCACCAGGTAACGGTGGAAGTGCCCCCGGTGGAACAGGTGGAGGCGCAATAAAGATTGATGTGGGCGGAACTTTCCGTTTGGATGGTGTTGTTGAGGCAAACGGTGCAGACGGCGTAGACGGGGGTGGCGGCGGCGCGGGTGGCTCTATATGGGTTGACTGCAATATTCTAACAGGGGGAGGGCATTTTGAGGCAAACGGTGGAGATGCGGGCGGCTCTCCTCAGGGTGGTGGTGGCGGCGGCGGCAGAATCGCCATCCACTATAGCGACATCTCCAACTTTACAGGAACTCAAAACTGTTCTGTGAGCGGTGGCTCCGGTGCAAACGACCATTCTCTTTCATACGGCTCAATCCTTTTCATCTGCAAAAACAACACCACCTCCACCGCCGATGACGACCTCTACATCTACCATAACTCTCACATCATTGACACCTACCTTGCCTTCCGCAACATAACAATAAACGGTAATACAACGGTTGTCCTCAACTCATATGAAGCCGACAGAGCAACCTGTCTCCAGATAACCCTTCACGCAACGGATGATATGGAGATTCGTTCAGG
>CAZPBO010000006.1:5439-10647 GCA_964584815.1 uncultured Planctomycetota bacterium
GGCGGCGCAAGAGGTGGCGCCGTCGGCAATACACCCTACGGCGACGGAAACTGCGGCTCCTGCTTCTTCGTCAACACAAAAGGCACCACATCAACTGACGACGACGAAATCCACATCTACACCTACAGCCGCGTAACCGAATCGTTCACCTGCGGTTCGCTCTATGTGCATTCAGGCGCGGCTCTGTTTATTGACTCCCTTGCTGTGGCGACAAAGCAGAACGCACCCCACCCCGTCCAGATAACCATAACCGTAAACGGTGATATGAATGTTGACAGCGATGCAAGGATAATCGGCACAGGGCTTGGATACAGGTGGGGTGAGGGTCCGGGTGCGGGGGAGGATGATGGCGGAGGTGCCGGTGGTGGTGGATACGGCGGTGCGGGTGGAGACGGTGGAGGCGGTTCGGGCGGGCACACATACGGGGATGCGAATGCGCCGACGGATTGTGGTTCAGGTGGCGGCAGCCGCGCCCGAAACGATGATTCAAGATGGGGTGCCCGCGGCGGTGCGTCCCTCAAACTTGATATATCAGGTTCCCTCACGATGGACGGGTTCATAAGAATGGACGGTGAGAACGCGGCGCATAACCGTTGTGGCGGTGGTGCCGGTGGCTCCGTCTGGATTATCTGCAATGTGCTGACAGGTAGCGGCACCATAAGCGCAGACGGAGGCAAAGGGAAAGGCGGCGGTGGCGGTGGTGGCGGCGGACGCATAAAGATTGAAACCAACGATTCAACGGGTTGGAGTGGGACTGTTCAGGCAAGCGGTGGGCAACGCGGTGGTCCTGCCGCAAGTGACGGACAAGACGGCACCGTTATCGGTCCATAGAGTTTGTAAAATCTGCGTAAGCCATCCCAATTAACTGAATGGTTTTTCTGTCCTGTGCATAGTATAATAGTGAAGAGGTTTTGAGGAGGAGTTTTGATGAGGTGGATGGTTGTTACGGTTTTTTGCGCGCTCGCGGTTTGTTTGGCTCTGGGACAGGACGCACTGAAAGATTTGTCATCGGCATTGAGCAAGTTGAAGGGACTGCGCAAGCAGTATAAGGCGGTGGAGGCAGAGCGCACATCCCTTTTGGCAAAACTCCAAGATATTCTGCGGAAGGACCCAAGCCAGCAGAAGCGTCCCAAGAAGGAAACGCTTGAAATTTACAACAGGATGAGAGAAGCGGAGAAGAAGCGTCAGGAGTTGGAGAGGGAGTTGAACAACGCGCGTTCACAGGCGATTGGCGCCGTCAGAGCAGCCGTCTCCACAGACGGAGAGGAAACATTGCACAAGTTGCTAAAGATGGTTTACCGTGGTAAACCCGATATGGGAGTTGAGGCAGCATTGATAGACGCGCTTGCTTCAAGCGGCAGCGATGAGGTGGTAACACACCTGATAAAGTTTCTAAAAGAGGAGAGTAACTCAAAGATTCTGTGTGGGCTGTGTCAGGTAATGGAGATAAGGAGAGAGAAGAGGGCGGCGGATGCGCTGATAGCCCTGCTTAAGAATCGCAACTGGGATGTCGTCGTAGCGGCGGCGAAAGCACTTGCCGCTATCCGCGTTAAAAAGGCGGTTGAACCGATGATTGAGGCGCTGCAACGAGCCGAGGACGCCAATAAGGAGGGCGCCGCTCGCGGAATCAAAATCGCCCTCCAAGATATGACGGGAAAATACAGCCTTACCACAGCCGCTGACTTCCGTAACTGGTGGAACGCCAAAGGCAAAAAAACCTACGATGAATCAGCACCGCCACCCCCACGCTCCGCCGCCAGTGGAAAGCAGAAAGGCATGACCAGCGTCTTGTATGGTGAGATAACCTCAAAACGGGTTATATTCATCTGCGATGTCAGCCACTCTATGAGCGCCCGCGGAAGGGTGCCTGAAAGACCCGCTGAAGGCGACTCATCAGGCGGCGATGTTCGCCCAACAGGTGGTGGTATGAAAAAAGTAGGCGAGCAGCCCAAATTCGGCGAGGGCGGCGTGCAGCCAGGTTATGAGGGACGGCGTATTGATATCCTCAAAATTGAATTGGCGTTCGTCATCAACAAACTGTTACCAGAAGACGCAAAGTTCAATGTGATAATCTTCTCCACCGATGTTCAGAGATGGCACAAGGGACTGACCAAAGCGACACCGCGCAACAAAAAGTCGGCTTTGGAGTTCGTGAAGAAGATGGAGCCGCAAGCCATGACCAACCTTTACGGCGCTCTTGAGTTGGCATTCAAGGACCGTCAAGTGGACACCATATATCTTCTTTCAGACGGCAATCCAACGGTGGGAACCACTACAAACCTTGACGAGATACTCGCGGCGGTTCGGCGCTGGAACAAAGGACGCAATGTCATAATCCACACCATAGCACTGCTTGTGGGCAAATACGGTCCGCCAAACCCCAACCCCGGTCGCCAACCGCAGCCCGGACGCCGTCCTGCTCCCACACCGCCCGCGGAAAACAGAGAACTCCTCCTGAAATTCCTTAAGCAACTGGCTAAGGAGAACGGTGGCGTCTGCCGCGTCTTTATGGATTGATAAACTCCGAAAACACATAATATCTGATGACGCGTCTTCAAGACAGTTTTTGCCGTGCTGGTAGCAAGCATCCTGCAGACGCCGCTTCTTGTGATGCTTTGCAAGGGTGGGTGGGGACTGGGTTGGGTTGCAGAGCACCGTTAGGTAAAACCTTCGCCTTTTTCCTTTGATTCGGTCTTCCCCGCCCGCGATATTTATGTTACTGATTCCGCGTTGTAGGGGGGCAGATTATGGTGCCAAACAAAATCAAAACCTGGCAGATGGTTCGTCCCTGGTCGGTGAACAAAGAAACAGGCGAGAAGATACCCGGTCTTATTGAGTTGACCGAAATACCTGTTCCAGAGTTAGGACAGGATGAGGCGCTTGTTGAGATAGCAGGGTGTGGTGTCTGCCACACCGACCTCGGCTATTTCTATCAGGGGGTGCCGACGGTGAACAGGCCACCGCTGACTTTGGGACACGAGATAAGCGGTCGTGTTGTGGCAGGTCCAAACCACCTTGTCGGCAAAGAGGTGATTGTGCCTGCAGTTATGCCCTGTGGGGAGTGTGAAATCTGCAAAATGGGGCGCGAAAACCGCTGCCTTAAGCAGAAAATGCCCGGCAACTCATTGGGAATATATGGTGGTTTTTCAAGCCATATACCTGTTCCGGCACGCGATTTGTGCATCATAGAGAACCGCGGCGATATGCCGCTTGAACATCTTGCGGTTGTGGCAGATGCTGTGACAACCCCGTATCAGGCGGCAAAGCGTGGCGAACTGAAGGAGGGAGACAGGGTGGTCATAATCGGAACAGGTGGCGGTATCGGTGTCTATATGACGCAGATGGCAAAGGCATTTGGCGCAGCGTTTGTTGTTGGCATTGATATTGATGAGGTAAAACTTGAGCGGGCGCTGAAATTCGGCGCCGACGCCGTCATCAACGCAAAACAAAAAGACATAAGAACCATCCGCGATGAGTTCAAATCTATCTGCAAGGAGAACGGTCTGCCGCACAACTTCGGATGGAAAATCTTTGAGTGCTCCGGCACAAAGCCCGGTCAGGAGTTGGGACTTTCACTGCTTTCATTTGTCGGACGGATGGTTGTGGTTGGTTTTACGATGGCGAAGGTGGAGTATCAGATATCGCGTTTGATGGCGTTTGATGCGGAGATGGTGGGGACATGGGGCTGTCCGCCGCGCCACTATCCTGCCGTGCTGAAACTCGTCCTTGAGGGTAAAGTTCAGATAGAACCGTTTGTTGAGACGCGTCCTATGTCAGAGATAAGGAAAGCGTTTGAGGAGGCACATTCAGGCAAACTGATGCGCCGCATCGTCCTCGTCCCCGACTTCTAACGCTTCTTACCGAATCCGTTAATAGATGTAACTTTTTGGAGGAAGTGGAATGGGGACTTTGGACTGGCTACCGAGAGATAGCGAGTTGAAGGACCACAACTTTTACGGCGATGAGTACTTCAGCGAGGAAGCGCCGGGCGTAAGGTACCAGAAACGCCCTGTCGTCAACCCCAAAACGGGCGAGCCTGTTGAGGGGCTCTATACGGCGTGGATTTGGCTCAACAACCCGCGGCAATATAACTCCTACACGACCGAGATGGTTAAGGGCGTGATAGCGGGCTTTCGCAACGCATCAACCGATAGGGAGGTCGTGGCGGCGGTATTTACGGGAACAGGCGACCGTGCATTCTGCACAGGTGGTAATACAAAGGAGTACGCCGAGTATTATGCGGGGCGTCCTGAAGAGTACGGCGCTTATATGGAACTGTTCAACGCTATGGTGGATTCAATTCTGGCTTGTAAGAAGCCCACGATATGCCGAGTCAACGGGATGCGCGTGGCTGGCGGTCAGGAGATTGGGATGGCTTGCGACCTCGCCATCGCCGCTGACACCGCTCTCTTCGGACAAGCAGGTCCCAGACACGGCTCTGTCCCTGACGGCGGCTCCAGCGATTTCCTCCCCTGGTACCTCTCCATTGAGGATGCTATGTGGAACTGCGTCTCTTGTGAACTCTGGTCCGCCTACAAGATGTATCGCCTACGGCTCATAACCAAAGCCGTGCCAGTGCTGAAACACGGCGACAAGTTCATACGCAACCCTATGGTCATAACCGACAAATGGCTTGAGGACGGTGAAATCGTCTACGGAGAGTTCAAACAAGGCGAGGAGTTCGCCAAGGCAAAGGAGTTTGTCAAGAACGAATGCAGTGTTGACTTCAGCCTCCTTGACGAAGAGGTCAATAAGATGGTCTGGCATCTGACAAATCTGTTCCCGATGTGCGCTGTGCGTTCAATGGACGCGATTCGGATGAAGAAACGTTTCTTCTGGGACATCCGCAAACACGATAGCCGTCACTGGCTTGCCGTCAACATGCTCAACGAAGCGTTCCTCGGATTCCACGCTTTCAACACACGCAAGATGACGGGCAAAGACACCATAGATTTCATCAAATACCGTCAGGCAATCGCGCAAGGTAAGCTCATGACAGAGGAAGTCTTCGGCGAGGTTATGCCAAGACCAAAAGAAGAGTAACGCGTCGTCAAAAACACACAAAAAATGGCGGCCCCAAGGGGATTCGAACCCCTGTCCCCACCTTGAGAGGGTGGTATCCTAGGCCTCTAGACGATGGGGCCGCTGACAGTAAATTATTTACGCAGGTTCATTGCGCTGTCAAGTCTGTTCACCTTTTTTAACTGC
>CAZPBO010000006.1:10747-34660 GCA_964584815.1 uncultured Planctomycetota bacterium
AAGCACCGCATCTTTTCTGCCAAGGCGCTTTCGCGGCGTGCAGGTTATGTGCTCCCCTCCCATCTCAACACAGATTTCGGCACGAAACCTGTCCAGAAACGCCTTCATCAACCAACAGACATCACCAAAATAGATAGGAGTGGCAAGAACAACCCCCCTCGCTGCGCGGATTGCAGGCAGGATTTCCTCTGTGAAGGCGTCGTTCTGGATGCAAGTGCCGCTCTGGTTGCAGCGCAGACATCCTAAGCAGCCACCGAAACGGGTCTCCGCAAGGTCAAAAAGGCGTGTTGAGAGTTGCCACCGATGCAAACACTCACACACAATACCACAAGCCGTTCTTGAGTTGGAACCTTTTCTTGGACTGGCGGCAACAAGGACAACATCAGCCATTTCGGTTATGGTAACCAGGTTGTGGCACGGTCGCCTGCCTGAATCTTACCTACAGCGAAGAGAACGCGACCGCCTGATGCGCCTGCCCATACCTTCTCTATCACAACAACCGCTACAAACTGGTTGCCGCGGTAGATAGTGAAGCGGTATCCAACCCGCACACCTTGGTCAACACCGACATTGAGAACGACCAGTTGTGTTGCTTCATCAACGGCGGCGACGACACCATCAATCGGTGGGGCAGGGGTTTGCGCAATCAAATCGTAAACCGGCACACCCAACATATTGAGGCGTTCAATCACAAGGCATTTTTCGTCAAGTTGGCGACGAACACGAGCGAGTTCTGTGCGCAAGTCGCGAACCGACTTCTCATAGTAGAGCAGAGCGCGTCCCAGACGCACCGCCTGCTTCTCCGCGGTGTCCTTCTGACGCACCGATTCTGTGTATTCGCGTTGCAGTATCTCACGCTGACGCTCCAACTCCCTTATCCTGTCATCCTTGCGGGAGAGTATCTCAACGATAAGAGCGTGCTGGCGTAAAAGAAGCGCCATTTCCTGCGTCTCAATCGCCAGAGATGTGGCGGCATCCCTGTAGCGCCGTTTCAACTCGTTCACAAACTGAACAAGACGCTTCTCCCGCTCCACCATCTCGTCAACCTTGCGGTCCTTTGCCTCAATCACATTCTTTAGGTAACTCATCTGCGCAAGTGAGAGGTCTTTTAGTTCCTTGTACTTGGCTTGCAGTTTCTCAAACTGTGTGCGCCAGTCAACGCGGTGATGATAAAGTGCCGCGAGACTGGTAAGGAAAAATATGGACAGAACAAGCACGATAACACTGAAAACCTTTGCCAAGGTGCTCATTGGCAACCCCCTTCTTGCGCTTTGGGGGTATTGTAGAGGGGAGCAGAGCGGTGTGTCAAGGAAAAAGTCAGCGCTGTTTGGAGGTATCTTTTCTGCATCTGCGCATAAAAGAGAGCACCCACGCAACCAAAGGCGCTATAAGCAGAACCCAGCCAGCAGGTTCCGCGAGGAACCGTGCCAATGTGGTGCCGCCCATTTTCTCTGGCTCAACCCACATCACGCCCTCAATCTGCTTTGTGCATCCCTCCTTGTCGGCAAGCAATTTGAAGCGCCCTGAAGGAGATATGTAGCAGGATATGCCCGCGTTGACACAGCGAATCACAGGAACCCTGAATTCAATCGCGCGCAGCACCCCCTGCGCCACCGCCAAATCCAACTCCGCGCTGTCCTCAAACCACGCGTCATTGGATATGTTCACCACCAAATCCGCGCCCTTATCTAACGCCTCACGAACAAGGTCGTCAAACGACAATTCAAAGCATATCGGAACATAGATTCTGCGTCCATCTACCTCAAAAAGCGTCATCTTGTCGCCGGCTTGTATGTCCTCCGGCTCATAGGGCATCATCTGGAGCACAAGATAGACAAAGAACGGCAGCAACGATTGAGCGGGGATGTATTCGCCGACAGGAACAAGCACCATTTTGTCGTAGCGTTTCCGAACGAGGCAGTTGTGCGGGTCAAGAAGAAGAGCGGAGTTGTAGGGAAGGCATCTATGTCGGTGTTCTGAGCCGAGAAGGAGTGGTGCGCCCCATCGCCTCACGCACAGACAGAGCCTCGCGTAGCGATTCGGCTGCAAAAGCAGCGCCCCGGGCACCATCGTCTCCGGCCAGACTATGAGGTTGGGTCGGTCTTGACGCAGCGCCTCCTCCGTCAAACGAATATGGTCGTCCATCACCTTAACGCTTTTGTCCGCCACCACCTCAAGCAGACCCCGTGCCTCCTCCAATGCCAACTCCTTGACGCTCTGCGGTATGTTGCCCTGCACCACAAGAACCTTAAATCCGCCTTTGGATGGTGCCTCTTTCGGCATCCACACAGCAGGGAAAACCAAAAGCAGAAAAGCAACGCACAACGCTACCGCCGAGGGTTTCCTTTCTTCCCCCATAATGGTTTCTGCGAGGAAGGAGTTGACGGCGGCGATGAGGAAAGATGTTCCGAAAGTGCCAACAATGCTTGCAGACTGCAAGAAGTGGGGAACGCGATAAAGGGTGTGGGGCAGAAGCGCCCAAGGGAAGGCGAGCCAGAAGAGTCGCGAACGGAGGAACTCAAGACCTGCGAAAAGTGCGGCGGCAAAAAGCGCACGCCACAACGGTCTTCCCTTAAATGTGGCGACAAGCGCCCCAAAAGCCGCATAATAGAAACCGCCAATAAAGGCTGCCGCAAAAAGCCCCGCCAGTGTCACAACCCCCAGCCAGTAGCAGGTAGTGGCAATGGTGATAAAGCCTGCGATGTATGAGGCTGCAGCCGCCTTAAATGCTCCCGCACCCCGCAGATAAACCAGCCAGGGAACAAGGCAGACAAAGACCAGAGGGAAAAGCCCCGCAGGTGGGAAAGCAAGGAAAAGCAGCAACGCCGAAAGGGACGGCAGAAAGAAAAGGAGACTGCGGGGGACGCTTATCATCAGCGCGGCTCCTGATACGCCAGCACAACACACTGGGCGGCATAAACTCTTGTTGCAAACACTCCTTCTGTTCGCTTGAACTTGATTGACACACGCTCTTTGGGAAGGGAAAGAATCTCGCTGAGATAGTTCTGGAACTTTTCTCGGTATTTGCCAAGCGGCGGCTCATCCAGAATGACCGTCAAATCAATATGGAGGAGTTTGTAGCGGCGTCCCCAGAATGTCCGAAGGGTGTCGCGCAGCAGATGAACGCTGGGAATGTTCCTGTAGCGGGGGTCGGTGTCGGGGTAATGGGAGCCGATGTCGCCGTCCGCCATCGCCCCGTAAAGGGCGTCAATTATAGCGTGGAGCGCGGCGTCACCATCTGTGTGCGCCACAGGTCCGACATCCACCCCGGGTATCTTCATCCCCGCAACGACCAAAGGCTTGCCCTTCTCCTCAAGTCGGTGCACATCCCAACCATAACCTATCCGTGCCTCTTCAACTTGTGCCATCTGACCTGCCACCTCCTATGAAACCAAGTCCACTGTTGAGGATATTTTAACACGAATTCGCCCACTTTGTCAGAGAAGTTCTGCATAGTGGCGGTGATAAGGTTTTCCGCGTCAGAAGGAACCTTTATGGGTTCGGATATGGTGATGACATACTTTGCACGGGGTGTTCTGTGGATGTTGACGGCGAGGGCGGGCGAGCACGCGCGCAGCGCAAAGAGCGCCGTCCCCGCCGCAACCTGCGCAGGATGCCCCAAAAATTTTATCAGGATTCCCTGATGGAACTTCTGGTCAATGAGCGTCCAGATGGCTTGGTTGTTGCGAAGCGCGTTAAGGCAGCGAATAGCGGCGGTTTTGCGCGGGACGACATAGATTTCGGGGAGTTCAAGTCGGCGACGCATCCGCTCCAGTTCGCGAGCCACAAGCGGGTTGAAGGGCGCAACGAGCACCGCGTGAACGGGGAAACCGAAGCGGCGCAGATAGATTCCCAGAAGTGGGAAGTTGCCGACATGTGCGGAGACCAGAACGGCGCCACGACCTCCTCTCAACGCCTCCCTTAAGTGTTCTGCACCAACAAGGCGGCAGCACCGTGGCAGTCCCTTCTGCTTGCGTATCCCAAACCACAAAAGTTCCGTGAAAAAACCACCTGCGAACGCATAGCATCGCTTTCCAAGCCACCGCCTCGCCGCAGGTGTCAAACTTTCGCCGTAGACCAGTTCTATGTTGCGGAGCGTCCTTCTGCGCCGCTTGAAACCCACCCACCAAAAAAGCGTGCCCAGAACCCAGCCGAACAGGAACGCGCCGTGACGCCCCAGCAACCCGCACACCAAGGCAAGCGCTTTGAAGCCCAACCACTCAATGCGTTGCAAAAATTTTGATGCCTTTCTCTTTGGCAATGCGGTGCGCCTCCTCAAGGTCGCCTCTGGCATTTATGTTGAAGAAAGAGAGGAGTTGGGGGTCGTAGCGGCGCAGAAAGGGCTCTTCCGCCACAGCGAAGCCGCAAGCGAGCATAGCGGGGGCAAGGCGCATAGCAGTTTGGCGCAGCGCGTCCTTAAGCGCCCTCACCAACTCCGCGCGCAGCCACACAAAGAGCGGCTCATAGCCCGCCCGCCAATGCGGCAGCACACCTTCCGCCTTGCCTGCCGCATCTAGCAATCCCTTAACCAGCGCGGGACTCACAAACGGCATATCACAAGCACACACAAAAAGCCAGCCGGATGAAACCTTCTCGCAGGCAGCGACAACCCCTGCCGCAGGTCCTACAAAACCCTGCGCATCCTCCACATCCCCGCCACTCCCAACCGTAAAGACATCCTCAAAAATCCCCACCGCTTTGAGTTGCGCTCCGACAACATCAACGAGCGCCATCCCCGCAAAAGGCAAATCCGCCTTCCTAACACCGCCCAGTCTGCTTCCCTTACCACCCACCAGAATCGCCGCTTTCAGGTCAGCGCCTCCACAACACTCTCAAGCACCTGCTCTGATGTGACTCCTTCCGCCTGCGCCTCAAAAGAGAGAATAAGTCTGTGGCGCAGCGCAGGCAGAACCAGCGCTTTTATATCATCAAAGGCAACATTCATTCTTCCGTCCGCCAGCGCCAGAACCTTGGCGCCCAGAAGCAGCGCCTGCATCCCGCGAGGACTGGCACCCAGACGCACCCACCTCTTCACCGCCTCAACATCGCTCCTTAACGGGTGGGTCTGTGTCACAAGCCGTGCCGCAAAGAGCGCCACCTCATCAGCCGCCACAACCTCCCTGACAAGCCTGCGCATCTGCAAAACCCCGCTCGTCCCCAACCCCTCCACCGCCTCAATCTTCTCTTCTGCCAACACCGAACCCGTTGTGCGCTCGGCTATCTTCAGCAACTCCTTCTCTTCGGGTATTTCCATCCTCAATTTGAACATAAAGCGGTCAAGTTGTGCCTCCGGCAGAGGATATGTTCCCTCCATCTCAATGGGGTTCTGTGTGGCGGCGACCATAAAGGGTTGAGGAAGGGTGTGGCTTTTCTCGCCGACAGTGACCTGTCCCTCTTGCATCGCCTCAAGAAGAGCGGACTGGGTCTTGGGCGTGGCGCGATTTATCTCATCGGCAAGAACAAGATGCGCAAAAAGTGGTCCTTTGCGAAACCCGAACTCACCCTTCTCCTCCACAAAAACATCTGACCCTGTTATATCGCTTGGCATAAGGTCGGGCGTGAACTGTATACGGGCAAAACGGAGTCCTGTTGCTTTGGCAAGTGTTCTGACAAGAGCGGTTTTGCCGATACCCGGCACCCCCTCAATGAGGCAATGACCGCCTGCGAAGAGGCAGACCATTACCCCTTCCACCGCTTCGCGCTGCCCCACCAACACCCCGCCTATACGCTCCTTAAGCCTGCCCCAAACATCCTGAAAACGCTCCAGCAAAACCTTTGCGTCCATCCTCGTCTCCCAAGGGAAACTATTATGCCGTTTTTAAGCGGCAAAGCCACAACAAAATCAGCGACAGACGCGCTCAATTATGCGCCTCTGCAGCATATGTAATTTTACCCCCGAGGTGCGCGTTTTGTTGAAGAGGATGGCGAAAAAGGTGTTGGCTTTACCCACAACCACCCCTGCGAGGGTGTTGACAGAGCGAATATGTCCCGTTTTGGCGAAAAGGCGTTTTTTGAGAGGAGAGGAGAGGAAGCGTCTGCGCAGTGTTCCTTCTCCTGGTGCTGGCAGGATTTTGGAGAGGGGTGCGATTTTGGCAAGTTTCTGAAGGATAGCGACACAGGCAGCGGCGCTTATACGGCTTCTGCGGCTCAACCCAGAACCGTTGAACAACTTAACACCCTTTATGCCGGCAGCCTCAAGGCTGCGATGCAAAACCGCGAGACCATTTTTAAGGCTGCCGCTGCCAGCAAATTCCGCCCCCAAAACGCGAACCAGCATCTCCGCATACACATTTACAGACTTATGCAGCATAACAGAGACCACATCAAGCAGACCCACAGAGTGAGACGCAACCAGTTTGGCACCAGACCGTGCCACAGGCTCCTTGCTGACACGGTAACCGTCTATGCGGATACCGTTTTTGCGCAGAGAACATAGAAGTTTAAGAGCAAAGAGTTTTGCAGGGTCGGGTGCGGCGAAACGATAGGCTGACGACTTTGCCCCGCGCCAAACCCTGCCCGTCACCACCAACTTGCCATCCTTTATCAGGGCAGATATGGCGTGCAGTCGTCTGGATGATGTGGTCTTCGTCTTGTTGACAACAGGCAGGAGTTGCGGGGGGTCAAGGAGGATGCGTGCTGGCAGACCTGGGCGGGTCGGCTTAAGGATGAGTGTGAATGTTGAGTCGTTGATGGTGGCGGCGGCTGTGGGTGCGCAATAGGTGTATATGCGCTGCGATTCGGGATAGTCGCTGGGAACCTCTGCCCCGCCAAGGTAGGAGACATCTATCACAAGTTTCCTTAAAACCGATGTTATGCCCAGACGACGCAGTTTCTTTGCCCAGTCACCAAAGACTTTTTCAGGGGAGTCAAAGCGGAAGGATATGGCAGGGTCACCACGGGCTACCACAATGAGTTCACCGTTGAGACAGTTGTTTTCAACGCGACCTCTGGCATAAAGGAGTGTTTTGAGACGGAAACGGTGCCCCAAACGGTTGAGGGCGACATATGCGACGGCGATTTTGGCAAGACTTGCGGGTATGAGCGATTTGTGAGGGTTGTAGGACGCCAGCGTTCTTGAGGCGCGTTTTATGAGGATGGAAACCTGCATTCCTGACCGCGTGTAGGGGGAAAGAAGAGAATTGACGGCGGCATCCTGTGCTGTTGTCAGGCTGTATAAAGCCAAAAGCAGACAAAAAAGGGCAGTTTTTCGCATCCGACCGCTACTTCTTAAGTTCCTCCAATATCAATTCGGCACATTTGCGACCCGACTTAAGCATCCCGCCGAATATCGGTCCCATCCGCGCACCGCCGTAAACCGCGTTCACACTCATCCCGCAAAGATACAACCCCTCAACAAGCCGTCCTGTTCTTTCCACAACGAAGTCCTCTCCTTCTGTAGCGTTCATAGGACCCTGTCCGCAGACGAAGTCCTTTTTGAGGTGTTTTGAGGCAAGGTGGGCGAGAACAGCATCGTGCCCTGTAGCGTCTACCACAATCTTTGCCTCAAAGGATATAGGGTCAATGTGGAGTCCTGCGGCGACACTGGAAGAGGCGCAGAAGACGACCCCGCACACGACGCCGTTACGGATTATGAGGTCTTCGCAGCAAAAACCGTTAAAAATACGGGCGTGTTGAGTGGCTTTCTGGATGAGGGCGCCGCCGGCTGCCACCGTGTCGGCAAGCAAAAAATCCCCGTCCCGCTTATACGCAATCCCCAACTCTCCCAGCATATCGCCTATGTCTTGGGGCAGCACCATAACGGGAAATCCGAAACCACCGCCCCATAAGCCACCCCCAGGGGATAGTTTTTTCTCAAACAGAGCGGTCTTAAGTCCTCTCCGCCCCAGATAGTGGGCACAGACAAGTCCGCTTGGACCACCACCCACAATCGCCACATCAAGCCTTATATGCTCGCTCAGAACAGACATAAACTCCTTCACTATCGCCTCTGTAATGGCAGCATCAGTCATCGTGGCGCTCCTCCATATGAAACAATGACGAAAGCAGTCTGTGCTTGAAGTTTTGCAGTTCGCGTTCAAGCACAATCTCAAATTTTGAGCGTAGTTTTTCCAGTTGCTCCACGCGCCTGACAAGGCGGGTGATTTCGGAGGCAAGTTTTCGGACTTCCTCGCGCAGCGCCGCCACTTCCCTATCCGCCGGAAGGAGTTCATCAACCATCGTTTTGTCCTCCAAATGGGAGAAAGAGAGCAAACGCTTCAACGGCGACGCTGCCGTCCTTTATGACGGCTGCTTTTAGGAGATGAGCGTCACCGCGGCGACGATATTCTACCTCCACAGGATAGAAAACAGCGGGGTTTATCGGTTTTCGGAAGCGGATTTCAAGACGGGCGGTGACGACATTGAGTCTTCTGCGCACAAGGAGCAGACCGAGGAAGCGGTCAAGTCTTGCGGCGATTTCGCCGCCGTCGGCGATGTGAGGATAGCGCCTGTTTCCGCGGCGGAAGCGCAGGCGGGCTCTGATTTTGTCTACCTTACCGCTGGCATCAGTCAAGCCCATCCCCCCTCATAAATTCGCCGAAGCGCTGGGCGGGATTTGAGATTTGTCTTGCGGCACCCTTTATGAGCCATTCCTGCTCGGCTGGGTCAACCACCTCGCGTTTTACGCGCTCAAAGAAGGAACGCGCTTCCTCGTCCTTGCCGAGACGCCGCAGAAGTTCACCGATTATGTAGCATACGCGCGCCCTCTCCGCACGCGGCACCTCATCACCCTCAAGCGCGGACTTGAAATGCTCAACCGCCTCCTCTCGCAGATGGTCGGCAAACTCGCCTAAAGAGTCGTCGTCAGCGCACCAAGAAGCGGCAAGGAAAAGGTCTCCCACCACATAGCGGGGTTTACCCAGAATAAGAGCGCAGAAAGCAGCCAGCATATATGAATGAGCGGGTGCAGGCTCAACAGGTCCCAATTTCCGTCGCCAGAACTCCATCTCCGCCCGCAACTTATCGGCTGTTGTTCCGTCTATCTGAAGGTTGAAGTCTTCCTCGCCGCCGCTGTAGAAACAGTTAGGACAGGTGTGCACAAGAAACGGATAGAACGGAACCCCAAAAGTTAAGG
The DNA here is from genome assembly GCA_964584815.1 of uncultured Planctomycetota bacterium. Taxonomy (GTDB): domain Bacteria; phylum Planctomycetota; class SKW154; order SKW154; family SKW154; genus CAZPBO01. Next base: position 19,821 of record CAZPBO010000006.1, read on the forward strand.
GCTTCAGGTCGGTTGTTATGTCAAACTGGTTGGTGGAGCCGACAACTTCTATCAAGAAGGTGGTGCCGCAAACAGGACAGGTAATTTCACGCTGGAAAATGGTGGTCATGACGAGGAATCCTCACTGGCGGAGCCGATAACGCCACGGCGGTAGGCGACCCCTAACGCCCGCACAATGTCGGGGTCAAGCCATCCGCGTTGAACCAACTCGTTCAAATGGGCAAAGGCTTCCACAGAGGAGCCGGTGCTTTTTGAGACGAGAGCAAACTGACGCGCAACGGCGATGATACGCGCAAGCAGAGGGATTTCATTCCCCTTAAGCCCATCGGGTGCCCCGCTGCCGTCAAAATGCTCATAAGAGTGCTTGATGGCTGGAATCACCGCCTCAAGTCCACCGATGTCGGAAAGGATGCGTTCAGCCTCGCGCGCCATACGCTCTTCAAGTTGCTTGTGGTCTTCTGCGACGCGGCGGAACTCCTCTTCCGGAATGGTTAAGCGACCGATGTTGTGAAGAAGCGCCGCCAGAATGAGCACATCTCTCTGACTGTCGGTAAGGTTTAAGACATCGGCGATGACGGAGGCGGCGTCGGCGACGAGTTCGGAATGCCCCGCAATGGATGTGTCGCGTGACTCGGTCGCCTCCACAAGAACACGAATTACCGCAAGCGCGGTTCGGCGCTCACGCTTCTCCGCACGCAAAGCGTGTAATGCCGTTCCCAACTGCACGCCCGCCGCCACCATCAACTCCAAATCCTCACCGCTGAAGGAATGGTAGGGCTTTTTTATAGTAAGGTAGAGAGCGCCCAACACTTTCTCCGCCGCCACTATCGGAACACATAAAAGGCTTGTGACCTTCGCCATAACGAGGCTGGATTTGTCGCGTAGGGCGGTATCATCTTTGACGCGGGGAGTCAACACCGCCCGTCCATGCTTCAATACAGGTTCAACAACCGTCTTTGAAACCACAGGTTTGCTGCCAGGAGTCGTCTGATACACCGCCGCCATCTTCAAATCACGCCTGTTACCCAGAAGAAGCACATAACACTCATCCGCATCCACAGCATCGGCTGCAAGACGCGCCACCTCCTCCAACAACGCTCCCTCATCACGCCCGCGACTTATCTGGCGTGACATCTGGTAAAGAAATGAGAGGTAACGCGACTCCACCGTCCGCTGCGGACGAACATCAGGTTCATCTGCTTCCAGCAAATCCTTCAACGCATCAACTTTGTACTCTATCGTGCGTCCGGGGTCTCCCGCATGAGAATAGACCACCTCCGCCTTGACTTCTTTGCCTGATGATTCCTCAAAAACGAGCACTGTTGCGCCCATCATTATGATGTCGCCTTCCCGCAGCAACTCTTCATCAACGCGTTCATCGTTGACGAATGTGCCGTTGCGGGAGCCGAGGTCACGGATGAAGAACAACTCACCGACTTTGTAGACTTCGGCGTGGCGGCGGGAGACGCCCTGGTCAGGCAACTGAATATCGCAGGATGCGTCCCGCCCCATCACCATCGCCTCTTTATCAAGCGCAAAAACAAGCCCTTTACCCGGTCCGTCTTTTATCCGCAACTGAAGCATCTTTTGTCTCCTTGACAATCCGACCGTCAACAATATTTATAACACGCGTGCCGAACCACACAAGCGCCCTATTATGGGTTACCATCACAAAAGTTTTACAAAACTCGGCTTTTGCCTTCTTAAGCAGAGACAGAATCTGCGATGCGGTTTCGGTATCAATGCTGCCTGTCGGCTCATCCAGAAACAGGATTTTGGGGCGTGTTATGAGGGCTCGGGCGATAGCCACGCGCTGCTGCTCTCCTCCACTCAACTCGCTGGGGCGGTGGTGCAGCCTTTCGGTGAGTCCCATTACCTCAAGTAATTGGAGCGCCTGCTTGCGCGCCGCGCGCCTGCTCGCAATACCACCCACCAGAAGCGGCAACATCACATTCTCAAGTGCGTTGAAATCCGGCAACAGATGGAAAAACTGGAAGACGAGACCAAAATTGCGGTTTCGTATGCGCGCACGGCGGCTCACCGTCAGGTCGCTCACACGCCTTCCCTCAAACAGCACCTCTCCTTCCGTGGGACGGTCTATCAACGCAAGAATGTGAAGAAGCGTGGACTTGCCCGCACCGCTCGGTCCGTAAATCAGAACCGTCTCGCCTTCCCTGACCTTAAGGTCAATGCCGCGCAAGACGGGCAACTCACGCTTGCCCGCCCAGAAACTTTTTCGCACACCCCGCGCCTCAAGCACAACATCACTCATAACGCAAAGCCTCAACCGCCTCCAGCCGCGCCGCCTTGACCGCAGGATACAGCGCAAACAGAAAACTCAAAAACAGCGTCGGCAGTATCACGCTCACCAACTCCCCAGCATCCACCAAAACCGGTATCTTCTCAAGATAATAGACATCCGGCGGAAAGGGATGATACCCCGTCACTTTTTCCACCAAGTCCGCAACCTCATTTATGTTGTAAACGAAAAGCAACCCGCAGACCACACCTATCAGCGACCCTGCAACCGCAATCGTCACACCCGCCGCCACAAAGACCCCCATCACCCCTCCCATCGTCGCGCCCAGCGCCTTCAATATCCCTATATCGCGGGTCTTCTCCGTCACCATCATCGTCAAAAGAGCCACTATGCCAAAACCCGCCACAACCACTATGAAAAAGATTATGAAGCCCAAAAGCCATTTCTCCATCCGCACCGCCCGCATCAGAGTCTTGTCAAGTTCGTCCCAAGTCCTCACAGAGAAGCGCGTCGTTTCTGACGCAACAATGTCGTGTTCCGCAGCCACATCCCGAACCGCCTTCCTTATCGCCTGTTTCACCTGCCGCGCATTTCTGTAATCCTTAAGACTCACAAGAAGTCCGCTTATACCGTCCGCGCCGATGAAGTCCTTTGCTTCTGCCGTTAAAGCGTAGCAGTAGGCGGAATCAACCTTGTAGAGTCCCGTTTTGAAGGCAGAGAGGATAACGAAGCGGCGGCTACGCACTGCAGACATCCGCAGAACCTTCGCCGTCAAAAGTTGTATCTCATCCCCTACCCGCAGACCTGTCGCTTTGAGTAACTCCACCCCCACAACAACGCCTGGCAGTGTGGTGTGGCGCATCTCAAAGATTTCGGCAACCTCATCTGTGGAAAGCGGTGGACGGTGCTTTATCTCCTCATAACGCGCTTTCTTTTCGCGCAGATAACCGGTGATTCTTTTGTAGTCCTCCTCAAGTTGCGCCAGTTCCATCTCGGCAAACATTTTCTGCGCGCCCGACAGATGTGACAGTTGCGCGCGGCGCTCCGCTATTACCTGCTCGTAGCGCTTCTTCCAGTCGCGGTAACGCTCATACTGCGCCACAATGTCGGCTTCATCAGGACGCAGAATATGTTTTGCCAGTCTGCCGATTTGTGTCTGTAGCGATGGGTCAAAACCGCGAATCTTGCCCATACGCACATCGCCGCCGAATTTATACAGTATCCAGTTCTCAATAAAGGGAGAGACGGCTTTAACGCCTGAAATCTTCTTCACCGCTTCAACCAGCGGTGCGGGGTCTGTGAGCCCGAAATCGGAGAACTCAACGATGATGTGCGAGTTTATGCCACGCAACTGCTGGTAAAACTCCCGTTGAAAACCGCCCATAACGCTTAAGACGATAACAAGCACCATAACACCGATGGCTACACCCGCGGCGGCGATGTATGTCGTCACGCGACGGCGGATGTAACGCAATGCCACAAAAAGTTTCCACATCCGTCACTCCTTCGGACGCAGGGTCGGGAACAGTATCGCATCGCGGATTGTCGGAAGGTCAAGCAGAATCATCACAAGGCGGTCAATGCCTATGCCCAACCCACCTGCGGGGGGCATAGCATAAGCCAGTGCGCGTAAAAAGTCCCTGTCAACCCGCCCGCCAGTCCGCCTCGCCTGCTCCTCAAACCTCGCCCTCTGCTCCTCAGGGTCATTCAACTCCGTAAAAGCGTTCGCCACCTCCATACCACCCACAAACAACTCAAAACGCTCCACAAGACGCCTATCATTCTTCTTGCGCTTCGCAAGCGGCGACATCTCAACAGGATGGTCCAACACAAAAAGCGGTCCCCACAACTCCTCCTCCGCCACCACATCAAACAACTTGTCCACCCTGTCCCAGTGCCAGTCCGCCTCAATCTCATATCTCTCCGCCGCTTTCCTCACCTTCTCCTCATCCCAAACATCAAAACCGAACTTCTGGCGGAACAACTCCGTATAACCAACCCGCTCAAACGGCGGTTCAAAGTCCAACTCCCGTCCTTTGTATGTCACTTTTGTGCTGCCCAGCACCTGTTGCGCCACCTCCGACAACACCTTCTCTGTCAGACGCATCATATCTGTGTAGTCGCCGAACGCAAGATACGCCTCAAGCATGGTGAATTCGGGGTTGTGGCGTGGAGAGAGTCCCTCGTTTCTGAAGACGCGTCCTACCTCAAACACGCGCTCAAGACCGCCCACAAGCAGCCGTTTCAGATACAACTCTGGTGCTATGCGCAGGAACAGGTCGCAGTCCAAGGCGTTGTGGTGTGTGACAAAAGGTTTGGCTTCCGCCCCACCGGGTAGCGGCTGCATTATCGGTGTCTCAACCTCAATATAGCCTTGCTCTTGCAGGATACGGCGGACTTCCCAGACTATGCGGCTGCGCAGGATAAACTTATCACGCACATCCGGATTGGCGAAGAGGTCAACATAGCGGCGGCGGTAACGCAACTCCACATCCCGCAGTCCGTGCCATTTTTCAGGTGGGGGCAAAAGCGCCTTGCTCAATAACCAAAACCGCTCCACAAACACCGTCGGCTCACCCGTTCGTGTCCGCCCACACTTCCCCTCCGCCCCCAATATGTCCCCTGCGTCCAGTTTCTTCACCAGTTTGTAGGGTTGTTGCCCAACCACATCGCGCACAACGCACAACTGCAGTTTGCCGCTCTGGTCGCCGATGTCAAGGAATGTCGTCTTGCCGTGCAAACGCAGCGCATACACACGCCCCGCAACCCGCACTTCCTCTTCCCTGCCCGCATCTATCAGACCACGCACCTCCGACACCGCCAAACGACCTTCCAAAAAGCGAAATCCATACGGCTCAATGCCGGCTTCCCTTAAACGCGCCACCCTCTCAACTCGGCGCCTGTAGACCTCCTCCTCGCTCAATCCGCTCCCCTTAACAGCAAACAGAAACTCAAACGCTCCGAATTGTATCAAACAATCCCCGCCGTCTCAATCACCACTATTTGACAATCTTCTCAAGAAAAGATTTGGCTGCCTTTTTGCGCAGCGATTTGAGCAGTTTGGGAAAACCCGCCCCAAGTGCATCCGTCTCCTTTGCGAGACCCGTCTGTTTCTGAAGCGCCTCCTGCGCGGCGGACCTCGCCCGCTTCAGGAATCCCTCAAGCCGCTCCTGCGCCGCCGACTTCAATGCCGACTCAAACCGCTTCCGCATCTCCTCAAACCTGCCGCGCAACTCCGCCTCCAACGCACGCCCCACCTCCCTGTCCAAACTGCTTGATGCGTAAACATCAACCTTTTCTCCGCTTACACGCACCCTTGCTTTCAGCGTAAAGGAGCGCAGGCGTGAAAGAGTGGACGCCACCACCTCAAGTAGCCTTCCTTCAACCTTTCCTTCTGGCTTTATCTGCACACCATTTGCCTGCGCTGTCATCTCAAAAACAACCCCGTCTTCATAAGCGGTGCCTGTCAAGTGCGCATCCACAGCAAAATCCCCAACCAGACGCAGATTGTGAGGTCCAAACTTAACCCCTTTAATAGGCAACGCTTCCACATCCGCCACCACAGAAACTTCTTGGTGCTCTGCCCGCGGCTCCACCCTGAACACCACCTTAACCTTGCCGCCTTTGTCACCACGCGTCAGGGTAAAAAGGAGCGGCTTCCCATAAAGTCTCGGCGCAGAGGAGATATTTTCCGCTACACAACCAAAACGCCCCCGTAACTCCTGTGGAACACCCTCACAACCGCTCAAGTCGGCATCCAGCAGGACTTTTCGCAGAAGGAGTGCGGGCATTTTGTCCTTTGGCACTATCCTTATTTTCTCGCCGTGCAGCCAGCCGCGCTTTCGCACAACACTCCGCCGCGGTCGCGGCATATAACGCCACAAAAGCCTGCCCCACCACCACAACTTCTGCCCCGTCTCCACAAGCCTTTCGCCAAACAGGAATTTCGCTATGTTGACCGCCTTGAAACCGCCGAATGTGTAACGCTGCCGCAGTTTGTCTATATCCTTCTCCAACGCCGCGTTAAAGTCCGCAACCACAGATGAAAAGTCCCCTCCCGCCTTAAGTCTCTTCTCAAAAGCGTCTACTGACTTTTTGAGACGGGAAACATCCTTCATAAGGCGTTGCGTCTCCTTTATCGCTTTTAAGATGTCGCGCCTTTTGCGCAAAGAGCGGCTCTTTTTGCGCAACGCCTCACAGCGCATCTTTATGTCCGCCACCTCCTTACGCAACTTCCCCGCCTCACTCTCAACCCCCTTAACCCAACTCTTTAAGTCCTCCTCCTTACGCTTAAGGAGCAAAAGAGAGTCCAACTCACCCTGTTCAACCAACATCCGTGGGTCAAGTTGCCGAACCAGTCTCTCCGGATGGGATATCGGCAACTCACCCAGTTTGTCCTTCACCCATTTCCGCGCTTTTTGCCAGACGGTTTCACCCTCGGGCTTTTTCTTCGCTGTTGCGGGTTTGTTTGTCTGTTCAGGCACACCCTTGGAAGGCGGAGTCGTGACCTTACGCGGCGTGCCGAACCGAACACCCCTCAACGAGAGTTGCTCTATATGAAGCCTCCCTTTCAGCAACTCCGCAACCGACACATCAAATATCGCCTCCTCCGCCTCCAACAAATTCCTCTGCCTGTTGTGGCGGTCACCCACACAAAGCCCGCTCAAAACCAAACGCCCACCACCCAAACTGACATCAGCACCCCCTATGTCAACAGGACCACCAGCCGCCCGCTCAAACAGAACCTCACACAAACCTCCTATTAAGCGCCCACCGTAAAGCCACCACAAAACAAAAACCGCCACCACAAAGACAGCCAAAACGATAACAAATTTCCGCCTCATACCACACCCTCAACGACGCACTATCCCAAACCAACTCACAACGCGAAGAACCAGCCCAACCCTGCCCTTCTTCAACTTCTCGGATAACTTCTCACGGAAGGCGACAACACCTCTCCTTACGGCAAAAAAGAGCGGTAAGGCAAGGAAAACCCAGACCACAAAACCGCCCATCATAAGGGTATGATTGAAGGATGTGAGTGGAACAAGCGGAAGGGATGCAAAAAAGACCCAGAGCGTTTTTAAGGCTTGTGTTTCAAGGAGAGATTTTCCGATGGTATGCAGGAGTGGCGCGGTAAGGTAGGCAAGTCCCGAAAAAGCAGCCGCTGAAACAAAAAGCATTGCCACATTGATGCGGAAGAGAACCACAACAAGAAGGAGACACAGAAGATTGAAGAGGTTGAAAGGGCAGAGTCCGACAAGCGCGCCAAGAGTAACCCCAGCGGCTATTTCAGAAGGCGCTACATCAGCGGTAAGCACCCCAACAGCCTTGCGCACATACCTAACAAAAAACATCATCTTAATCCCTCAGGAGACACTTTGTTCTATTATGGCTAATGGTGTGGAGTAGTCAACGCAAAGGGGTAAATGAAACAGGTTATGTGGGTGAGGTGTGAAGGGGCACGATATAGGGTGCTGGAATCGGGGACAGACATCAAGATAGCGTATTGATGGGAAAGAGTTTCACATTCCGCTTTTTGATGATTTTTTATTTGACAAATTGTCAAATAAAAGGTAGAGGAAAGTAACAGGTTATCCGAAACACAAAACCTTAAGGACAATGGCGTGGCAGAGAATTCTAACTCGCTTCCGGAAAAACTTTATCGGGTTTCGGAAATCGCGGAGTTTATGGGCATATCGCGCCAGATGGTTCATCTCTATGTCACGATGGGAATATTGCGGGAGCGCAAGAGGCGTCCTGGGGGGATGCGTCTTTTTGGACCGGAGGTATTTCGCATCCTTGAGCGGGTGCGGGAGTTGAGGGCGAAGGGCTGGAATTTGAGGGCAATAAGAGACCAAGTTAGGAGGGAATTTTATGGTGAGGAAGAGGGGTAAGAAGGATTATGAGAAGATGAGTGAGGAGGAGTTGTGGCGCCTGAAGGGTGAGGGGGATTTATCGGCGAGGAATGAGATTGTGCGCAGATACATGGGGCTTGCGCGCAATATGGCGCAGGCAAAGATAGGTGATTATATGGCTAATGTGATGCTTGAAGACCTCATATCGTATGCTTACACAGGACTCATAAAGGCGGTTGACGGTTACGACCCTAACCGTGGGACGAAATTTTCCACATATTGCCGATTTCGGATATGGGGAAAGTTGAACGATTATTTTCGGAAGGAGGGATGGCAGAAGAGGGTGGAGCGTATAGTGAGGGACAGAGTGCTGGCGGCGGAGGCGAAGTTGAGGAAGGAGCGCGGGGTGGTTTCGTTTGAAGAGGTGGCGGAAGAGGTGGGGTTGCCTGTTGAGGAGGTGGCGTGGTATTTGACAAGTGGTGGGATGTTTTACTCTGTAGAGGATATAACGCCGCCGCCGGAGGACGGGGACAGGTTGAGTCTTGCGGATGTGATGGCGGACAAGCGAACGATGCGACCTGATGAATTGGCGGAACAGAAGGATATGTTGCGGGCGGTTTTGGACAGGTTAGGAGAGACAGAACGCAGGGTTGTAGAGGGTAAGTTGATAAACGGGTGGTCAATAGGTGAGATAAGTCGGCGGTTGAAGGTGAGTGCGGCGCGAGTTTCACAGATATATCGCCACGCGGTGAGCCTTGCGCGTAGGTTCTTGGCGGAGGAGATGGCTGGCGAACGCGCTGCAAACACTACCCGCAACGCTGCGAATCGCTGATTATCCATTCCGCCGCTTCGGACAAGTCAGCGCATATGCGAGTGACGAAACGGTGCACCAACTCCACTTTGGCGCTCTCCTCACCTTTACCCGTCCTCACAAGCACCGTCTTCATACCCATCTGATATCCAGGCACAAGGTCACGGAGCGAGTCGCCCACCGCGTATGAGGAAAACGGGTTGAAATCAAGGTCGGCACGCGCTTTAAGAAACATCCCCATCTGCGGCTTGCGACATTGGCACGCCACCGCATAACGCTCAACCTTCCCTTCCTTCAGATGCGGACAGTAGTAAGAAGCGTCTATCTCAACTCCGCGCTCTTTCAGCATATCAAGAAATATTTTCTCAATCTCTTTGTATTGCTGCTCTGTCATAAGTCCGCGGGCGATAGCGGACTGGTTTGTGCAGACAACAAGCAGAAAGCCCGCTTCTTTTAACCGCCTCAGTGCATCCACCGCACCAGGCAGAAACTCTATATGCTTTGGGTCGGTGAGGTAGTCCTTGTCAACGATGATGGTTCCATCACGGTCAAGGATGACTGCTTTCATGGTTTCTCACTCCACTGTGACGCTTTTTGCGAGGTTACGGGGTTTGTCCACATCGCATCCCCGCAACACCGCCACCTCATATGCCAGAAGTTGAAGAGGGATAACCGCAAGAATAGGGGTTAGGGGTTCAGGAGCGCTGGGGATGAAGAAGGTGGCTTTTGCGAGTTCTGCTGGAGCGGAGTCGCCTTCGGTCGCCACTGCATATATGGGACCGCCGCGCGACAATGTCTCCTGCATATTTGAGAGCATCTTTTCGCGAACGGAGTCTTTGACACATATCGCCACAACCGGCCAGTCTGGCTGCACAAGCGCTATGGGACCGTGCTTCATCTCACCCGCACCGTAGCCTTCAGCGTGGATGTAGGAGATTTCCTTCAGTTTGAGGGCACCCTCATAAGCGGTGGGGAGGTTGTAGCGTCGTCCGATGTAGAGGGCAGATGGTGCTTTTGCTATGTCGGAGGCTATCTTTTTTGCCAGTTTGTGTGTCTGCAGAGCAAGACGCGCCTTTGTGGGGATGCGGAAGAGTTCCTTAAGGAGCGGAGCGGGGTCATTGCCGAAACGGCGGGAGAGATGTGCCACAACCGCTGCGAGCACAGCCAGTTGGGTTGTGTAGGCTTTGGTGGATGCGACCCCGATTTCAGGACCCGCATATGTGAGGAGTGTGATGTCCGCCTCACGCGTGAGGGAAGAGGTGGCGACATTGCAAATAGCAAGCACTTTTGCGCCGCGCTTTTTTGCGTAGCGCACAGGGGCAAGGGTGTCCGCTGTCTCGCCGCTCTGGCTCACCGCCACAACAACTGTCTCCTTATCAAGGGGCGGCGGACAATAGCGGAATTCGCTACCTATATCCGCCCAGATGTCAAACCTGCAGAACTCTCGCAACATATAGGATGCGACGGTGCAGGCGTGGAAAGCGGTGCCGCAGGCAACGAGCGCGATCCGCCGACACCCCTCAAACAGCGCGTCTATCTCGCTTTCCTGCCTTAGACGGAGGGTGCCGCCGTCAACCAGCGCACCTATCGTCCGTTCCAGCGCCTCCGGCTGCTCATATATCTCCTTCAGCATAAAGTGGGGATAGCCGCCTTTCTGGGTCTCCTGCGGCGTCCAGTCAACCGTGCTCTTTTGGCGCTCAACAGGTTCGCCTGTTGCCGCGTTAACAATACGCACAGATTCGGCAGTAATGGATGCGCAATCGCCGTCCTCAAGGAAGATAAACTCCTTTGTGCGTTTAAGGAGGGCAAGAGGTTCAGAGGCGGCGTAATTTGCGTTCTTACCCAGTCCTATGCAGAGAGGGGACATCATCCGTGCCAGCACGATTTCATCTTTTCCTTCCGCCACCACACATATGGCAAAGGCGCCCTCAAGTTGCGCCACTGCCGCACGCACCGCAGACAGCAAATCGCCTTTATAGTTCTCCTCTATTAGGTGAGCAATAAGTTCTGTGTCGGTCTCAGAGACTATTCTGTGACCGCGTTCAACCAGTCTGCGTCTGATTTCGGCGTGGTTCTCAATGATGCCGTTGTGGACGACGGCAACGGTGGTGTTGCAGTCGGTGTGGGGATGAGCATTTGTGGAGTTGGGAGCACCGTGGGTTGCCCAGCGTGTATGTCCTACCACCACAGGTGCAGACAGGCTGTTGTGGTCAATGCGGCGCAAGAACTCCGCTATACGAACCGCGTCTTTCGCAACCCTAATATGTCTTTCTACCGCCGCCACCCCAACAGAGTCGTAACCCCGATGCTCCAACGCCACAAGCCCCTCAAGCACCACCGAGAGCGCGTCCTCACCCACACAACCAACTATACCACACAATTGCCACTTCCTTAACGGGCAGAAAGATTAGCGCAAGGCAGGGATTTCTTCAACCAAAAAGCGGCGGTTTTTGCTCTTTGGAACTATCCCATCGGCGGCATCTGTTTGCTGTTGGGAGGCTTTTGTTTCTGGCGCTGCTGCTCCTCCTTTTTGCGCTCCTGACGATACTTCTCCTCAAGCGCTTTTGCCTGTTCAATGATGCTCTTTTTGAGACCGCGCAGGTCAAGGCTGTTGTCCACAATAGCGAGGTATTTTTTGATTTGTCCTTTACTGCTGGGCGGCGGTTCAACGCCACCTGGCAGCATAATCCTTGCCCGTTCCCGTGCGGTGGGGAACTTCAGGTTCTTCTGGTAGCGGCTGTGGGTATTGAAGATGCGCTGGACCTCGGCGTGGCTGTAGGCGAGCATTCCCGTTAAGACATTTTGCATCGCCTCATACGCCTCGGGATATTTATGAACGACATAGCCCTTTCCCCAACTGCGGTGACGCGCCAAAAGACGCTTCACTTGCTTTGTCCAGCCGCAGAGCCAACCGAACCAGCGGTCCCAGTCAAAACGTTTGCCCGTGTAGAACTCAAACATATCGCCGTAGTCGGGATGGCGATGGTGTTCTCGCCATTTCTTGCTGTCAAAGACCCACTTGTGCTTTTTGCGGTCCCACTTCCAATACCAGCGGTAGCGTTTTTTTGCTTTTGCGCGTTCTCTCTTGTCGGGCGACTCCAGCAACTCCTGCAACTCTTTACCCATATAGCGGTTCTCAAACTTCCACATCGCTTTGCGGCAGTTTGTGACCAACTCCTCAAACAACTCTTTCGCAGGCTTCCATATCGCAAGATAATGTGCTTTTGCTATGTCGGTTTCGCGCTCCTCAACTGGCTTTGAGCCGATGTATTTGTATCTCACATCGCGGTCGTCCTCCGCAACGCCTTTCTTTTTCATCGCATCGCGCACAAGAAAAGGCTGCATTCGCACCTTCACCAATGCCTCCACCTCGTAATTGCCCGACCAGAAACGCCTGTCGCCGAAATCCTGCTCATAGAAATCTATAGACCACTTGCCGCCAACCACCTTGGCGATGCCACCCGTCACCTGCTGCCCTTTATAGCGCAGTGAGACGGCAATCCGTGTGCCATCAGGATAGCGTGATGTCCCCTCAATGTGAATGAAGACCCCAACTTTTGGCTTGAGGTCAACCTGCAGAATTGTCACCAGTTTCTTCCTGACAAAAGGCTTCATGCGCTTGGGTTGCTGTTTGCCCCCAGGACCTGGGGAAGGAACAACAAGGTCATCATCAGGACCGGGCTGACCTGCCTCCTGCGCAATAAGCACCCCTGATGCCAGAAGAAACCCCAAAAACAGTGTCCACCTCATATCAGTAACCTCCCTCATAGACCAGAATCTGCGCCCTATCATAGACATAATCCACCGCCACCGAATCAAGAATGGGAGATGCGATACAGCACTGCCCCAACGGACCACCTCCCGTCTTGGATGTCGGTCTTATCGGGTCAAGATTGACGAGGTATTTGATGCGAAGATAGCCCGTTTTGCTCCCTATCGGCTCGCCGAACTTCACAGGCGAGCCGCTCTCAAACATCAGATTGACAGAAACACCCGGCACCTCGCCCTTTGAGTATATGGCGGTGCAGGTTTTCATACCGCCTGTTGTGGGGTCTATACCCCAGGCATCCTTGCCGCCGAGTTTGAAAGGCGCGTAAGCGTAGACATCCACTCCGCGAATGCGGATGGACTGCACTCCAGGCGGGTATATTATCTCCATACCGTTGAGGTAGGCGCCTGCGGTTATGAAACGCGAGGGAACCTGTTTGAAGTTGCGGCTGGGGTTTGAGAAAACATAAACATTGTCAATGGTGCCGTTCAGAGGGATACGGAGAACATCATCACGGCGCTCAAACTTGAAGAAGCCAACAGAACGATAACGCTGCCGCCGCCAGACACATCCCAAGAAGAACGCATCAGCAGGGTTGACCGTGTTGGTTATGACAGCGTCAGACCAGTCGGTAGGTGGAGTCCCAGGTGGCGGAAATTTCTGAAGATATATCGCGGGTATCCTCTGCCCATCTATGAACAGCCGTATCGCGTTGTTAACATCGGCTGACTCGTGGTTCCAAGTCACTACAAAATGGTGCCATTCTCCCGGCTGCCAATCAATGCCGTTTGAAACAAGCGTCTGATAGGGAACGATGAAGTCAACACGCGCCGCCTTGCAGTGAGCGTTCGGCTCCTCTGGCAACGGCTTGCCAGGGTCAGGCTCCCAGAGTTTGCGGTCCTTCGGATAGGGTGGCCACCAACGCCACGCCTCGGGGTCCTGGTCCTTAAACTTCACATCAGGAACAATCTTGTAGGAACCGCTGTCTCTGATGTAGAACAACTCATAATAAAATATAGAAACACGCAGCGCACCTGTCTCGGTCTTCAGGAAGAAGAACTGCGTTCCACCGTGGTAGATGCGTTTCTTGCCACCACCAGAACCATCCGCCGGCCACTCCCTGTCCACCCTGTGCGTCCAGCAGCAAAAACCGTTCATCACAGGAGATGAGAGGGCAAAATCAGGTTTGAACCAGAACTCAATAGCGCCTTTGTAGGGATGCACATTGCAGGGACCGTTGAAGTCGCCTTTCTGACCGCTCTGCAATGCCGCCGTCCAGTAACGCTCCGGATTCCTGTTCAGACTCTTTATCATCGCCGGCGCCACCGCCGCCTGGTATCTCAATATCCGTATCTTGGAGTCGCGAGTTATGGAAGAGTAAAAACCGTCAGGGAACAAGTCGGTTGAGTTATCGTAAACAAGACCGCCGGGCTTTAGGTTGTCGCAGAAACCGTAAAGCGCAGGATTGGGACCATACATCTCCTCCGGCCAGGCTGCCTTATCAGCGGCAAAATCGTCATCAAACTTCTGTTCAAACAGAGGCGTATCCCCTTGCAAACCATACCATCTGTCCGAGTAGTGCTTAAGGGTGAGGAACCCAACAGCAGTTGAGGCACCGCCTCCACCAGTCTTCTCCAACCGCTCCATATGCTCTGGATATGTGACTATGTCCTGCTTGAAGTGCGACTGCGCCAACTCAAAGTCCGCCTGAGTTGTGTGGCAGACTCTATCGCCGAGTTTGACGACCGCACGGACTTGGGCTTCCGCTTCCACGACGCGTTTTTTGCGCCGCGCTCGCTCTGACAGCACCCGCCCCACACAGGTCAACTCAAAATAGCCCATTGAATTGAAACACCACTCCGTTGAGTTGGCTCCCGTTAAGGCGGCGTTGGACTGATATATTCCGCCCGGAGCGGGGGAGAATACGAACTGCTTGTATGTGCCGCCGGCGACCTTCTCGGGGAAGAAAAGGTCAGCCTTGGCAACGAGTAACCGCGCCGAGGCGTCAGTGTTGTAGAAGTGGGGGCGGGGGTTGGGGTTGAAATTGGCAAGCAAAATCTCCTTGACCGCACGGAACCAACAATCCTCAAAATACTTGCGCCATTTGGGGTGGCTCACCACATTGGCACGATTCACATTGAC
>CAZPBO010000006.1:34760-50679 GCA_964584815.1 uncultured Planctomycetota bacterium
GCAGCCACCAGAACCTCCTTCGGGGCTGTGTTTATATTTATCGGCGCGTGCTGCTCAAACCTGAAGGTCGTAAAACCTGTAGGCGTTGTGTCCTCGGAACCGACAATGGCTTTGTCGTCCATCCAACCTTGGGCGCTGACAAAGTCGCGCACGATGCGATAACGCTCATCCGCCCACGCACTCGGATCAGAAACGCTTGTGGGTGCCGCCTGCACGAACAACTCCCTCAACTGGCTCTTCGTTGAGAAACGCTCATCAAGCAGCGTTGCTCTGAACGCCATCACCGCCTCGCCGCCTGTCTTCATTTTCCCGTCCTGGGGGTCAACATAACGGAGTTGGGAGAAGGGATTGATGCCGAAGCGCTTAGAAAGCGCCCAGCCGAGCGCATCCAGCATCCGCGCCACAACATCGGGGTTCTGCCTGCCATTTAAGTTGACCTGCGAAGCGCAGTCAAGAACCCGCACCGCGAACTGGTCACCGTTTAAGCAGTGGAGTCCCCCCAGCGCCCCCTTTACAAACACAGGAATATTCGCCTTCAGCATATCGGGCTCGTCCGCCTCAAGGAGCAAATCCTGCAGCGATTTGCCGTGAAGTGGGTTTTTGCTTTTGTCCGCAAACGCCCACGGAAGGGTCAGGTCATCATAAGGATATAACGCGGCGGCATCTCTCAACTCCGCAAACGCCCTCTCAAGACCACTTTTTGCCAGCAACTCCGCTCTCACCGCAAGGAGCCTGTTGGAACTGGCTGTGGTGGCTGCCTGAACAAACGCTGCGAAAACAAGAGCCAGAACCGCAAGCATCACCAAAACACCCAACACAAAAAGCAGCACAACTCCTCTGCGCATTGCAGACCTCCTTTTCAACGCCTCTCCTCTTTTGTTGACGGCAAAGGGGAGTGTCTGTGTTGCGGCTTTTGCGGTTCTTCTCCAGCGCGGCGTCTCTTTATATACTCCTTTATTCCTTCAGCCACCAGTTCGGCGAGTTTTTGGCGGTATCGGGCGGTTTTGAGACGCTGTGCGGTTGCCGGATGGGTGATGTAGCCCAACTCCAGAAGCACCGCGGGACATCTTGTCCATTTGACAACGCGATAGCCGCGTGCGAAAATTCCGCGCACAAAGTCCTCGTTGTTTTTGCGCAGCGCTTGGACAAAACATCGTGCCGCTTCCAGAGACCGTCTGAACTTCTCCTCAAGCAGGATCCTGTGCAGAATCCACGCGGTATCGGATGTGGGGGAGTCTGCCAGTTCTCCGAGGCGTGTAAGGGTGCCGCCCGCTTCCCTTAATGCGCGTGAGGTGCGTCTTGTCACATCCTCTTCCTCACGCGCAACATAGACCTCTACTCCGCTCACATCCGTTTTGTGCTTTGCTGTTGCGTTGAAATGCACCGACAAAAAAAGGTCGGCATCCGCGCGGTTTGCCACATCCACACGCGCGTCCAAATCCCTACTCCAGTTCCTGTCCAACTCCACATCAGTCCGACGCGTCAGTATCAATCTCACATCTTCCTCATCCTTCAGAAGACGCCAAACCCGCAGCACCACATCAAGGTTTATGTCCTTCTCCACCAAACCGTTCGCCACCGCTCCCGTAAAACGCCCTCCGTGACCTGCGTCCAGCACCACCACAAATTTCCCCTTTCGCATTCGTCTCTTTTTATGAGGAATCCTCCGTTTGAAGAACGACCCCACCTCTTTCGGCACAAGTATTCCCTCCGCATCGCGACGAGCCGCCCTGCTTAAGCGAATCACCTTGCCGTCAAAGAGCGCCATATCGCTTCCCAGAGCAAGCACTACCTTGTGTTTTCCGTCGCTTAGGGTGATGCGACCGCTATGTGGGGCAACGCGAACGGTCAGTCCTTTCTCAAACGCCAATTTCTGAAGCGGCATCATCTGCGCAAAAAGAACCACAAGCAAAATCAAGCATCCATCTCCTTAAGGCGCCACTTTGCTACTTTACCGCTTGTTGTGCGTGGAAGGCGCTCCACTATCACCACACTTTTTGGCACCTTGAACGGTTCAAGCAGTGCTCTTGCGTGCTCTATCAACTCACCCTCCGTCACTTTGGCTCCCTGTTCCAACTCAACATATGCCTTAACGACCTCTCCACGCAGTCTGTCTGCTGCTCCCACTACCGCCGCATCCGCCACACCCTCATAGCGTCTTAAGACTTCTTCCACCTCGCTTGCAAGCACATTCAAACCACCAACTATTATCACATCCTTTTTGCGTCCAACGATATAGAGCCAGCCGTTCTCATCAATATAGCCGAGGTCTCCTGAGTGGAGCCATCCTTCTTTTATCGTTTGTTTGGTCAACTCTGGCGCTTTGTAGTAGCCTTCCATCACCACCCAACCGCGCAGGACAATCTCGCCCACCTCACCTGATGGCAGTTTTTTGCCTTCCTCGTCCACAACGGCGACTTCAATCCAAGGTGGAGCGACTCCCACACTTTTGAGGGGCATGTGGATGTTGAGGCGGTGGAGGGTATTGGGTGGTGCGCTTTCTGTCATTCCCCATCCCTGCACCAATCTGGCGTTAGGGCAGCGCTCTCCAAAGCGCCTGACCGCCTCCTCGTTCAGCATCGCGCCGAAATTTGACACCCACCTCAACGATGACAGGTCTGCTTTTGTGAACTCGTCTGTCATCACGGTTGCCACAAATATTGCCGGCACCGTATGGAAGCAGGTTATTTTGTGTTTTTGTAGCATCTCAACGAAGCGACCTGGGATAAATCGTCGCATAAAGTGGACGGTGCAGCCGGCATATGCGGCGTTCTGCAGATAGACCAGTCCGCCGCAATGGCTGAAGGGCACAACACACAATTTCACATCGTCTTGGCGCACATATCCGAAGTGGTGCATTATCATCGGTGCGCCTTTTAAGTGTTTGTAGTTCCACAGAATCGCTTTTGGCTGTCCTGTTGTGCCGCTTGTATAAAAGAGTGTTGAGGGTGCGCTTTCGGGCGGTTCAACGGGTTGCTGCGGCGGTGCATCCATCACGCGTCCCCATTCATCCGGAACGCGCAAAACGCCCCTAACGCTGCTCACAGACCCCGCCACTGATGCGGCGTCATATCCCTTCTCTCCCACCAGAACCGCTTTCGCTTCGCAATGTTCCAATATATGACGAAGTGCCTCTTCTTTTGCGCCGAAATCAATTGGCACAACCACGCCACCGGCCACCCATACCCCGAAATACGCCACCGCAAATTCTGCGCAATCCGGCAGGAAGACCGCCACCGCATCTCCTTCCTCTATGCCCTGCTCCTTCAGCCATCCCGCGAATCTTCTCACCTCTTCCCACCAGCCGGAGAATGTGAGCGTTCTTTGTGGAAAGACAAGCGCGGGTTTATCTCCCATTTTTGCGGCTTTGTCCGCCAGGAGTCTCCACAGCATCATTTACTTCCTCCCATCAGACCACAAGAACAATTGTGCACGCACCAGTCCCTTTTGGCAACAACTTTTCATCGGTGAACGGATGTGGTGTTGTTGTATTTTGGGTAGCGATTTGAGAGGCATAAAAGAGAGGTTGCTGCGCCGGTCGGCGGGTTTTGGTGCTGGGTTTTGCGGTGCGGCGTCATGGTTGCGGGAGAATGGTGGGCCCGGCGCAGCAACCTCAACCCGGCAGTGGAGCCGTGCCCCCTTACCTTAATATATATTTACACACAGGGGAAGCAAATGCAATACGACATTTCCTGAAAGAAGGCTTCGCAAAACCTGATTTTGGCATCAGAGATGCGTAAGTCCTTCACGGATAGCGTATTTTGTGAGTTCAGCGACAGAGTTGACACCGAGTTTTGTCATAATTTGGCGTCTGTGGGTTTCAACTGTTTTCGGGCTGACTTTTAGGTGTAGTGCTATCTCCTTTGTGGATTTTCCTTCTGCGAGGAGTTGGAGGACTTCGCGTTCGCGTGGTGTGAGCAAGGAGAAGGCGGATGATGGGTGGGAATCGGATTCGCCGCGGACATAGTGTTGGACGAGCAGGTCGGCGACACGGGGGCTTAGGTATGTGGCACCTGACAGGACAGCCTCAATGGCTTGGGCGAGTTCCTCAAAAGCGCAGTCCTTAAGGAGGTATCCTGACGCGCCGGCTTTGAGTATCTCCGTCACGAAGCGTCTGTCGGAGTGCATGGATAGGGCGATAACTTTGACATTTCTGTTATGTGCGAGTATGCGGCGAGTGGCTTCAACACCGTTCAAAACGGGCATTGCGACATCCATAATGACCACATCAACGGGAACTTGTTGTATGAGTTCCACTGCTTGTCGCCCGTTTTCGGCTTCAGCAACAACCTTCATATCGGAGCGCGACTCAAGCAGCGCCTTCAGCCCATCACGCACTATCTTGTGGTCGTCGGCAATAAGCAGCCTAACTGTCATTGCGGTTGCCTCCCTGTTCTCCCAACGGCACAAGGAGTTCTACCCTTGTTCCCTTACCCGGGGTTGAGAAAAGTTCCATACTACCGCCGATATGGTTGAGTCTCTCCTTTATGCTGAAGAGACCGAACCCTTCACTTGAACGAAGACTTTCGGGGTCAAACCCTTTGCCGTCGTCCTCAACGACGAAGCGAACGCATCCATTGTCGCGGCTTATGGTGACCTGCACTTCCGTCGCGTCGGCGTGCTTCACAATATTGAGCAGCAACTCCCGTGTCGCCTTAAAGAGCAGCACGCGGGCATTCTCATCAAGCGGCTCTGAAGACCCCGCCGTCTGCAAAGAGACCTTAAGGTTGTGCTCCTTTCTGACACGCTCAAGGAGCCATTCCACAGCCGGCTCCAGTCCCAACTCATAAAGAACAGGCGGACTTAACTCAATGGTGAGAGAGCGGGTGAACTCTATGGAGCGTTCAAGCAAAGCGCGGATTTCGCTTATCACCTCCTTTTGCTTTTGCCCTGCACATTCAGCGAGTGTCCCAAGGCGCATCTTCGCCACAGCAAGCATCTGTCCCAGATTGTCGTGCAACTCAACCGCAATCCGCCTCCGCTCCCTTTCCTCAGCAAATGTCACCTCACTGGCGAGTCTACGCAGTCTCTTCTGGTAGTCCCTTAACTTTTCTTCCGCCTGCTTTCTCTCGGCTATCTCCTTTTGCAGACGGATATTCGTCTCCATTAACTCTTTTGTCCTCTCCTGAACCAGTTCGTTGAGGCGGTTTTTATGGCGCTCCAGTTCCTCCTGAACCCGTCTGCGCTCGGTTATGTCGCGTGAAACTCCCAGTATCCCAACGGGTCTGCCGCTTTCATCCCGCAGAAATATCATCTTCTGTTCTGCCCACATCGTGCCGCCGTCCTTAGTGGGAAGTTCCAACTCCACTATTCGGCAACGGTTGGGGTCACTGTATGGGTCCTTCGCCAACTCCTCCTCAAGCAGTTTTTTCGCTTTACGGAACCCTTCAGGGGACATAACTTCTTTGACGCTTCGTCCTATCAATTCATCAGGGGAGAAACCTCTTGCGGTTTTGATGGATGGGCTGATATATGTGTAGCGAAGGTTTAAGTCCATGGTCCATATGACATCGTTGACATTTTCGGCAAGGAGTTTGTAGAGTTTTTGGCTTTCATAAAGGGCTTTTCTTTTTTCGCGCTGTTTTATGAATCTGATGTGCAGGAGTCCGATAAAGACGAAAAGAGTGGCGGCAACGAAGGAGCGGCTTAAGAGATGGGAAGTATCAGGTTGCAGGATGCTCTGCCACAACGGGGTATGCTGTAAGATGGATGTGGCAGCCGCGTCAACTATCCAGAACACAGCCGCAACAATAAACGCCGCCTTCACCATACCATCCTCTCCTGCAACATCTTACAATTGCACAACAAGCGCGTTTTGTCAACCTCCAAACACTTTTTTGGAGATTATAAGTCACAAACAGTTAAAAGGTTATGTCAGGTAGCAAGTCCACCGTCCACCACAAAAACCTGTCCTGTTATGTAAGATGCGTTATCGGATGCGAGGAAGGCGGCAAGACGGGCGACATCTTCTGGGGTGCCGAACCGTCCGAGCGGAATCCGCTTAAGGAGCGCCTCTTTGGCTTCTTGCGGCAGGGCATCGGTCATATCGGTGCTGATATAGCCTGGTGCTATGGCATTAACGCGGATGTTGCGTTGCGCCAATTCAAGAGCAAGAGACTTGGTGAGCCCGACAAGACCTGCTTTGGCGGCGGCGTAGTTGGCTTGCCCAGCGTTGCCGTGAAGTCCCACAATGCTTGATATGTTAATTATGGAGCCGCTCCTTTTGCGAAGCATTTGTCGCGCGGCAGCACGGCAAAGTCTGAACGCCGCCGTCAGGTTCACATCCAAAACACTGCTCCAGTCCTCATCGCTTAAACGCAGGAATATGTTGTCCCGTGTTATGCCAGCATTGTTGACCACGATATCAAGGGAGTTGAAATTCTCAAGGGCGCAGTTGACAATCGCCTCCGGCGCCTCTTTTTCAGTGACATCCTGTGGCAGCGCCACCGCTTTGCCGCCTCCATTTCTTATCTGCTCGGCAACGGAGGAGCAGGTTTTTTCTGTGCGGGAGACGACGACGACGGCGGCACCAAGACGCGCCAACTCACAAGCAACAGCCTTCCCTATGCCCCTTCCTCCTCCTGTGACAACAGCAACCTTACCTTCAAGCATCTCTTTCTCCTTACTACCAGGAACGGATTTCGCCTGTTATTTCCTCAACAATGTCCTTTATGGTGACAACACCGGAGAAGGCGCCGCGGTTGTCGGTGACAACAGCGAGCGGATGACGGCGAACGCGCATAACGAGTAGGGCGTCGTCAAGAGCCATATTGAGACCGAGGCGCAGCGGGGGACGCATTACATCCGCCACCTTGGTGGCGTTGCGGTAGAACATATCAAAGATGTTGACGACGCCGAGGACTTTTGTGGGGTTTTGTGGGTCAACGACGGGGAGGCGGCTGAAGCGGTAACGGCGCGCTGTGCGCACCACATCCGCCATCTCCGTTTGCGGAAAAACGGTAACGCAATCGCGGCGCGGAATCATCACATCCTTAAGTCTTTTCTGCCCGATGCGTAGGATGTTAGCCGCCATATGGGCGATGATGGAGCCGCGGCGGAGATGGCGCATCAGGTGGAACTCCATCTCATCGCGTGTGAGGAAAGAGGAGCGCAGACGGCGGCGTGAGAAGAGACGAAACGGCGCCCACAAAACCACGCGCATCACCCAATAAAGCGCCCATATCAGATGCGCAAAGCGATAAAGGAGCGGGTCGGAGCGCATACGGAACAGGTCTTTGGGCAGCATTTCCGCGAACACCACCACAATCGGCGAAAAGAGGGCGGACGAAAGGAGGGCTGTCTGCACAGAGTCGCTTAATCCTGCCAGCACAAGCAGGCGCGTAAAGCATGTGGACGCAAAGAATAAACAGATGTTGGTCATAATGAGGAGAGCGACCACCGCTTTGGGTCTTTCGTCAAGTAAAGCGACGAGAGGGCGTGCGCCGAAACTGCGCCCCCTTTTGCGCCCCTGCGCTTTGAACGGGTCGCATACATAAAGTCCTGTCTCATAACCGCTGAAAAGTCCCGCTAGAATCAGCAACGCCAAAGTCGCAGCAACCAGTATCACTGCTTCCTCTCCGCATAGACCCGCAACGCGCCTTCTTTGCCCGCCACAAGGACTCTGTATAGGAAGTCGGCGGTTTCCACAGTGTCGCCTTTCTGAGGCAGGCGCCCGAGGCGCTCGGCGAGGAACCCCGATATCGTCGTGGCGGATGCTTTCAACCGCTCACCCCCTGCATCCTCCCAATCCCGCAGCGTCGCATCCCCACGCAGAAGATACCCTCCTTCATCAAGACGGCGCACCATCACACGCCGCTCATCGTGCTCATCCTCTATCTCACCCACAACCTCCTCAACAGCGTCCTCCAATGTCGCCAGTCCCGCAACGGAACCGAACTCATCCACAACGATAGCGTGCGTTGCCGCCCGTTTTATCAGCGTCCGCAAAAAAATGTCCAGAGGTTGCACTTCCGGCACAAACAGCACCTCCCGCACAAGGTCTGTCACGGAGCGTTCAGGATACAAAAAGACATCCTTTGCGTGGATTATGCCGACCACCTTCTCTATGTCGCCGTCACAGGCGGGCAGTTTGCGGTGACCACAGGTTTTGAGAAGTTGCACCAACTCTTCTCGCGGTCTGTTGACATCAAACCAGACGATGCGAACGCGGGGCGTCATAATGTCGGCGACACGGAGCCCGCGTAGTCGTGCCACCCTCTTAAGCATCCGTGCTATGTGGGGGGGGAGCAGTCCCTGTGTGGCGGCTTCCTCAATCGCATAGGGAAGTGCATCGTCGCTTGTCGGTTCAACGCGACGAAGGAAAGCCTTAACGAGCGCCTTTGCCAGACCTGCAAGAAGCACCGCTGGGAGACCGACCAGCAGCCGCAGATGGAGCAGGACAGGAGCGGCAAAGCGGGCAAAACCACGCGGTGACCTCATCGCCACAACCTTTGGCAAAATCTCCCCAAAAAGCACAAGCAAAAGAAGCGCTGCCAACTCCGCCACGCCGAAAGCCCATACGCCACTTTGCTTTCCCAACCGCTGCGCCACAAACAGGCTCAATGCCGCGTAAAAAAGGTTGACAAACATATTGCCCAGAAGAAGCATTGCCAGCAGATTGCGGGGGTGTGTTATGATGCGTCCGATAGCGGTGCGGCGTTCGGCTTCTGCCCGTGCGATGTAGCGCGGCAGAGAGAAGAGGGCGGTCTCAGAGCCGCTGAAAAAGCCGCTCAAAAGCAGTAGCACAACGCCAATCACCACCTCGTGCAGCGCCATCATGACAGAAGCAACCGCCAAACAGGTCCCAGTTTGCGCTCAAGCCATCTCCCTGTCGCTTCAGGTATACCTGTTTTCATCATCTCTTCGGCGTCCTCGTGTGCTGCGTAAAGGAGTTCCAAATCGGAGGCGATGTCGGCAAAACGCAAATCGTGCATTCCGCTCTGACGCGTGCCGAAGAATTCCCCCGTCCCTCGCAGACGAAGGTCCTCCTCTGCTATCTTAAAGCCATCATTCGTGGAGGCAATAACCTCAAGCCTTTGTCGTGACTCTTCTGTTTCCTGTGCACAAAGTAGGATGCAGAGACCTGGCTTTGAGCCGCGCCCTATGCGTCCCCGCAGTTGATGGAGTTGTGCAAGCCCGAAGCGTTCGGCATTCTCAATCACCATCACCGTGGCGCCCTTCACATCTATGCCAACCTCAATGACGGTTGTGGCGACAAGCGCCGCCGTCCTGCCAGACCTGAAATCGTCCATCACCTTCTCCCGCTCCTGCGCCGACATCCTACCGTGCAAAACCTCCACCTTAAAAGGCGCCAATTTCTGACTCCACCACTTATGAGCATTGAGAACACCGCGCCAACTATCGCCTTCCTCAATCGCAGGACATACAACATAGGCTTGCTCGCCGCGTTGCAGCCGACCGCGCACAATATCCGCCGCCTTCTCCACTTCCTCCATCCGCATAAGGTGCGTCTCAACAGGCGCTTTCCCCGGCGGCATCTCATCAAGCACAGAAACATCTGTGTCGCCGAAAAGGGTCAACGCAAGGCTGCGCGGAATTGGCGTCGCCGTCATCACAAGAAGATGCGGAACTTTTGCCTTCTCCACAAGCAGCGCTCTCTGCGCTACGCCGAAACGGTGCTGCTCATCAATCACAACAAGCGCCAGTTTGGGAAACTCCACCATATCCGACAAGAGCGCGTGTGTTCCCACCACAATGTCAAAATAGCCGTCCTTTATCCGTTGCACGACCCTTTTGCGGTCGGGAGTGGATGATGTAAGAAGCGCAACCCTGACGCGGCTTCCTTTGAGAATTTCACGGATAAAGAGAAAGTGTTGCTCAGCAAGGATTTCTGTGGGCGCCATGAGAGCAGACTGCAAACCGTTGCCCACAGCAAGGAGCATAGCGTAAAGCGCAACAACAGTTTTGCCGGAGCCCACATCGCCTTGGAGCAGGCGATGCATAGGGCGGGTGGATGTGAGGTCTGCGACAATCTGGCTTATGGCGCGATTCTGTGCGGCGGTGAGTTTGAAAGGGAAGCGAGAAACAATGCGTTGATGCAATTTGGGACTGGTCTTTATCGGGTGGGATGTGTGAGAGGCAAGGAAGCGGCGACGCGCCAATGCCCCGACCTGCAGAAGCAGAAACTCCTCATACTTGAAGCGTCGTAACGCTTCTTCAAACTGCTTTCCCGTTTCGGGATAATGAAGCATCCTGTAGGCGGTATGTATGGATGGGAGAAGCCTGCGGGCGAGAATCCAACCTGGCAAGTATTCCTTAAGCGTCACGGATGCGAGGGCTTGTGAGATGAGGCGGCGAAGTTGGCGCTGGCTTATCCCGCTTGTGAGGGGGTAGACGGGTAGTAGCGTTGCGGCGGCGTCAGCAAGCAGTTCCCACTCCTGCGGCGTCATTTGAAGACCGTAATATGGATGGAAACGAACCTTACCTGTTGCGGTAATGAGCGTTCCGTCTTTTAAGCGGTTTGCGATGTAGGGTTGGTTGAACCAGAGAAGTTGCAGGGAGCCCGAATGGTCGCGGAGGGTGGCACGGACAAGGACGGTTCCGCGTCGCGCAGACGACAGAGTCACCCCTTCAACGCGCCCGACCACAGTCGCCGTCATCCCATCCTTCAAAGCGGCGACAGAGACCACCTCGCTGCGGTCAAGGAATTTTCTGGGGCGCAGCCGCAAGATGTCCTCCACCGTCTCAATACCGAGCCTCGCAAGTATCTCGGCTCTTTTTGGTCCTACCCCTTTGAGATAGCGTATCTGGTCATCTGTTTTGAGCGGGCTCATTTTCTCTCCACGAAGTTCTACGGCTTGAGAGACGGTAAAATGAGGATGAGTTTGCCCGCCTCTCCACGGATGGCGAGCGCGTCGTTGAAGCCGACTATGGCGGCGTCCGCCGGCGCCCAGCAGTCAAGCCGCTTGCGCCACAACACCCTCCCTGTGTCAAGCCGTATCAGAACGGCGGTGCGGTATTTGTCCAGAGCGAACAGGAAAGCACCTGTGCGGTCAAAAAGGAGAACTGTCGCGAACCAGCGCAGCGGCTTGATTCGCCTGACCACCTCACCGTTTAAGCGGCGCAACTCTATGGTGCCGTCCTTCAGACCCAGCGCCACCATCCTCTCGCTTGTCGCGCAACTCACCACCTCTCCTTTCACGGATAGTTCGCTCCTAACACCCAATGTGTGGCGGTCAAGCAGCGCAACTTTTCCATCCGCGCCGCGAAGAGCAAGAAACGCCCCTGCACCCAAAAGACTGACTCCCGACATCTCCACCTGCCGCTCCTTCTCCCCAAGCAAACGCAGTTTTGTCCCATCCCACATCACGACAGCGTCTCCGAGGGAATATGCCCAATGCGGCGCAGGCAGACTCTTTGACGCGATAAGGGAACCGTCGTCCTTCCTCATCTGCAAGGAACCATCTGACCACAGAAGAAGGGTGTTTGCCTTAACAAAGGCGGCGGCAACTGGCTTCACCCCCGCTTTGGGCGGGTCAAATACAAGTCTCTTTGAACCATCAGCAGAAACGACAGCAAAACGCCCATCCGCCAGACCTGTAAGAAGGAGCGGCTTATCCAACGCTCCCCCAATGCACACCACATCACCACCCACATCCACCACCCTCTGGCGCACATCTCCTTCAACAAGCACCCGCAGACGCAACTTGCGCTCTATCTCATCCTCTTTCTCGCTTCCTATTTTATACTTCTTTGCCGCCTTGAGCGCATCCCACGCCGCCTTCAGGTCGCCCTTCTTCAAGGATTTCTCAGCCCTGCTTATAGCATCAGCGTAAGCGGCAAGCCTTTTCACCCGCTCCGGACAAGCGCCCTGCGGATACAGACGCGAAAGTTCTGAAGCAAGGCGTGCCAACTCCTCCCAATTGCCTTCTGCAAAAGCCGTCTCAACCTGCTTTTCAAGTTGCTCCCGCGCCTTCAGCGCTTCCTCTATCTTCTGTCTTATCTCCAGATGAGAACCGCTTTTACGCAACTTCGCCGCCTTATCAAGCCAAACCAGTGCGCCTTTATAGCGGTGCGCTTTCAGCGCTTTCCGTGCCTCCATCAAAAAGGTGTTGTATCTGGACAGAGCATCCTCTGCTTTCATAAGCAACTCGTCGGCGGTTGTGTCGTCCTGATTTACCGACTTGACTTGCTCAACAAGCCCTTTCACATCCTCAGGACGCCTCTCTTTAAGCGCTTCTTTTATCTGCTGCAGGAGGTCGTTGTAACGCTTCTCTGCTTCTTTAAGTTTGTTTAAGAGAGAGTCGTAGACTTCTGGAGCGAGTGAACGCAACTTTTTGGCATTGTTGATGTTCTGACGCGCAGTGTTGAGGTTCGCTGATGTGAGAGCATCGCTTATGGCTCTGAAGACGGAGGCGGCTTCCTTTATCCTCTTTGCCTGCTCATCATCTTTTTGCTTCAGAACAGCATTCGCCTTCTTTACCGCCGTCGCCCAGTCGCGACGCCTCAAAGCCTCGCTCGCCTCTGCCAACTCCTTCTTAAGCCAGACGCCTCGCTGCATCTTCTCCGCCTCTTCCTTAAGGCGTTGCACCTCCTCCTCGTTGGGCAGCACCGCCAACGCCTCCTCCGCCGTGGAGAGTGCTTCGCCAAATCGTCCTTCCTTTATATATTTCTGTAACACCTTGATGTAGAGTCGGCGCAGCGCTTCTTTTGCTTCCCTCACAGTCTTGTCCAGCGCCAAAACCTGCCGATAAAGTTGTATCGCCCTGTCACGGGACGGGCAAGATTTGGCTTCCACCAAAAGCCAGTGGATTTTGCGTCGCTTTTCATCCACGGTGGAGGCAAGGAAAGCGTCTTCTACAGCGCGCTCGGGCGTTTTCTGAACACCAAAATATGAGATTTCCGCCCCTGTGCGCAGGTCAAGCCTGCTTAAGGTCGCCCGCCATCCTTTGGGCGTCTCCGCCAAAGTGCAGTGCAGCACATAGCGGATGCCGCACTCCCCGCGCAGAACAGACGCAACCCGCCCCTTGTCGCCCCAGTCAACTCCTTCAGGCAGGTTCTTGGGGTTTGCAACCGTTATTGGAGCCCAGTAGCGATGCACAAGATGTGAGAGAAGTTCTCTGCTTTTTGAATCGGGACGAACAAGAAGCAGCGGTGCGGCATCGGCGGCTTTGAGCGCATCCGCAAGCATCTGCCGAATGGTGGGGGTGTCAGCCTTCTGACGCGCCTTCTCATACCAAAAGGCGGCAGCCTCCGGCAGACTCTTCACCAAACTGTTCCCTTTCTCCAGAAAGGGTTTTGCGAGGTCAAGGCGTTGAGGAGTCGTGTTTGGTTTCACAAAATGGGGTGCAATTACGAAAGCGAGCACTATGGCGGCAACAGCAACCCCCACTGCCAAGATGAGGAAGCGCAAAGCGGCGCGAATCTTAGCACGCCGTCTCGCCAACCGCCTCGCCGCCTCCATTTCGGTCTTCGTCTCGTATGTCGTCCTCGTCTCCCAGTCGTAGACCCGAACAGGCGGCTCACCACGCTCACATCTCATCAAGTCCTCTATCAACTCATCAGGACTCTGATGGCGGTTTTCGGGCTCCTTTGCCATCATCCGCTCAACTATCAGGGCAAGGTTCTCATCAACATTAGGGTTAAGTTGCTGTATAGGGGTCGGCGGCTCTTCAAGATGCTTTTTGATATAGCCTGCAACGGTCTCGGCTTCAAACGGCAGGCGTCCTGTAAGACAACGATATGCCACCACCCCCAGCGCGTATATGTCGGTGCGAATATCTATCTCTTTTGCTCCCCTACACTGCTCGGGACTCATATAAGCAGGAGTGCCCAAAACCTGACCTGTCTGGGATAGGGTGTGCTGCTCCGCGGTGTCTTTGGCAATTCCAAAGTCAATCAGTTTCACACTCCAAGAAGGGTCGGTGATGATGATGTTGTCGGGCTTTATGTCTCGGTGAACGACATCAACCTGATTGCACGCTTGAAGGATGTAGGCCATCTGACGCAGGATACGCACCACGCCATCTTGAGGAACCACAACCTTGCCGTCAACGGCGGGAACATCAAGGGTGAACTCGCCTGTTCCCGTATCAATGTCGCCGAGAACATCGCTCAATTTGCGACCGCGAACAAATTCCATCACGATATAGGGAACTTCCGCACCGCCGACCTCAGCTTTGCCGTATTCATAAACGCGCACAACCCCCGGGTGTGAGACCCGCTGCAGACGCTCCGCCTCAAGCATAAAACGGCGCACAAACTCCTCCTGCTCGGAAAGATGAGGATGCATCGTCTTGATGGCGACCTCCACACCTTCATCAGTGGTGGCACGATAGACCCGCCCCATACCACCGATGCCTATCTGCTCCACCACATGGTAGCGTCCGATGTCAAACGGGGGTTCCGCCATCAGCACCCATCCTCCTCACCTTTTAGGGGCTTCCGCTTTGAGGAAATCCACGACACGAACGGCTATCCTGTTAGCAAGGTCGTGGTCGGCAACCTTTTTGAGATGCTCAACCTTTTTGATATCAGGCTTAAAAAATATGCTGCGCCAACTCTTCCCGAACGCCGAAACAGGAAGCCAACTCTTTATCGTCCACCAGTAGCGGTCAAGCCAGCGCTTCTGTTTCGCCACCACAGCCACCACAAACGGATTCTCCACCCCTTCCTTCTTCAGCGCCACAAACCCTTTGCTCATCCAGTAACCCAGGGTTACCTTTGCCTCATTGCGAACCCGAACCGTCACCACAGGCAGCAGGTTCATCATCGCAGGAAGCGGAAACCACGGCGCCACATACGCCCAGAAGTTCAAAGAGGCGTTCTTCTTTGACGGCTCCCCCTGCCACTTGTCCGGATGGTGTTCCACATCAACCACCAAAAAATAGGTCTCGGCTTCCTCCTTCTTGAAAGGGGTCACCCTCTTGGCTATGCGGGTCTTCTCTAACGCTGAGCAGAGCAGAGAACAAAACTCCTTGTCGGCGCACCGCACACCGACCACCACATCCAGAGTCTCTGCTGCTATAGGCAGTTTCACTCCTCCCGCGGCACAACCACAAACAACCAAAAGGAGCAAAACCCTCATATCCTATTCCCCAACAACCCTCCTTGTGCTCTATAATAATGTCAACGCCATAGAATACAATCAAAAAGATTGGAGGGCATTCGCCTATTTTGACGATATAATTGAATACGGAGAGTTCTGTTGGACATATGAGATGCTGGGCGTGGACATTGACGGCGATATCGTGAATGTCGTTGAGGTAAAAGAGACAAGCGGGGGAGCGGTGCTTTTCGGTTACGCGACAGCAAAACTCCCCCAGGATATGAAGTCTGACACTGTGGCTGTCGGAACACTGCTTGAGCGGATGATAGCAACGAGGGGTTTGGCTGGTAGCGAAGCCGTAACCTGCATAGAAGGAACAGACACTTTTGCCAAACAGGTCTCCTTCCCTCAGATGCCGGACGCCGATTTGCGCAACGCCGTTTGGTGGGAAGCGGAACGAACAAGCCCATTTCCGCTGCAAGAGGCGGAGTTTGCGTATCATCTGATAAAGGAGGTGACATTTTCGGACGGAAGTCGGAAGGTAGATGTTCTGGTGGCGGCGGCGAAAAAGGAACGGCTACAAGAGCGTGTCAAGGTGCTGGAGGCGGCGGGACTCACTCCCGTGGGGGTGGCGGTAAGGGCACTGGCGCTCCTTGCGGCACTCAAAAACAACATCCCAAAAGATGCAGCCACCGCCACAGTCCTCATTGACATCGGCAGGTCATTCACCACATTCGTCGTCTGCGAGGAAGGACATCCCACTTTTATCCGAGAAATGCGTATCGGGGACGCCGATTTCACCGAATCCATATGCGCAGAGATTGGCGTCTCTCCCGAAGCGGCGGAACTCCTAAAACGCAGACACGGCATCGCGCTGAAGGAGGAAGAGCAACGGCTGCTTGCTATCGCGGT
>CAZPBO010000006.1:50779-53420 GCA_964584815.1 uncultured Planctomycetota bacterium
GGAGCACCTGTAAAGATTGCCAACCCGTTGGCACAACTGCGCTCGGGCAGCCCCACGGTGAAGAAAGAGGAAATTGAAGCCACAGGAACCGCCTTCACAGTGGCATACGGACTTGCGCTTCAGGAGTCACGCAAACACATAAACCTTATGCCTGCCCGCAAGGCGCCCACACGCCCCGGCAGACTCCACATCACCCAGGTGGGAGCGCTCTTTCTGGCTGCCGCCATATCGCTTTTCGCCGCCCTCCTCACCGTCAGACTCTCATATTCCGCCCAGATATCCGCGGTGGAGGAGGAGTGTAAAATCCTTGCCCCCAAGAACAGAAAGGGACCCGCGCTTGTGGAGCACCTCAAACGCGCAAAAGCGTCTCTGTCAATCGCGCGCAAAGCGTGGGATGCCGTCCCCGACTGGCGGGAAGTGATGCGTAAAATCTCGGGCGTTCCCCAGCAGGGAACTCTCTGGTTCCGCACACTCTCCTTTGACGCCGCCTCCGACCAGAACGGAAACCCCACACACTACAAACTCCGTATAGAAGGCTACTCCTACAACGCACAAGCGGTGACCAGTCTTGCAGTGGCACTCAGCCATCTCCCAGAAATGTCCGACATCCGCACAGAATCGCTTCTCCCTGTCACCCTCGGAGATGAGGTCTTTTCTCGCGACCTGTTTCTGTTTGTGATAACAGGAAAATTGAGGTTGAAGGATTGGCAGCGATTCAAAAACCTGAACGCAGAAAGATGATATGGCTTGTGGCGATGGGTGTTGCGGGTCTGTCCATCGTCCTGATGGGGCTTTCTGTGGCTTCCGCCAGCAGGGAGGCAAGAGCGGCTGAGAAGCGGCTGCGTCAAGCCAGGCGCCGGTTCCACGCCGTCATCCTGCGCCGCTTCCAACTTGACTCCACTCAACGCCAACTCACCCTCCTTGCCCGCCGCTTCGGCAACGAAACCGACTTCCCTTCCATCCTCCACTTCCTCACCACCACCGCCCGCGCCTGCGGTCTACACATAAAATCACTTAAACGATGCCATCAGCAACCACCACCTGTAAAAACCTCAAAACAGGCTCCCGCTCCTGTGCTCGTTCGTGTTCCAGTCGTCATTGAGGTGACTGGACGCTTCCACCAAGTCGCCGATTTCCTCGGTGACGCCACAAATGCGCATTTCATCTTCCAAATCAAAAAACTTGATATCACATCCGACACAGACCATCATCCAAATGTCGTCGTATCAATATATGGAGATGTCGTTTTCATTAAGGAGACGGAATGAGACGCTTTATGATGCTACTGCAGGAGAACAGAGTAGTGGTGCTGGCGGTGGTTCTTTTCACCATCATCGGCGCACTCATATACACCCATACATCACCGTCCCCTATAACATCCGCCAAACCAGCGACCCCTGTGACCATCCATTATGACCGTGCAGAGCCTGTCCCTTATCCTATCAGCCACCATCCGTGGGGACACGACCCATTCGTGTCACCCTTTATTGAGGAACGCGCCGAATATCTTAAGAAGATAGAAGAGGA
Source organism: uncultured Planctomycetota bacterium (assembly GCA_964584815.1). Taxonomy (GTDB): domain Bacteria; phylum Planctomycetota; class SKW154; order SKW154; family SKW154; genus CAZPBO01. The sequence goes on from CAZPBO010000006.1 coordinate 52,307, forward strand.
GAAACGCCGTAAGGAAGAAGAGGAAGCGCGCAGGAAGCGTGAAGAGGAGATGCGCAAGAAGAGAGCGGAGGAGGAGAGGAGGCGGCGTGAGGAGGAGGAGAGGAAGCGGCGTGAGGCACAGGAAAGGGAGCGTCAGAAGAAGCGTCTTGCCACGATTGCAAGAAAGATAAAGATATCTGGTGTTATGGTGCTTCCGGGCGGAGGTGTTCAGGTTTTCCTCAATGGACGCGCCTGCGTTCCGGGCAGTTCCGTCTGGCAGGATGGTGAGCGTTTCAGGGTCGTCAAAGTGACGGAAAATTTGGTGGTTCTTGAGGACAAACTGGGGCAGCAGCATCAACTGGAGATTGAGAAGTGAGATTCCTTGTTACGGCGGGTCCCACCCGTGAGTGGATTGACCCAATCCGCTACATCAGCAACGCCTCAAGTGGCAGAATGGGCTATGAGGTGGCTCGGCAGGCGCTGAAACGCAACCACACCGTAACCCTGATAAGCGGTCCGACAAATCTCCGTCCGCCACGCGGTGTTCAAACAATCCCTGTGGAGACGGCGCTTCAGATGCATTCGGCTGTTCTGCGACATCTTCCTGAAGCAGATGCGCTTGTTATGACCGCCGCTGTCGCAGACTTCAGACCCGCAAGAAAGTCAAACCGCAAAATCAAGCGCAAATCACCCCTTAACCTTAAATTGCTACCCAATCCTGACATCCTCGCTGATGCCGCAAAAATCAAGCGCCCACACCAAATCTTTGTCGGCTTCGCACTTGAGGATTCCATCAACGCGACTGAAAACGCTTTAAGAAAACTTAAAACAAAACACCTTGACCTTGTTGTGCTGAACACGAAACAGACCATCGGCGCCGAACGCTCAACATTCATCCTCATCACAAAAGATAAAAAGATGCAGCAACTTGAGTGCACAAAGCGCACGCTCGCCGCCAAAATCGTCCGCTTCGTTGAGGAGGCACTCGGCTGTGACACCACTTGAGGCTCTCATACTTGGCTGCGTTCAAGGACTGACGGAGTTCTTGCCTGTTTCATCAAGCGGGCATCTGCTTTTTGCGTCGCGCCTTTTTGGTCTGCAGGAGGGTTTCATAGATTTTGCGGTGGCGGCGCAT
>CAZPBO010000007.1:0-1276 GCA_964584815.1 uncultured Planctomycetota bacterium
GCTTGCGTAAGCAGAAAAACAAAATGGCGGAGAGGGTGGGATTCGAACCCACGGTCCCCCTTAACGGAGGACAACAGGTTAGCAACCTGCCCCGTTCGGCCACTCCGGCACCTCTCCGTTCATAATATATTTTTGCGCCCGTTGTCCGTTTGTCAAGTCAACGCTAATTTTGGCGCAAACAACCTGATAGGGAAGGGTCCAATAAAGCACCGCATATTCAGGCAGCGGTCTGGCGTTATGGGTTGTTGGAAACCTGCCGCAAATTTGTTTGACGCAGACCACAACCATTGTAGAATATTGCTCCACACAGGTTGGATGGATGAGTTGCTATGAAGGGTCGTTTTGCGTTGAAGGTTTTGACAGGCAGCGCTAATCCCGAACTGGCGCGAGAGGTTTGTGAGCATCTGGGGATAGAACCTGTAAGAATGCGCTGCAGGCGATTTCCTGATGGTGAGATAGATGTGAAGATAGAAGAGGATATGCGTGGATGCGATGCGTTTGTGGTGCAGCCGACCTGTCCGCCTGTAAATGAGAATCTGATGGAGTTGCTTGTGATACTGGACTGTCTGAAGCGGGCGTCAGCGGGGCGTATAACGGCGGTGGTGCCGTATTTTGGTTATGCACGGCAGGACAGAAAAGCCGAAGGACGGGTGCCGATAACCGCCAAGTTGGTGGCAAATCTAATAACGGTTGCGGGTGCAAACAGGGTTTTAACGATAGACCTGCACGCTCCGCAGGTTCAAGGCTTTTTTGACATACCAGTGGATGAGTTGTGGGCGTATAGGGTGTTTGTGCCGCATATACAAAAGACGGTTGAGGAGCCGTTCTGTGTTTTGAGTCCTGATGTGGGTGGGGCGAAAATGGTGCGGGCGTATTCCAAGCGTCTGGAATGCGACTTTGCACTTGTGGACAAGAGGCGGATAAGCGGCACGCAGACGGTATCTTATCATCTGATAGGTGATGTGCGAGGCAAACATGTTGTGATGATAGATGACATAATAGCGACGGGGGGAACGGTGGCGGATGCGGCGCGGATAGCACGCGAGAACGGGGCACTTTCTGTGGGGATATGTGCCACACACGGGATTTTCGCGGGCAACGCTGTGGAACGCCTGAACGCCTCACCTGTTGACTGGGTTGCCGTTACCAATACGGTGCCGCCGCGTGTTGAAAGTCCAAAAATCCGCTATCTTTCCGTTGCGGAACTGCTCGGTGAGGCTGTAAAACGGATACACGAGGACCGTTCTGTTTCGGAACTTTTTGAATAGGGGAGGAT
>CAZPBO010000007.1:1376-22100 GCA_964584815.1 uncultured Planctomycetota bacterium
TAATGCCTGAGTTACGCGGAGATGTTGAATCCAAACCCCGATTGTATGAAGGAATGTTCATAGTGGACATAAACCGTGTGGGCACAGATGACCGTTCCGTGAAGAGGGTGGTCCACGGTTTGCTGGAGAAGCACGGTGCGAAGGTGCTGGTGTCAACTCGCTGGGCGGAACGCGAGTTCTGCTACCCCATAAAGAAGCAAACACGCGGAATATATCATCTGGTCTACTTTGAGTGCAAGCCGGAGAAGATTGCAGAGATAAAAAGGGACTGCTACTTGAGCGGCGATATTTTGAGGGTTATGATGCTGCGTGCCAAGAGGGTGCCAGATAAAGTGGCGCTGCCTGACGGCGGCTGGCTTGAGTTGGACAAAGAGACAACGACCATATAGAAGGGACTTTGTTGGGGATACGGTGATGGCGTATTTGAACAAAGTGTTTCTTATCGGCAACCTGACTCGGGACCCTGAACTCCGCTACACTCCGAGCGGAACCCCTGTGGCGAATTTCTCCATCGCTATCAATCGTGTGAGGACGAACAAGCAGGGACAGAGGCGTGAAGAGACGACATTTGTGGACATTGAAGCGTTCGGCAAGAATGCTGAAGCGTGCCACAGGTTCCTGGCAAAGGGTAAGACACTCTTTGTGGAGGGGAGGCTGCGTTATCGTGTTTGGGAGGCGCCAGACGGTAGGCGGCGCAACCGCTTAAGCGTCGTCGCCGAGCGTGTCCAGTTCATAGAGAGGGCACGCATCAAGCGGGAGGAGCAGCCCGCCGAAACGACAACGACGCCCGCCCCAGAACCTGCTCCTGAAGAGGTCACCTTCACAAACGATGAAGAGGATGAGGCGATTCCTTTTTAAGGAGGAGCAGAGTCTATGGCTGCGCAAGTGCGTGTTGACAAAAAGATTCTTTCAAGGTTCGGCAGAACGCGTTGTCGTTTCTGCCGCGAAGGGGTGAGAGAGGTGGACTACAAAGACATAGAGAATCTGCGTCGTCTTCTGACGGCGACAGGGAAGATGTTCAGTCGCAAAAGGAGCGGCAATTGTGCGCGACATCAACGCCAGGTTCGTCGCGCCATAAACATCGCGAGGTTTCTGGCTCTGCTGCCCTACTGCGGCGCACACGCCAGAACCTCCCATTGAGCCATCCTTTAAGGAGTGTTGAATGCGTCTCATCCTGCGCCGTCGCGTGGAACGCCTCGGCAATGTTGGCGATGTGGTTGAGGTAAAGGACGGATACGCCCGTAACTATCTTCTCCCCTATGGCTTGGCTTATCCTTATTCGGAGGAGAACATAAAGCGGGTGGAGAAGGAAAGAAAGCGAATGGCGGAGCGATATCAAAGCCATCTTGCCAAGATGGGCGAGTTGAAAGAGGCGTTGGAGACCACTTCCTGCACGGTGTCGGTGCGTGCAACTGAAGATGGTAAACTTTTCGGCTCGGTCACTGCTGCTATGATAGCAGAAGAATTGAACAAAAAGGGTCTGCCAGTTGAGGAAGGGATGATTCGCCTTGAGGCACCGATAAAGGAGTTGGGTGTTTACGAGGTTTTGGTTCACCTTGCTGAAGAGATAGAGGCGCGCTTAAGACTGTGGGTGGTTGAGCAGGAGGAGTAGGGCGGCTGGGATGGAGGGGACTGAATGGAGACTGCGCAGGTTCCCGCAAGCGTTGAGGCAGAAGTTGCGCTTTTGGGCGCGCTCTTGATTGAGCCTGAAGTTGCTCACGAGATTGTGCATTTGCTTGAGCCTGACGATTTCTATGAGCCCCGTCACCGCCTCATCTACCAGGTCATCTGTGACCTGGTCGCATCAGGAAAGGCGGTGGACAGCGTTGTGGTCATTGAGCGTCTGAAGGAGAGCGGAGCGCTTGATAGAGCAGGAGGGGCCGCCTACCTTACCGCTCTTGTGGAGGGAACCCCTGAGGCGAGCCACTGTGAGCAGTATGCCCAGATTGTGAAGCAGAAATCGGTTCTCCGCCACCTAATTCGTGTCTGCAGCAAAATACGGGAGGAGTGCTTCAAACAGGAGCGTCCGCTGGATGAGTTGCTGGACGAGGCGGGGCGAATGGTTTATGAGGTGGCGACCACATTCATTGCACGCGAGGCGGTCCATATGCGCGACATTCTGATGGAGACCTTCAAGAAGATAGACGAGTTGGCGCGGAGTGGTGAGCGGCTCGTCACGGGCATTCCGTCAGGTTTTTACGATTTGGATGAGAAGACGGGAGGATTTCAGAAAGGGGATTTGATAGTCCTTGCGGCGCGTCCGTCAATGGGTAAAACAACGCTTGCCCTAAACATCGCAGAAAAAGTCGCCGTTCATCAGCGCAAACCTGTTGCCATATTCTCCATTGAGACATCCGCCGAGCGTGTCACAGAATCCATACTTTGTCTGCACACAAAGACCAACCTCGCGAGGTTGCGACAAGGGCGGCTCAGTGCGGAGGAGTTTGAACGCATCTCTATTGGCATAGGCGAGTTGGCGGAAGCGCCGATATTCATCAACGACGCAAATCCCCTTACTCCTATGGTGCTTAAGTCCAGAGCCCGCCGCTTAAAACAGAAACACGACATACAACTCATAATTGTGGACTACCTTCAGTTGATGACGGTGCCAGGAGAAAAGGACCGCCAGAAAATGATAGCGCAGATTTCGGGTCACCTTAAGGGACTGGCAAAGGAGTTGGACATTCCCGTCATAGCGATATCGCAACTGCGCCGCGCCGCAGAAGAACACGACCGCCCCCGTCTAAGCGACCTGCGCGAATCAGGTGCCATTGAACAAGACGCCGATGTCGTCCTCCTTTTGTGGCGTTCCGACTACCACGAGCAGAGCGCCTCACCCCGCGGCGAGGCTGAACTCATCATCGCAAAACAGCGCCACGGTCCGCGTGGTGTCGTTCACCTCTTTTATGATTTCACCGTTTTGCGTTTTGAGAACGCGCATCCTCATGGCGAGGTTCTGGATGAAGAGTTGGATTCTTTTGGCACTTAGTTTACTGCCTTCTCTCCTTTTGGGGCAGCAACCTGACAGACCGACTGTGCGGTCGCTTCAGGTCAAAGTCCTACCCCCAACCCTATCAGACGGAACCGTCATAAAGGTCACCCCTCGCCAACTTCAGGCTGCAAAAACCCTCATCCTCGCCAACATCTACACCAAAATCGGACAGGTCTTCTCCCCCCAGCGTTTTGACGCCGACATCAAGCGCCTCCTCCGCCTCCGACGCTTCCTCATCACCCCTCATCTTCGCCGTCACAAAAACTTCCTTGACATCACACTCGTCGTTCGCCTACTCCCCATCGCTAAAAAGGTCGTCTTCCTCAACAAGCGTGGAGAAGAGGTCTCGCTGCCAGAAGATACAACCTGGCTCCTTTCGGCACAGAGAGGAGAATATGTCAACCCATATATGCTCAACCACGACGCCCGCTCCATCCACGACTATCTTCTTGGGGAGGGTTATCCGTTTTCGTCGGTTAAGTGGCGTCTGAAGGCGGCGGATGACGGCGTTCAGGTGGAGTTTCTTCTTGACTATGGTCCGTATGTTGCAGTAGGCGCCGTCACATTTGTCGGCAACCGCGCCTTTGACTCCAGCACACTTTACAAAAAGATTGAATCACGGCAGGAGACCTTCTTTCGGCGCATATTTGGCGGCGGAGAGTTTGTGGAAGAACGCGTTAAAACCGACGCAGAACGCCTCACCGCTTTTCTACGCAACGAGGGATTTCTTGACGCCTCCGTCAGGGTTGAATGGAAAATCAAGAAGGTCAGCGACGATAAGGCGATAGCGCTTATCACCTTTCACATCAATGAAGGACAGCGATATTCGGTTGGAGAGGTGCGCTTTGAAGGCGACTTCAAAATGGCGCCCGAAAAACTGCGCTCTCTCCTCACCATCAAACCTGGAAAACCTGTAAGACAAGAGGAAATAAGCAAATCGGCAAACGCTATTCTTAAGGAGTTGCACGCAAAGGGTTATGTTATGGCACGCGTCAGACCCGAATGGATGGTCGGTCTTAAAGGGCGTCAGGTCTGTGTGGTGTTTCACATAAATGCAGGTCCGGTAATTCACATAAGACGTGTGGTCGTGCGCGGTAACAACACCACCCGTGACAAGGTGATACGCCGCGAAATCTCGGTATATCCCGGAGGGCTTTGCGACCTTAACGAACTCCGCAACTCCATCAACCGTCTTTACCGCCTACGATACTTCTCCTACGCGCTCTTTGACCTGCTTAACACCGATGACCCAGCCTATAAGGACTTACTTATTGAGGTTCAGGAAACGCGAGCGGGACGGTTTGAATTCGGCTTTCAGTACTCCCAAGAGTATGGTTTTCAGGGGCGCATAGCGCTTGTGCATCCCAATGTGGATATATCGCGCTGGCCACCCGTTGGTGCAGGACAGCATCTCCAACTTGAGTTCCGCCCAGGGCGTTCCCACAGCCGCTACTTCCTCTACTTCCTTGAGCCATATCTTTTTGACACAAGAACCCGCCTGAGAGTCTCACCTGAATACCGCCGTGACAGGTGGTGGGACTACAACGAGAAAAACGCCTCCTTCTCGGTGGGTCTTGGCAGGTCGCTCACCCGATGGCTCACATTGGACGCCTCTATTCGCATCCAGCGCGCCACCATTTACTCCATCTCGTCAGACGCACCCCTAGATGTCTTCCTCGTTCAAGGCACAAAAGACCTTTACGGAATTGGACTTGAGGCGGTGGTTGATTTGACATCTGTTGACCGCTGGGGCACGGTTTATTCAGGCTTTATGAGCCGTCTCTCTTTTGACTTGATGGGCAAGCCTTTCCCGGGAGACTACAACTTCTGGCGGGGTGTTCTCCACGCACAATGCTTCTTTAACCTTTATGAAACAGAGGAGTCAACACACATTGTATGGGCGTTCCGCGCCACAGGTGCGCTGGCGAATCCATTTGCCGGCAGCGAGTTTGTGCCGATTTTTGAGCGCTTTTTCGCCGGTGGCTCGCTCTCGTCGGTCTATGGGGTGCGCGGCTTCCATTACCGCTACATCGGTCCCACCGAAGACGGCTCCCCACTCGGCGGCACCGCCTTTGTCCTGCTCTCAAGCGAGGTTTCAATGCCTGTTCCCGGGGCAGGGCGCAACCTCCGATTCGCGGTCTTCCTTGACTCCGCAAACCTCGCCTATACAAAAAGTGACTTTTATGTCGGCGACTTTCGCGTCTCTTGTGGATTTGGCTTTCGCATACGCGTGCAGGCGTTCTTCACAATAAGATTTGATTTTGCGTGGCCTCTGCGAATGATGCGGGGCGATGTCCGCCAGACATTTCAGTTCTCTATGGGCGCCAACTTTTAAGAGGTCTCCGCAGATGCGCTCTACCGTTGAGGTTGATGGCTCTTTTGGCGAAGGTGGTGGACAGATTCTTCGCACATCACTTGCCCTTTCCGCCCTCCTTATGCGTCCTTTTGTCATAAATAACATCCGCGCGAAACGGAAAAATCCGGGGCTTGCCGCCCAGCATCTTGTATGCATCCAGTCAATGGCACGACTGGTTTCGGCTGACACACGCGGCGCACAACTCGCCTCAACATCTTTGCAGTTCACCCCACAGAGCCCACCTCCTCCAAACAGCCATTTTGACTTCCGCATCCCCACTGCCGGTTCGGCATCACTTCTTTTACACGCACTCTATGCGCCGCTGCTTTTTTGCGGCGCCGACATAACCCTCACAGGTGGCACACATGTGAGGTGGTCTCCGCCCTTTGAGCACCTGCGGCACGCCTTCCTGCCGGCGCTTTCGCGTTTTGGAGTTCAGGCGGAGTTTTCGCTTCTACGAGCAGGCTTTTACCCGCGGGGCGGCGGCATGATACGAGCAAACTTCAAACCATCCAACACCTTAAGTCCACTGCGCCTTGAGAGGCGCGGCAGGGTAAAAATGCTTGTCTGTCGCATACTTCTCGCCCATCTGCCCGACCACATCGCCAGACGACAGGAGAGGACTCTACGCGCGGCTCTTGTTAACCATAACCTCCGTTTCGTCCATCTGCGCCCTCCCGCCGCAGGACCCGGTAACTGCGTCAGCATTGAGGTGGTTGCCGAAAACTGCTACGCCGTCTTCTCATCGCTGGGCGTAAAGGGCAAGCCGGCGGAAGAGGTCGCCCGTGAGGCTGCTTTTGCCACAGAACGCTTCCTCAACTCTTCCGCCACTGTTGACGAACATCTGGCTGACCAGTTGCTTTTGCCTGCTGCATTAGCCGACGGCGAATCTCTCTTCCTTACCCCCCACAAAACCGCCCATCTTGAGACCAACGCGTTCGCGATAAGGTCGTTTCTTGATGTAGAAATTGACATAGATGAGGGCGCCACGGCAACGAGGATTCGGGTTAAAGGGTGCGGCTATCGCGTCGCCTCATAAACCGCCAGCGCTTTTTGAAGCAGCCCTTCAAGACGCTGTAGTGGCAGCATAACAGGACCGTCACACAGCGCAGAATCGGGGTCTGGATGGGTCTCAATGAAAAGTCCATCAGCACCCGCCGCAACTGCTGCCAATGCCAAAGGCTCGGCAAACTCCCTGCTACCGCCAGAAGCGTCCCCCAACCCTGCCGGGCTCTGAACACTGTGGGTTGCGTCAAAGACAAGCAGCGCGTCCACATCCGATAAGGCACAAAAAATGCGCATATCAACCACCAAGTCAGAGTATCCGAAGAAGTTTCCGCGTTCCGTCACAAGGATATGCTCTGCACCACCAGCACGCGCTTTTCTGACAGCCTCCCGCATTACTGTGGGTGAGGCGAACTGCCCTTTTTTAAGGTTGAGAGGTTTTGCTGTCGCCGCCGCCGCCATTATCAAGTCCGTCTGACGACACAAAAACGCAGGTATCTGAAGAATGTCCGCAACCTCCGCCACCGCGTTAGCCTGACCCGCCTCGTGAATGTCGGTCAAAACAGGAAGCCCTGTCTGGCGCTTCACCTCCTCCAGAACCCGCAATCCCGCCTCAAGCCCAGGTCCCCTAAACGACACCACCGATGTCCTGTTCGCCTTATCAAACGAAGACTTGAACACCACAGCGATGTCAAAACTTCGGGAGATTCGTTTCAGATGCTCTGCAACGGTAAGACACACCTCACGAGACTCAATAACACATGGTCCCGCAATGAGAAAGAGTCTCTCATCCGTCAGTTCAGTCTGCGGTAGATTTATCCTCAATCTCGGGCTCCTCTGGCTCAATACCCAAAGATTTTAGCGCACTGTCGGTGGAAGGGAATATGGCAAAAAAGGGCATTATTCCCAGAACGCTCATAGCGCCACCCACCGCCTGACTTATGTCGGTGAGGAAGACACAGTGGGCGCCTGTTCTCACCCGTTTATCCGAAGCAAATGAGACAAGCAGTCCCAGAGCGGCAGAAGAGACATATGTCACCCCCCGCATACAGAAAATCACCCTGTCAACACCCTGTTTGTCCAATTCGCTGAAGAGGTCACGCAGTTTTCTGGCGTGACGCGCCTCTATCGCGCCCATCATCTCCACCACTGCGACCTTCCTGCCGTCGGGTGTAGTGTAATCTTTGCGCTTCCAACGGAACTCCGGCGGCGAGAAAGGCTTCTCTCCCTTCAACTCCTCCCCACAATAAGGGCAGAAACGGGCAACTACAGGGACACGCGCTCCACACTTGCCGCATCTTCTTGATGTCACCTCAAATCTCCCAAGGAGTCCCGCTAAATTCTACACCAAAACGGCGGTTTTGGCAAGTAACGATTTGTTTGCAGCCTCTTGACAGGATGCTATAATGATAAAAGGAGGGGTGCCCGAGCGGTCTAAGGGGGCGGTCTTGAAAACCGCTGCACGCCACAAGCGTGCCGTGGGTTCGAATCCCACCCCCTCCGCTACTTCTTTATCACCTCAATGTTGATGTTGTCGTTTGTGTAGATGCAAAGACGAGCGGCAATGCGGATTGCTTCTTCTGCTATCTGCTCTGCGTTAAGATCAGAATAACGCAAAAGTGCCAATGCAGCCGCATGCGCGAACGCACCCCCAGAACCTATCCCCATCACCGACTCTTCCGGCTCAAGAACATCTCCCGCACCTGAGATGAGGAGTATCGTTTCCGCATCGGCGACAAGGAGGAACGCTTCAAGTCGGCGAAGGATTCTATCGGTGCGCCAGAGTTTCGCCATCTCCACCGCCGCCCGCCGTAAATCCCCACCAAACTCCTCCAACTTCCCCTCAAAACGCTCAAGCAGCGCCAATGAGTCGGCAACCGCTCCTGAAAAGCCCGCCAACACACCACCCTTGAACAGACGCCGCACCTTGCACGCCTTCTGCTTCACCGATACATCCCCTATCGTCACCTGACCATCTGACGCCATCGCCGTTATGCCATCTTTCCTCACCACCACTATCGTCGTCCCCCGCATCACTGTCCCTCCAATAAAAATGCGGGTCGGCTTCCAAAACCGACCCGCAACCACGCGCCCATATCATAACTACTCTTTCTTCTCCTCCCCCTTCTCTTCTCCTTTTGGTTTCTCCTTCTCCTTTTCTTCCTTCTTCTTACGACCCCGCGATTTCTTCTTCTCCTTATCCTTGTCCTTATCCTTATCCTTATCCTCCTCCTTCTTCTCCTCCTTTTCCTTCTTCTCTTCCTTCTTCTCCTCTTCCTTCTTTTCCTCCTCCTCCTTCACCTCGGCGGCTTTTTCTTTCTCCTCCTTTTCAGCCTTCTCTTCCTTCTTTTCCTCTTCCTTGGGTTTTTCCTCCGCCTCTCCTGGTGGCGCGACAGGAGGTTTCTCCTCAATCAGTTCTTCTTCCTCCTCAAGGTAAATCTCGTCAGGTTCGTCACCGTCCACCTCGTAGCGTAGGAGGAGATATGTCTTCATACGGCAACCAAGCCAGACAGCAGCGGCAGCGGCAAAGAGTAGAAGGTATACGACCCAGAATATATAGCGCATACAGACAGCGAAGGCTTTCAAACTGAAGGTGGAACCATCATCTGCCTCATACCCTGCAAAGGCGTCTTTCAAGGGCACAGTCTCGCCTGTTATAGGGTCAGTGTTGGAATAGTTTTCGCCGAGGTACTTCTTGACGGGAGTGAACTGTTTATCCCCAAGTCCGTAGGCGATAGCGGATTCAGCGGTCTTAAGACCGAGTCCTGCGAAGAAGAGGAAGACAGCGACCATAGCGGCGGTAAGGAGGGTGTAGAGGATGGCGTGCCACGGGCGCTCAATGACATATGTGTAGGCGCGAGTGACAGCGTCAAATGAATCGGTGTATTCCGCCGCTATGGCAGAAGATATCATATTGAAGCAGAAAAGGAGTCCCACAACCAGAATCGCCATTATGAATGAGAACAGCAGAACAAGCAGTGTTGCCGGAATCATAAGCCAGAGGGTAACTACCTTCACATATGGGATGCGACCAAGAAGCAGGGTTACGACCCACGCACCGACGAACATCAGACCGATGAAAGCGGCGACAAGAATAGCGGAGAAAATATGCGTGGGCCAGGTCTTTATGCCGAAAGCGAGGGCTTCAGATAGGGTTATGGTCTCGTCTCTGCCGATTCTGAATGCGAAGATTCGGCTTATTGCTCCGGCGAAAAGTGACCAGACGATGACGAACCAGCCGCCGAAGATGAGGAACATCCACCATTTTGCGGGAGGGGTGAAACCTGGTTTGACCAGAAGGACAGGGCGAATGACGACATCAAAGACGCGCTTGCCGCCGGGAAAGCGCGCCGCCCAGTCACCCAGCGTGTTCACCACGCACCCGTAAGCGCTGAAATTGGAACCGTAATCACCCACCGCCGATATCGCTCTGTCTATCCCCATCACCCCAAGCATAAAGACGACATAGCCGACAAACGCCAGTATGATGGCGTTTGAAACAACAGGAACCTCAAGCCCTTTGAAGAGACCCCGCTCCTCAGGGTAGGTTATCGTCCTCTCTGTCTGCTGCTCCCAACTCTTCTCCATATTCTCCTCCTTTCAAACGGTATTTCTCATCAGCCCAGTTGCCGAGGTCGGCAAGGCGACAGCGATGTGAGCAGAACGGATAAAAATCCGCCGCCTCGTCAAATCGCACCTTTCTGCCACAGAAACGGCAGATGAAAACCCGCACCGCTTTATGCGTCACCTCTTTTCTCTGATGCATTTTTCTTATCCTGCTTCTGCCGACTGTGTGCTGCTTTTCCTTTGTTGGCGTAGTCGGTCGCATAGAAACCATCGCCTTTGAAAATGAGTCCCGCCCCCGCGCCTATCAGCCGCCTCATGCGCTCCCCACATTTCTCGCAAAACACATCAGGCTGCGCGTTCACAGAGTGAAACAACTCCTTATGCCTACCACAGCGGGGACACTCATATGTATATGTCGGCATTATCAACCCTCCAGAAAGCGCATTATAGGCTCATCACCGCCTTGGTCAACCCAAAAATGGCTAAGATGGATGTTTGGACACCTTCACTTTTGCGGGTTTTATCACCTGCTTCTGCTCACCTTCACAGTAGAGCCAGCCCGGTTCAACCACATCAAGAATTGTGTTTGGTTCAACATCGTCATTTTCCTCAAGAAGGACTGCCTCGTGATAACGGGGGTCAAACTTCTCTCCCTGGGGATAAATCGGTTCTACACCACATTTTTTGAGGCTTTCAAGCAGTTTCTGGACAGCCAACTCCAGTCCGGTCTTTAGGTCGTTGGGGGAGTCTGTTGAGTTAAGGGCGTTAAGCGCGCGGATGAAGTCATCAAGACCTGGGAGAATGGCAAGCAACAGTGATTTACGCGCCTGCTGGGCTGCTATGGCGGCGTTGCGCTCCGCACGGCTCTTGTAGTTTAAGAACTCCGCCATTATGCGTTTTGCCTGATTGCGCGCCTCTTCCAACTCCTCCGCCTTGCGGCGCAACTCCTCCAATTCCTCCGCCTCTATCTCCACCACTCCACTCTCCCTTCGTTCTGATGTCTCCTCTGGGAGATTATGGCTGTCGCTATGGTCTTCTGTGCCATTTTGGCGCTGTTTTTTCTGCGGTGTGTGACGGTTCTGCCCCATCTACACAATCTCCACAACGCTCATCATTTTCTTTTACGCAAATAGTGTTCCACTTCTTTCCAGAACCGACGAACTTCAGCGGGCGGGTTTTTGTTCTCAAGTTCGCGGAACTCCTCAAGCAGTTTTCTCATTTTTTTGTTCGGTTTTGGGGTGTGGACGGAGAGAACGACGATGAGGTCACCGCGTCTGCCACCGCCAGGAGCGGGCAGTCCCTCCCGCGCCACGCGCATAACATCTCCAGTTTTTGAACCGGGCGGGATACGGATTTCCACTTTTGATGTTGGTGTTGGCACTTCTATCACATCCCCCAGAACCGCCTGCGACAGGGACACAGGCAGGTGTAGGACTATATCATCTCCACGGACTTGAAACAGTGGGTGCGGCTCAACCCGCACAACACAGAGCAAATCCCCTGGTGGGGCGTTTTGCTGTCCCACATTCCCCTGTCCACTCAAGCGCAGAACCTGCCCATCACGAATCCCTGGGGGGATTTTTATCTCTATTTCTGTGACTCCTGGCTTTCTGCCAGAGCCGTGGCAGGCGGGACAGGGGTTGCTTATAATTGTGCCGCGACCACCGCATTGGGGACAGGTCGTTCGCACGGAGAAGAAGAACTGTTGGCGGTGGACATATCCTGACCCGCCGCAGGTGGGGCAGCGAATCGGCGAACTTTTGGAGGCGGAGCCTGTGCCGCCGCAGCGTTCACATTTCACCAAACGATGCAACTCTATAAGGCGCCTTGTTCCTTGCACCGTCTCCTCAAGTGAGACAGTCACCTCACAACGGAGCGTTTCGCCTTGACTGCGTTGTTGCCGGGAGCGTCTTCCCGTCATAAAGTCTATCAGGTCACCGAATGGGTCGCTTCCGAAGAAAGCGCTCATTATCTCCTCTATTGTGGGGATGTGGTCAACCCGAACGCGACCCGAAAGTCCCGCTGAACCATAGGTGTCGTAAATCCGCCGCTTTTCGGGGTCACTTAAAACCTCGTATGCTTCCACAATCTCTTTGAACTTCTCTTCTGCCTGCTTGTCGTTGGGATTGCGGTCGGGGTGGTATTTAAGCGCAAGACGCCTATAGGCTTGACGAATTTCATCCTCGGTAGCGTCTCTTCTGACGCCGAGAATCTCATAGTAATCCTTCTCACTCATAGCACAGACCGCATTAAGAATTGAGGGGGTTCGGTTGCCGAACCCCCTCAAACGCTACTTAACGGCTTCGGCTATCTCTTTCTCCTTTTCCTTGAACTCTGTGATGAGGGTTTCTGTGGTGAGCATAAGAGCGGCGACGGAAGCGGCATTCTGCAAGGCGGAGCGCACCACTTTGGCGGGGTCAATGACACCCGCCTTGAACATATCGGTATATTTGCGTTGGCGGGCGTTGAAGCCCTCGTTCTCACCTAAGTTGCGCACCTCCTCAACGACAACAGCGCCATCCATCCCACTGTTGTGGGCAATCCACCAAAGAGGTTTCTCCAACGCGTTGTGGACGATGCGTGCGCCTACCTTCTCGTCGCCTTCAAGTTTCTCCATCAGTTCAGCGACCTTTTTCTGCGCGCGGAGAAGAACAACGCCGCCGCCAGGAACGATGCCCTCTTCCACAGCGGCACGGGTAGCGTGGAGTGCATCTTCAATCAGAGCCTTGCGGTTCTTCATCTCCGCCTCTGTCGCAGCGCCGACCTTTATCAACGCCACACCACCACTCAACTTCCCCAATCGCTCCGTTAGTTTCTCCCTGTCGTAGTTGGATGTCGCCTGCTCAATTTGCTTCTTTATCTGCTCAATCCGCTTCTTGATTTGTTCGGGGTCGCCACGACCACCAATTATCGCGCAGGTGTCTTTGTCCACTTTCACCTTATCGGCACGACCCAAATCCTCAAGACGCACATTCTCCAACTTCATCCCCAACTCTTCTGATATCACCTTGCCGCCTGTCAGGATTGCGATGTCCTCAAGCATCCGTTTGCGGCGCTCACCAAATCCAGGTGCTTTTACCGCGCAGCATTTCAGAACACCACGCAGTTTGTTCAAAACCAATGCCGCCAAAGCCTCGCCTTCCACATCCTCTGCCACAATAAGCAGGGAAACGCCGGCTTGCGCCACCTGCTCAAGCAGCCTTAAAATGTCCCTCAAAGACGATATCTTCTTGTCATGCACAAGAATATAGGGCTCATCCAACTCACACAGCATCTGTTCGGCGTTGGTTATGAAATAAGGCGATATAAAACCTTTGTCAAACTGCAGACCGTCCACAACCTCAAGGGTGGTTTTTGTGGTCTTGCCCTCCTCAACGGTGATGAGTCCGTCATTTCCGACTTTCTCCATCGCGTCTGCGAGGAGGGCGCCGATTTCGGGGTTGTTGTTGGCGGATATGGCGCCGACTTGTGCTATCTGGCTCTTGTCGCTTACCTCCTTGGCGACCGATTTGATGTAGTCCACCACGGTCTCTGTGGCTTTCTCAATGCCGCGTTTAAGCGCCATCGGGTTGTGCCCGCTTGCCACCATTTTGAGACCTTCCTCAAGGATGGAGACGGCGAGAATCGTGGCTGTTGTGGTGCCGTCTCCTGCCACATCTGATGTTTTGGATGCAACCTCGTTCACCAACTTCGCACCCATGTTCTCAAAGGGGTCTTCAAGTTCTATCTCCTTCGCCACCGACACTCCGTCTTTTGTCACATTGGGACCGCCGTAGGAACGCTCAAGGACCACATTGCGTCCTGTGGGACCGAGTGTGACAGCGACAGCGTTGGCGAGAGTCTTTGCTCCTTTGAGCAACTTTTTGCGGGCTTCCTCACTGTATAACAGTTGTTTTGGTGTCATGGTGTTCTCCTCCAAATCAGTCCTCAATCACGGCAAGGATTTCGGACTCGCGCATAATGTTGAACTCCTTATCACCAACTTTGACCTCCGTGCCTGCGTATTTTCCGTAGAGGACGGTATCGCCCTCTTTGACGGACATAGCGGCGCGCTTGCCATTTTTCAGTAACTTGCCCGGTCCCACCGCCACAACCTTGCCCTTCTGCGGCTTCTCTTTTGCCACATCCGGCAGCACAATGCCTTCAGGCGTGCGCTCCTCTTCTTCAAGCGGCTCAATCACCACATAGTCATCCAATGGACGCAGTTTTAATGCCATTTTCTATCCTCCAAAAAGTTTTGTGTCCGCGTTAGAACTCCGGCATATTAGGGGTTTTCTTCTCCTCTTCTTTTTTGGGAACCTCGGTGACGAGGCAGTCGGCGGTCAGAAGTATGCAGGCGACGGAGGCGGCGTTCTCAAGTGCGCTGCGCACCACTTTCGTCGGGTCCACAATGCCGCGCTCAAAGAGGTTGCAGAACTCCATTTTATCAGCATCAAAGCCGAAGTCGCTGTCTTTGTCCTCAATGCGCTTGACAACGACAGAACCGTTGATACCGGCGTTTTCGGCGATGGCGCGCAGCGGCTCATACACCGCCTTTTTGAGCACCTCCACTCCCTGTCGCTCCTCTGGATGGTCAAGTTTGAGGGAGTCAAGGACTTTGGCTGCGCGGATAAGCGCTACACCACCACCGGGCAGGATGCCTTCCTCCACAGCGGCACGGGTAGCGTGCATCGCGTCCTCAAACCGCGCCTTTTTCTCCTTCATCTCGGGTTCGGTCGCGGCACCCACATATATCTGTGCCACCCCGCCACTCAACTTCGCCAGGCGTTCCTGCAACTTCTCCCTGTCGTAGTCGGAGTCGGTCTCCTCCAACTGCTTCTTTATCTGCGCTATGCGTGCCTTCACATCCTCCTCACTGCCCGCTCCTTCCACAATCGTCGTATGTTCATTGTCCACAATCACCTTCTTGGCACGCCCTAAATCACTCAACTTGACCGACTCAAGGTCCATACCGAGGTCCTTGAAGAGCGCCCGACCACCGGTCAGAATCGCTATGTCCTCAAGCATCGCCTTACGCCGCTCACCATACCCCGGCGCCTTCACCGCGCAGCACTTCAGAACGCCCTGCAGTTTGTTGACCACAAGCGTCGCCAAAGCCTCACCTTCCACATCTTCTGCTATCACAAGTAACGGCTTGCCAGCGCGGTGTATCCGCTCAAGAAGCGGCACCAACTTGCGCGCATTGGATATCTTCTCCTCGTGTATCAGAATGAACGGCTCCTCAAGCACGCACTCCATATTGTCGGGGTCAGTCACAAAATGGGGTGAGAGGTATCCGCGGTCAAACTGCATCCCTTCCACCACCTTCACCTCAGTCTCAAGCGATTTGCCTTCCTCAACGGTGATGACACCGTCTTTGCCCACCTTCTCCATAGCCTCAGCGATGCGTTTGCCGATTTCGGGGTCATTGTTGGCAGCGATAGCACCAACTTGGGCTATCTCATCATTGCTCTTAACCTGGCGGCTCATTTTTTTCAGTTCATCAACAAGCGCCTCAACTCCTTTCTGAATACCGCGCGCCATCGCCATCGCATCCACACCAGCCGCCACCCTCTTCATCCCCTCAACAAAAATTGCTTCAGCCAGAACCGTCGCCGTCGTCGTCCCATCACCCGCCACATCCGATGTCTTCTGCGCCGCCTGCTTCACAAGCAACACCCCTAAGTTCTCATACTTGTCCTTCACCTCAATCTCTTTGGCAACAGTGACACCGTCCTTCGTCACCGTGGGCGCACCCCAACCCTTGTCCAGAACCACATTGCGCCCTTTGGGACCAAGTGTCACCTTAACTGCCTGCGCCAACTTCTGAACCCCACTCTTCAAACGCTCTCTCGCATCAACATCAAACGCCAACTGCTTCTTCGCCATCCTCTATCTCCTCCATTCAAACCGAGCATAGTTAAAAACCACGCAAAAAAGATGCCAACCAAACCACGGGAAAGACAAAGAAAGGAATGCTCACCCCACCTGTTTATTAAACCGCCAAAACGGCAGTTAACTACCCCTGCGGTGCCGATGTGACACCCTATTAGCGCTTTCTGCCCTTCTTTCCCTTCCCCGTCTTCGCCTTTTTCTGTGTCTCCTTCAGATAAACCATATCGGGCGTCTTCTTTGCTACCTTGGCAGGTTTTTGCTCACCTGTCTGTCCACGCATCAAAAGTAGTATGGGACTTGCGATATAAATTGAAGAGTATGTTCCGACCACAACGCCGACAAGCATTGTGAAAGTGAATCCTTGCAGACTCTTCACGCCAAAGATAAAAAGCACAAATATTGCCAGGAATGTGGTAAAGGATGTCAGCAGCGTTCTGGAGAGGCAAGCGTTTATGGATGTGTTTATGATTTCGGAGAGTTTACCGCGTTGGGATGCAGCGAACCGCCGCCTCCTCAACATCTCCCGTATCCTGTCAAAGACCACTATCGTGTCGTTCAGAGAATAACCCACAATTGTTAGGAACGCTGCTATAACCGCCAGGTCAAGTTTGTATTCTATTATCCCCAGCATATCAAAGAGAAGACCCACGCCTAACGCAACGCAGACATCGTGAACAAGCGCCACCACTGCCGCCACACCGTATATCAACTCAAAACGGATTCCTATATATATCACGATTGCTATCATCGCAAGAAGCAGCGCAACGAACGCTTTTGCCTTCAGGTTGGACGCCACTGCAGGTCCTATGTCCTGTTTTTGAACGAACTGTGTTGGGACAAGACTCGGTTCCTTTTTGCTTGGGCGCAACTCCTCAATCAACGGTTTGCGTATCTTTATCAGCAACTCCTGGGGTTTTGCCTCCGCCCAGTCGCCGCTTGCTGTCCGCACCCTCACCACCACCTTCTTTTTTGTCTTCACACGAAAGGCTTTGAAGAGGGATGCTAACTCGCCTTCAAGTCCTGCTTTTTGGGGAGGCAGAGGGGTGACTTCAATTTCGGGGTCGCCTTGCAGTTCGCCGATTCTCTTAAGAGCAGCCATTGTGGCGGCTTTTAAGCGCTCCTTCAGGTTCTTTTTTGCCTTCACCACCACATCAAAGATGACATTCCCTTGTTCGGCGTAGGATTTCTGCAACTTTTTCAGTTCTTCTGATGAGGGAAAACCTTCCGGCGCAAGGAGTCCCGCCAGCGCTTTTTTCACCTCAACTGATACCACCTCCGCCTGCGATTTCGCTTTCGTCTTACTTTGTTGCCGTGCTCCTTCTTTAAGGCGTGCTTTTAAGACAAACTGGCTGGAAAGACCGCGTTTGGGGTCTTCATTTGGCAGTCCAGTGTAGGCGGCTGTCACTTTGAGGTCCTCAAAGAGGTCTGTCTTGGTCAGGCGTTTACGGATTTCAGCAACAGTGGTAGGTTTTATCAGGCAGACCTGATAATGGATACCGCCTGTAAACTCAATGCCATAGACCTTGCGTCCACGCAGGAAGAAAAGAACTATGCCTGCCACAACGAGGATTGCCGACACGGTGACGGCAGGTTTTGTCCACCGCACGAAGTCGTATTTTGGCTCTTTAACAATTTGCAGCATCTTGTAGTCGCGCACAATCTTTTTGTCCGCCAGGCTGTTAAGCAGAGTATGCGATATAAAGAGTGCTGAAAACATAGTGCAGACGATACCGATGGCAAGAACAACGGCAAATCCTTTTATAGGACCTGTTCCAGCCATCATAAGAATGATTGCGGTGAGGAGCGTTGTGATGTTGGCGTCAAAGATTGTCCAAAAAGCGCGTTTGAAGCCCAATTCTAGTGATTGGCGCAGCGATTTGCCGCCTTTGCGCTCCTCGCGCACACGCTCAAATATAAGGATGTTGGCGTCCACCGCCATACCGACGGTCAGCACGAGTCCCGCAAGACCGGGCAGTGTGAATGTCGCCTCCGAGACGGCAAGCGTTCCCGCAATCAGAATGAAGTTCGCCAGCATAGCAATGTCTGCAACCAGCCCTGCTGCGAGGTAATAGGAGCCCATAAAGACGAGCACAGCCCCTAATGCGACGATAATAGCAACAATGCCCAGTTTCACGGCGTGTTCGCCGAGCGTGGGACCGACTTGAAACTCGCCCTCTGGGATGAGGCGTCCCACAAGCGCACCGCCTTGCAGTGTCGCTACCAGCCGCTGCACCTCCTCCCGTGTGAATCGCCCTTCAATGATACCGCTACGGTATATGGCGCTCTTCACATGGGGGGCGGAGTAGACCACACCGTCAAGCACTATCGCAAGGTGACGCGGCTTGTTCTTCTTCTTTTCATATTCAACACAGCGGCTCGTGACTCGGTAGAATTTCGCACCGCCTTCGGCGTCAAATTTGAACGCAACAACCAACTGTCCCAGTCTGGCGTATGACGGCCACGCACGCTCAAGGTGGGTGCCTGAAACGCGAGAGTCCTCTGCGGTCTCAATGGGCATAAGTGGCCATTCCTGGGGTGGGGCAGGGACGATTTTGCCCTGCCTGTCGCGTTCATAAACTATGCGGGGCAGCAATTCGTATTTGGGTTTTTTGCCTGCCTTGCGTGCGTCCTCTATTTCCTTCTTTATCTCTTTAAGTATCTTTTCGTTGCGCCGTTTCTGCTCAAAGTAGGCGAGTTTTTCTCGCGGTGTCATAATGGAAGGGTGTTTGTCTGACCAGGGGGTGAAGCCCTCCGCCACAAGGCGGAATTCAAGCACACCTGCTTTTTCAATCAGTTCCTTGACCGAGGCTTTGTCGGCTTCTGTGCCGCCGGGAAGGTCAACGACGATGCCATCCGCGCCAGCAGCGGATATGTAGATGTCTTTAAGACCCAAGGCGTTAACACGCCGTTCAAGCACCTCAATAGTTCTTCGCACCACCTCTTCAATGGGGGCTTGGGCAGCCGCACCACGCGGCTCCACCCTGTATATCAACTCAAAACCGCCCTGCAGGTCAAGCCCCAGTTTTATCCCCGCCATATACAGAAACAGAAACCACAACCCCACGATAACCACTATGAAAATATATCTGCCGAGCCATCTGCGTTCCATCCCGCATCACTCCTTCTTATCTTCCTCTTTGGGGCGCTCAACACCCGCTATTGCACTCATAGAAACCGTTATCTTTGTGTTCTCATCCACCTTTATGACCACTTTGTCGTCCTTTATGGAATGGACGACACCGTGTATGCCGCCGATTGTGACAACTTTGTCGTTTTTGCGGAGTGCCGATAGCATTGCACGGCGTTCCTTCTCCCTCCTCCGTTGCGGCAGAATCAGGAAAACATAGAAAATACCGAACAGAAGCACCATAAAGATGACCATATTCCAAAGGACAGACTGCTGCGGTCGTTTCTGTGAGGTCTGGTTCGTCACCGTCTGGTCTGCAGGTGCCTGTGGAGCGTTTTGTTGCGGTGGGGCGGGTTTGACAACAGGAGGCTGCTGCCCACCACCCTGCGCAAGAGGAGGCGCTGTCTGAAAAAGCAAACACAGAGCAAAAACAATGCCCATTTCCTTTCCTCCAGCATACAGAGATTGCAGTATTTTAACGATGTTGGACGGGTTGGCAACGATTTAATCTGGTTTGTGCGGTGTGAGCCGATAAGATTTAAGTTGATTTTGGAAAGTGAGTGTTGGAAGAACGGCTTCTGGTTCCTGGTTATTATATTGAGAGGTTGCTGGCGCGTGGTGGGATGGGTGAGGTTTATTTTGCGCGGAGGTGCGATTTTGGAACACCTGTCGCGGTGAAGGTTCTGTCAGCAGAGTTATCGCGCAGTGAGCATTTCCGCGGCGGATTCATCCGCGAGGCTCGCCTTATGGCTGCCGTCAGACATCCCAACATCGTTCCTGTTGTTGATGTGGGAAAGACAATAGATGGTCGCTACTACATCGCCCTGCACTACATAGAGGGCAAGACGGTGGAGGAGATTATGGAAAGGGTTGGAGCGATGGACGAGGACGAGGTGGCGTGGGTCGGGTATCAGGTGGCGGAGGCGCTCGCCGCCGCCCACAAAAAAGGCATCCTGCACCGCGATGTGAAGCCAGCCAACATCATAATTAACGAAGAGGGAAGGGCTTTCCTGTGCGATTTCGGTCTCGCGCTCCCTGTGGGCAGCGATGTTATGGAAGGCGTCCTCTCTGGAACACCCCACTATATGTCGCCCGAACAAGCACGCGGCTCCACCAACCTACCCCCACAAAGCGATGTCTACTCCCTTGCCGCCACTCTCTATCATATGCTTTATGGAAGACCGCTCTTTGAAGCAAAGACGCCTGAGCAGGTCGCCGTTAAACAGATAAAAGAGACACCACATTTCCCTGAAGGTCCATCAAAAGAGATGAAAAATTTGCTTAAGCGGATGCTTGCGAAAGACCCCGCAAAGAGACCTCCTTCGTCTGATGTTGCAACCATACTTAAAGCGTTTTATGAAGGCAGAAAAACGGCGCAGCACACAAAGTTGTCTTCCCCTTTTCTACCCTTTCTCAAACGCTGGTGGTGGGTATTTGCGCTTGGTGCTGGTGGAATCTTATTGGTTTTGTTACTATGATTTGGTTGAAACTGGAAGAGAATCAGCATAATCTTAAAGAGCGGGTGTTGAGGAGATGGCGATGGAAGAGATGGAAGAGAAAGGTGCGTTTGATTTTGAGGACACAGGATTTCACGAGCCGCCGAAGATTCCGGAGCCACCGTCGCTGAAGGAGATGGGCGCTGATATCAGCGGAACCGAAGGGGTTGTGATGGAGGAAATTCCGGAGGAGGTGTCAGCCGCAGAGGTAAGCGCCGTTCCCGAAGCACCAGAACCCGCTCCTCCTCCGCCCGCCGCTGAACCCGCTCCGCCAAAACCAGCAGAAAAAACGCCTGCCGTGGAGAAA
>CAZPBO010000007.1:22200-40058 GCA_964584815.1 uncultured Planctomycetota bacterium
TTCTGGCAGAAGACAAAAGAGATAGAGACCGTCAAGAAAGATGCCGAGGCAAAAGTAAATGAGGCACGCAGGGAAGCGAACGCTGAAGTGGAGAAGTTCAAAAAGAGAATAGATGAACTTGAGACGGCAAAGCAGGCGTTGCGGACAGAAAAACAACGCCTTGAAAAGGACAAGACCGACCTTGAGGCGCGTCTTAAGACAAAAGAGCAGAGCATAGAGAGTTTGACCAAACGGATAAGAGAGATGAGGTCGCAGATAGATGAACTGGACAATCTTAAATTGAGGATAAGGCGCTTGCAGGACAGTTTGAGCGCAAAGGATAAGATGCTCAACGCCCAGAGACAACTCACCGAGGAGGCGCTTAGGAAGAAGAAGGAGATTGAAGCGCGAATGGCGGGTTATGAGGATGCGGTGAAGAAACTTACAGAAGACCTGAAAAATGCCCGACGGGAAATAGAGAGGCTCAAGAAGTATGGAAGTGGCGATGTGGCGGCACGCTTTATGCGCGAAAAGGAGGCGTTGCTACAGCGTATAAGGAGCCTTGAGAAGGAGAACGCACAATTGCAGGAGGAAATTGCAAGAGCGAAGGTTTCTGGTCCTGCTTCTTCTCTGCAGCGACGGTTGAAGGAGTTGAGACAACGCTTGGCGAAGGCGACGCGTGAGAAGGTGGCGTTACGCGAAGCCCTTCTTAAGACCAACGCTCGTCTCAAGCGCTACATCTCGCCTGTGGAGACGCTCAAAGAATGGAATGAGGCGGTGAGAAGTGGTGACATCCGCCGAGTAGCATCGCTCTACTCCCATAACTCCCTTTTCTGGAAACGGTGGACAGGAGCCGAGCGGGGCGCACTTGAGAGGGAATTTGAGGAGACGCGTTCGGCAGGCACCTTTCAAATGGAGGTAGAGTCTGTTACCATTAAAGGAGGAAAAGCCATCGCCGTTGTCACGCTCAGGAGCGAGGGGGGCAAGGTGTTTAAGGGGGTTTTCCGCCTCGTGCTTGAGGGTGATAAATGGCGTATAATGGGTGAGGAGTATTGATGGTTTTATGTCGGCGTATGAGACGGAAGGGGTGTTGCTTGCGCGGCTGCAACGGGCGCGCCTGAAGAAAGAGCAGGGCGACGCCCGTGCCGCCATCGTTCTTTATCGTCAGATTGTGCAGGACAGACCTGACTATCGCCCCGCTTGTATAGAGTTGGCACGCCTACTTATTGAAACGAACAGACACGAGGAAGCAGGAGAGTTGCTCCGCCGCTATCTGAAAAG
This sequence comes from uncultured Planctomycetota bacterium, assembly GCA_964584815.1. Taxonomy (GTDB): domain Bacteria; phylum Planctomycetota; class SKW154; order SKW154; family SKW154; genus CAZPBO01. The sequence continues at coordinate 23,461 of CAZPBO010000007.1, forward strand.
CGCCCCCAACGACTCCGAAGCCAATTTCCTTATGGGGGTTGTTCTCTATGTGCTGGGCGATTTTGAAGGTGCTCTGAGGTATTACGAGGTTTGTCGGCGCGCAGAGGGGCTGGACATCTCCCTTGCCGTCAATATGGCGTTATGCTATGAGGCATTGGGGGACTACCAAAAGACGGCGCAGTTTCTTCAGGTCGCCGTGAACCAAAAAGCCTCTAACCCGCGCGTCTGGGAAGCCCTCATAGACACATACCACCATCTGCGGCGCCACTCTGATGAAGCGCGTGTCGCTGAAGCCGCTCTCAAAATTTTTCCCCGCAACCAAAGGCTTTTGTATCTTGCCGCCCGTGCCCACATACAACGCGGCAACCACACCGCCGCCGTCGCAAGACTTACAAAACTCCTCTCTCTTTCACCTGAAAACACTCACGCCATCAGACTCCTGGCTCACTGCCTTATTGAACTCCGCCATTACGATGAAGCACTGGCTTATCTCAAAGACTTGGTCAGCATTGAGCCGTATGATGCGGAGAACTGGCTCAACCTTGTGCAGATGCACCTTGCGCTGGGTGCAAAAGAAGCGGCTGTTAAAACACTTAAACTCGCCTTGGCTAAGTATCTGCCGGAGGAACCGAGCCTTAAGGCGATGCTTGAAAGTATAACAGAGCGTGGAGAAGGCGGTGATGGGGGTTCTTGAACGGGATGTTTTGGTTCTGAACCGCAACTGGTTGCCGGTCAATGTGACGACGGTGCGGCGTGCCATTGTGTTGCTCTATCTTGGTGCCGCCCGCGCCGTCAAACATACCGACTTCTCCACCTACGACTTCAGCACTTGGTTGAAAACCCGAGTAAACGGTCCCGTCATAAAGACCGCGTCGCTGAAGATACCTGTTCCTGAAGTGATACTCCTTGTCCGCTACAGCGGCAGACCACCGGGTTTTTCGGCTCCGTCGCGCTCCCTCATATTTGCCCGCGACAACTTCACCTGCCAATACTGCGGTCGCCGTTTCCCCACCTCACAACTGACGCTTGACCATGTGGTTCCGAAAGCGTTGGGTGGACGCGACACTTGGCAGAACCTCGTCACCGCCTGCATTTTCTGCAACGCGAGGAAGGGCAACCGCACCCCCCGCGCTGCCGGTATGCGTCTTGTCAGAAAACCGCGGCGTCCGCTTCCCGCCCCCCTCTCAAAACTGCGCCTCGTCAAAAACCCCCCCGATTCCTGGAAGCCCTTTTTGACAGGTTTTCCGCTCACATAGCAAACACATCTTGATGTTATCCTCTTTTCCGTGCAGAATGAATATGTGTGGGAGCGGTTTTATGGAACGCATAAAGGAGATTTTGCCGCGGCTGCCCGACCTTCCCGGAGTTTACATTTTCAAAGATGGTGAAGGGCGTCCCATCTACATCGGCAAAGCGGCTTCGCTGAAGTCACGGGTCTCGTCCTACTTCAGGTCAGGACGGAGGGACGCCAAGACAGAGGCGCTTCTTGCAAATGCTGTCTCTCTTGACTACAGTGTCACCGACTCCGAAATAGAAGCCCTCATTCTTGAGGCTGACTTGATAAAGAAGTTCAAGCCGCGTTACAATGTGGAACTCAAAGACGACAAAAGTTTTCCTGTGGTAGCGGTGACACGCGAGCCGTATCCAGCGGTCCTTGTGACAAGGGACAGAGGGCTGGATGCCGACTATTTCGGTCCCTTTCCTGAGGCGAAGGAGTTACGCCGCGCCGTTGACGCCTTACAGCGCGTCTTTCAATTCCGCAACTGCCGTCTCAAACTTGACCCAGAAAGTGTGGCGAAACGCCCGCTGCGTCCCTGTCTCCTCTACCATATTCGCCGTTGCAGCGCGCCTTGCGCCGCAAAGGTCACACCCCAGCAATACGCGCAGCAGATAAAAGACTTCAAGCGCTTTATGAGAGGAGGGCGGCGAGCGGTGCTCGTCTCCTTGCGGAAGCGGATGAACGAGGCGGCGAAAGCCCTCCGCTTTGAGGAAGCCGCAAAACTTCGCGACCAGATACACGCCCTCACAAAACTTGCTCACATCCTTAAAGACTCTTACAGAGAAACAGAGCAAATCCATATTGACCCTGCCGATGCTCTTGACAGGCTGCGCGATGTTTTGGGGTTGTCATCACTGCCGCGTCTCATTGAGGGCGTTGATGTCGCCACCTTGCAGGGTGCCGATGCTGTGGGTTCTGTCGTAACCTTTGTTGACGGTCGCCCATTCAAGGAGGGATACCGTCGCTACCGCATAAAGCAAGCCAACAGAAGAAACGACCCTGCGATGATAGGGGAGGTTGTCTACCGCCGTTTCCGGCGCAAGAAAGAAGAGGACGCACCTGTTCCGGACATTCTTTTGGTGGACGGTGGGAAGGGTCAGTTGAGCGCGGCGCGGAGGGCGCTTGACCGCGTCGGCATACAGCCAGGGCTGCTTGTGGCGCTTGCAAAGGGTGAGGAAATCATCTATGTCTGGGGGAAGCGTGAGCCGCTTGCTCTTGACAGGACAGACCTTGCGTTGAGGATTCTGCAGTTTGTGCGCGATGAGGCGCATCGCTTCGTGCAGGTTTATCACAAAAGGCTGCGTAAGAAAAGGACACTTGGCAGATGAGCGAACCGAAGGCGGAAATTCGTGCTGTCTTTGTCTCAATTCAAGGGGAGGGGCTCTTTTGCGGCAGACCAATGCTTTTTGTGCGCTTCTGCGGTTGCAACTTGAATTGCGCCTACTGCGACACTCCCCGCTCCCGCACTCCCCGCTGCATTCTTGAATATCCCCCCGCCTCAACTATCCGACACTCCGTTAAGAACCCCGTAAGCCTTTCAGAACTGCTCAAGCATCTTGAGCAGTTTTTCAGCGCCAACTGGAGGTTGTGGGGGATATCACTGACAGGTGGCGAGCCGCTGCTTCAGGACAGTGATTTTTTGAGGGGGGTAGCGAACTGGGCGGCGTCTGCAGGTGTGCCAGTTCTGCTTGAGACCAACGCGACGCTCCCCGACCAAATGGCGCGTTTAGGACCTGTTGACTGGGTCTCCGCCGACATAAAACTGCCGTCTTCCACCGATTGCGGTCAATTATGGGACAGGCATAGGGCTTTTTTGGAGGTTTGTCGCGCCGTAAACGCAAAACTTTACGCCAAAGTCGTGGTAACCCCAAAGACGGCGGTGGATGAGGTCGGACAAGCAGCACGCCTTCTGGCAACCTTCTTCCCCGACGCCTCCCTCTTTATCCAGCCAGCCACGCCTCCTCGGGGTGGACGCTTTCCCGACTTGTCGCTGCTTTTGGCTATGCTGCGCCGCGCCTCATCCGCTATCCGCGATGTTCGCATTCTCCCCCAGACACACCGCTTTATGCGCATTCCATAACTATGTCTTGTGCGGTATTACCCCCGCATCCCGCAGATGTTTCAGCAACCCCATTACATCGTGAAGCGACAGAATTCTCCTTACGCGACCGTCCTGGGTCAGCACGATATAGCATCCCGCAGAGTGCAGGATTGTATCAAGGGCTTCGGCGATATGGGCACCTGCTTCAACAAAGCAGACAGGCGGTTGAGGCTCAAGAACGCTGTGAATAGGGGTCTGTGCCCAGAGTTGTGGCGGCACACGCGCCAGCGCACCCAGTGTCACCACTCCCGCAAACTTGTCCCCATCAAGCACAGCAAACGCCTCTGCGCCAGGTGAGTCGTGCGCTAACTTCGCCAATTCCAGAAGTGTTGCGTTCGCATCCACTGTTGCAGGCTCTGTTGACAGAAACTCGCCGAGTTTGTGAGGGCGGAAAAGATGGGGATAAAGCACGCTTATGTAGCCCATCTCCGCTGCCTGCAGGATAAAGAAACCGATGAAAATCAGCCATAAACCGCTGAAGACGCTGAAGCCTTGAAGGAAAAGGGGTGCTGCTATACCGAATATGATGAGGAACACTCCGAAGGCGCGCCCAATGGTGGCGGCAATGAGCGTCGCTTTGCGAAAAGAACCCGTAATCGCCCAAAGAAGTGCCCGAAGCATCCTGCCTCCATCCAGCGGGAATGCCGGCACAAGGTTGAAAACCGTTACTGCAAGATTGATGATGACGAGGTTAGCAAAAAGGGTTGCGACAACAGGTGCCGCCGCCGGGGTCAGAACCAGCGCTGCATATGAGAGACCTGCAAGCGCCGCCGATGTGAGCGGTCCCGCCACCGCGACCAGAAACTCCACTCGTGGACGCTGCGGCTCTCCACCCAACTGCGCCACACCACCAAACATAAAAAGCGTTATCCGTTTCACCTCAATGCCGTAGTGCACCGCCACCAGCGAGTGGCTCAACTCGTGTAGAAGAACAGAACCGAAAAGGAGCACCGCCGCCACAAAGCCCAGAACCCACGACAACGGTGTGTTCTTCTCAAATCCCATCCTACCAAGCGCTGGCTCAAGTTGCGCCGCAAATGTCCACGCCACCAGAAACAGCACCAAAAACCAACTTATGTGCAACTCTATCGGTATCCCGAAAAGCCGTCCTATCCGCAACCCACGCCCTATCATCTCCGCCTCCTTGTGTGCGACTGCTCTTTCAAGATGTTGCGCACCTTACGAATATGCAGGCGCAGAACGCTCTCCTCATCCAGACCAAACATCTTCATCAAAACAAACTTTGCCCTTATCTGCAACTCGTTTATGACCCGAAGTGTCAACTCAAGCGTTTTTTCATCCAACAGTTGCGCTGCCACAACAAATTCCCTCATATTCACACGCCTTACCTTACCCTTACGCTCCTTCTCAAACATCACCTCTTCTCGGCTCATAAACTCCTGCACCTTACCACGCACCCAGTCCTCCCCAAACTCCTCAATGAGTGGACTTATGTCTATGCGATACTGGATTGCTGAAAGCGAGGAAGCAATGGACGCCGACTTCGGCGAGACCATACGAACCCGATATATCACCATACCTTCAGGAAGGTATCTGTTCACTTCCTCCATAATCTTGTTTGTGTCCACAGGTTGCGTCAGTTCCACATCAAAGATTTCGGCGGTGGACTCCACCTCAAGCGGCACGGGATGTCCGAAAGAGAAACGGGCTTCGGGGTTGTGTCCCTCCGAGAAGCGTAGCGGCAGTTGCGCCCGCCGAAATGCCCTCTCCAACACCTTCTTCATCTCAAGATGTCCTATAAACATCGCACGCCCTGTCTTAGTGCACACAATCCTGTAGCGGAAGACCACGCCAGAGTAGCGCGGTGGTCGGGTGCGCAACGGTCTTATCTTCTTGCTCTTGGCAAGCAGCGCCGCAGGGAACTTCGCCCCTTCAGGCAGACCGCATACACCACAACCTTTGCACCCCGTTTGGCGGCAGTCCTCTGTTCGCTCCCCCCTCCACGCCTTCTCCCACTCCTTCACCAAATACTCTTTCTCAACGCCTGTTCTTATGTGGTCCCACGGAAGTGGGGCTTGTGTTGAGCGCTCTTTCAGGAAATGGAGCCAAGCCAGTTTCGCCTGCGCCATCGCCTCCTCCCACACATCCATCTTCAACTGGTCGGTCCACGAATCCAGTTTCGCTCCAAGCCTCCAGGCGTTGTAAACCACATCCGCCAACCGTCTATCTCCCCGCGCAAGCAACGCCTCCAGACGGCTCATCCCCACATCCTGCCATCTCAATCTCACCCCTCTTACCCGACGCAACCTCCGTCGCAAAATCCCTATCCGTCTCCTAAGCGTTTCCTCGTCGCAGAAAGCCGCCCACTGAAACGGCGTATGCGGCTTCGGCACAAAAGGGGAAACCGCCACATTTATCTGTGGGGTAGGGTGATATTGTCGCGCCACATCCCTCACCCTGCCCACAAGGTGCGTTATCGCCTCCACATCCTCGTCTGTCTCACTCGGCAGACCCACCATAAAATAGAGTTTTATTGAATGCCAGCCGTGGGAGAAAACGGCATCTGTTGTCGCCAGCACATCCTCATCAGTTATTGGCTTGTTGATAACAGCGCGCAAGCGCTCCGTTCCCGCCTCAGGCGCCACGGTTATCCCCGTCCTGCGCATTCGGCTTATGGCGCTCAAAAGCCAACTTTGCACCCTTCCAGCACGCATACTCGGCAGCGCAAGGTCTATCTTCTCCGCATCCAGACGGTCAAGAAGGGCTGATATTATGTCCTCCAGTCCGCTGTAGTCGCAGGAGGAGAGTGAAAGGAGGGAAACCTCCTCATAACCCGTGTTATCAAGTGCGGCATAAATCTGGTAATACAGGGACTCCGGGTCTTTTTCTCGCGGGGGACGGTAGAAGAAGCCCGCTTGACAGAAGCGGCAACCGACTGTGCAGCCGCGGCTCACCTCCACCGTCAACCTGTCGTGCACCGTCTCCACTATCGGCATTATCGGCTTCTTAGGCAGACGGCTTTTGTTTATGTCAAGCAGAACCCGCCGCTCTATGAAAGGCGCCGCTCCTTCTGCGACCTCAACTCCCACAAACTCCCCGTTCTCATATCGCGGATTGTAGAACTGTGGAACATACACCCCCTTTATCTGCGCCAACTCTTTTAGCAGTCTTTTCTTGCTCCAATGCTGCTCCTTTGCCTGCAGCACAACACCGCATATCTCGGGCAGTGCTTCCTCCCCATCACCTATTAAGATGGCGTCAAAGAAAGGCGCCATCGGCTCGGGATTTGCCAGTCCGCACCCCCCACCCAGAACAAGCGGCAATGCGTTTTCGCGCCGACTGCTCCACACCTCAATTCCTGATAGGTCAAGCAACTCCAAAACGCTTGTGAACGCCAACTCCGTTGAGACCGACACACCAACAATGTCAAACTCACAAACAGGACTTTCTGTCTCAAGTGTCCACAACCGCACGCCCTTTCTACGGAGCAACTGCGCCATATCGCTCCACGGCAGGAACGCCCGCTCGCAGGCAACATTAGGCTGCTCATTTATGAGATGGTAAAGCAGCAGAAAGCCGTAATGTGACATACCCACCTCATAAACATCGGGGAAACAGAGGGCAAAGCGAAGTTTAACGGAGGAGGGGTCTTTGATGACGGCGTTGCACTCACCACCGATATAGCGGCTGGGACGCTGAACCGTAAGCAGTTCGGCACGGGTGAACTCTGAAAGCATCGCCTCTCCTCACTGATGGTTGAGCGCAAATTTTACGCTGCGGTTTTCTTTTTTCAACATATGGCGGCGATAAATCAGCGTGGACGCTCGCGGTTGTAGAACAGGATGTCAGAAAGCGCTTTTCTGGGGCGTGGGGGAGGGTGCTGGTCTGCCCACCCCACAGCCAGCATATAGCAGACCTGAAATTTGCGGGGAAGGCGAAGGAAACGGCGCACCGCTTTTGCGTTGAACCATCCTATCCAGCAGGTGCCTAACCCCAACTCCTGCGCCTGCAGCACAAAATGCTCACCCGCAATTCCCACATCCAAAAGCCACCATTGACTGCCCTGAAGAAATGAGCCTATCTGGGTTGCCAGTTTGCGCTCCGCAAGAACGACGACCAGAACGGGCGCTTTTGACGCCCAGTTCGTGACACGGTAAATCCCAGAAAAAGCAGCACCTGCCAAAGCGTTTTTGAGTTGGGGCTCATCAAAAACCAGAAATCTCCAAGGTTGTAGGTTCTCCGCGGATGGAGCAAAGCGTGCTGCTTCAACGCACTTTTCTATCAAATCGCGAGCCACAGGCTCGTTGCGAAAACGCCTTACAGACCGCCGTCCTTTCACAAGCCCCATAAACACACCCCATCCTCCAAAACAGGTGCAATTTTCCCCGCCCGAAAAACAGCCTCAACCGACAACCCGTTTTTTGTTGACTACAGGGGTTGTCTCTGCAAAACTTATCGTTCTGTCGTAGGCGGAGGAGAGTTGGATGTATGTAGGTTTTGATATAGGTTCTGTGGCGCTGAAGGTGGTGGTTCTGGATGAAGAAGGGCGCGTGGTTGAAACACACTACATCCGCACCCACGGGCAACCGCTGGAGCATGCACACAAAATGCTGAGCGACCTTTTGGAACGCTATGAGATAAGCGTGCTCGCCGCCACAGGCTATGGCGGGAAAAGGTTTGCTGAAATCCTTGATATTCCGTTCACTAACGAGATTGTGGCGCACGCCACCGCGGTAGGCTTTCTGCATCCTGATGCGCGCACAGTGATTGAGATAGGTGGGGAAGACTCCAAACTGATAAAGATAGAGACAGACCAGGAAAGTGGGCATGTGCGGATACGAGATATAAGGATGAACACGCTGTGTGCGGCAGGAACTGGAAGTTTCTTGGACCAACAGGCGGCACGGCTTGGTGTCTCCATTGAAGAGTTCGGCAAAATGGCGCTCAAATGTGAGCATCCCCCCCGCATCGCTGGCAGATGCTCGGTCTTTGCCAAAACCGATATGATACATTTGCAGCAGCAGGCGACGCCGGTGGAGGCGATAATTGCCGGGTTGTGTTTTGCAATGGTGCGCAACTATGTTTCAAGCATCGCGAAACGCGGCGATTTTGAAGAACCGATAGTGTTTGTGGGCGGGGTTGCCGCAAATGCCGGAATCCGCCGCGCATTTGAAGAGATACTTTCTTCCCCCATAATCGTTCCAGAACACCACGCTCAAACAGGCGCTATTGGGGCTGTTCTCCCCTTCCTCAAAAACACCGAGAAGCGTCCCAAACCCGACCCGCAAAAACTGACTCAATATCTCAAAAGTCGCAAAATTGAAGTCAAATATCTTGAACCCCTGCCCAAGCAGGATTATCCCTATCGCGTTGAAACGGTCAAACTTGACACAAAGCCTGATGAGAAGGTGGATGTCTGGGTGGGCATTGACATAGGGTCAATATCCACCAATGTTGTGGTGATAGACAGGCAGAAGCGTGTGCTTGCAAGGCGGTATCTGATGACGGCGGGGCGTCCTATTGAGGCGGTTAAAAAAGGGTTGTATGAGGTGGGGCAGGAGATAGGCGACAAGGTGAGGGTGTTAGGTGCCTGCACAACAGGTTCTGGACGGTACCTGATTGCGGATGTGGTGGGCGGCGATATAGTCAAAAATGAGATAACCGCACACGCTACAGGCGCCTACCATATGGACCCAGAAGTGGACACAATTTTTGAGATTGGTGGGCAGGACTCAAAATACATTAGTATGGACCACGGCGCTATTGTTGACTTTACAATGAACAAGGTCTGCGCCGCCGGCACCGGCTCCTTCCTTGAGGAGCAGGCGGAAAAACTTGGTGTAAACATTAAGGATGAGTTCTCCCAGATAGCGCTGTCCGCAGAAAAACCAGCGGATTTGGGGGAGCGTTGCACCGTCTTTATGGAAACGCAACTCAACCATCTTATGCAGCAGGGTGTGCCGAAAGAGAGTCTGATATCGGGACTCTGTTACAGCATTGTTTACAACTACTTAAACAAGGTGGTGGAGTTTCGGCGTGTCGGTGAGAGGATATTCTTTCAGGGTGGAACGGCTTATAACCGTGGTGTCAAGGCGGCGTTTGAGAAGGTGCTGGGGAAGAAGGTGGAGGTGCCACCGCAGCACGATGTTCTGGGTGCTTATGGTGCTGCCATCATCGCCCTTCAGGAGTTGCCTAATGGTCCGTCAAAGTTCAAAGGGTTTGACCTGCGCGATATGAAATACCAAATTGAGACCTTTGAATGCACCGACTGCCCCAACCGCTGTGAGATAAACAAAGTGACAATAGAGGGAGAGGAACCGCTCTATTACGGCAGCCGCTGTGGCAAATACGATATAAAGCGCAAGAAGAAAGGTAAAGACATCCCCCGTCTTTTCAAAGAGCGGGAAAAGATGTTGATAAATGAAGCCTATCCCAAAAACAAACCTGACAATCCAAACGGTAAAAAGGTGGGACTGCCGCGTGTTTCTCTCTTCTTTGAGTATTGTCCGTTCTTTAAGGCGTTTCTGACGGAATGCGGCTTTGAGGTGGTTCTGTCTGATCCGACAAACCGTCAGACCATCACACGCGGACTGGATACAATTCAAGCGGAGTTCTGCTTTCCGATAAAGGTGGCGCACGGTCATGTTATGAATCTGCTTGAGAAGGGCGTGGACTATGTCTTTCTGCCCTGTGTTGTCAACACCCCACCGCTTGTGGAGGGAATGGAGCGCTCCTACAACTGTGTCTATGTTCAGGCACTGCCGTATATTCTGCGTTCGGCAATTGACTTTGCCAAATACGGTGCCAAACCGCTGATACCTGTGCTCCATCTTGAGTGGAACTTCAAGCGGTGGGTGGAAAGACCGCTTGTGGAGATGGCGGCAGAGGTGGGGGTTCCGCGTGGGGTTGCCAAGCGCGCCGTCAGGGTAGCCTGGCAAGCCCAAAAACGCTTCTGGCATATGCTTGAGGAGCGTGGAAAGGAGGTTCTGGCATCCCTTAAGCCCGACCAGAAAGCGCTTGTTATCGTCTCCCGTCCATACAATGGGTTTGACCCCGGTCTCAACCTCAATATTCCGGAGAAACTGCGTGATATGGGTGTTTTGGCGATACCGATGGACTTTCTGCCACTTTCGGAAGAGGCGAGTGTAGCGGAGGACTATCCGCATATGTATTGGAAATATGGGCAGCGGATACTGGCAGCAGCGCGGATAATCGCCCGTGACGACCGTCTTTACCCAATCTACATCTCCAACTTCGGTTGTGGTCCAGACTCGTTCATTCAAAAGTTCACGGTGAAGGCGCTTGAGGGCAAGCCCTGCCTCTTCATTGAGATAGATGAGCATTCAGCCGATGTTGGCGCAATAACGCGGCTTGAGGCGTTCCTTGACAGTCTGAAACACGCCCGCAAAAAGCCTGTTAAGAAACCGCGTGTAGCGAAACTGGAGTTTGACCTGAACCGTGACCGCCGTGTTCTGTGGATACCCCATATGGATGACCCGGGTTATGCGCTGGCGGCGGCACTGCGCCATTTCGGCGTCCCCGCACGCCATATGCCGCTTTCCGACCAGCAGACCCTTGACCTGGGCAGACGCCACACCTCCGGAAAAGAGTGCTATCCCTGCATCATCACAACAGGCGATATGCTTAAAATCATCTTTGACAAAGAGTTTGACCCACGCTATCACGCCTTCTTTATGCCTGATGCTCGCGGTCCCTGCCGTTTTGGACAGTACAATCGCTTCCACCGCATGCTGCTTGACGACCTCGGCTATGAGGATGTAGTGGTCGTCAACCTTGACCAGACAAGCGAATGGAACGAGCATCTGGAGAAGATAGCACAAGGCTTCAGGCGGCTGGCGTTCCGCGGCATTATTGTTGTTGATACGATGAAGAGGCTCCTGCTTGAGCGCCGCCCATACGAGGTGGAAAAAGGCGCCTGCGACCGACTCTACTGGCATCTTATGGCGGAACTTGAAGAGTTGCTTGAACGCGGATTGATGGAAGAAGTGATGAATTTCCCCAAGAAAGTCGTGCGCGAGTTCAACAAAATAGAGTTGGACCTCACCCAGAAGAAACCCAAGGTTGGCATCATAGGCGAGATATTTGTGCGCTCAAATGAATTTGCCAACAACTTCATAGTGCGGCGTCTTGAGGCAGCCGGCGCACAGGTCACAATGCCTTCCTTTGAAGAGTGGCTCAACTACATTGACTATGAACGCAGGATAGACTTTCGCGTTATGCGTCAATACGGCAACTGGATAAAGGAGCAGATAGTGCAGTTTGTGGCGAACTCCGACAAGCGCCGTATCCAGAAACCTTTCCTCGGACACATAAGATGTTTTGCCGTTGAGCCGCCAATGACACAACTTATGGCGCTTGCTGACCGTTATATGACCGAATTTATCCGCGGCGAGGCAACTCTGTCCATCGCCAAAGCGATTGAGTATTATGAGCACGGATATCACGGTGTTGTGAATCTGGCGCCGTTCCAGTGCCTCCCCTCAACCAGCGTCAATTCCATCCTTGAACGCTTCAAGCGTGATTTTGACAACATCCCTGTTCTGAAGATGGCATATGATGGAACGCAACAGGCGGGAGAGCAGATGCGCATAGAGGCTTTCGTGCATCAGGCGCGACAGTTTATGGAGCGTCGCCAGATGACCCGTCGCTCTGTTCTCGTTCCATAAGTGGAGACGCGAATATGCGGCTTTACAACACCTTAACGCGCAAAAAAGAGGAATTTTCCCCGCTTGAGGAGAACCACATACGGATGTATCACTGCGGACCGACCGTCTATGACCACGCGCATATCGGCAATTTCCGCGCTTTTGTGTTCGCCGACATCCTGCGGCGCTATTTTGAGTTCCGCGGATATCGCGTCACACAGGTTATGAACATCACCGATGTGGGGCACATGACGACTGACGCGGACGAGGGTGAGGACAAACTTGAGGTCGCCGCAAAACGCGAAAGAAAAGACCCCTACTCCATCGCCCGCTTTTACGAAGCATCTTTCTTTGAAGACATAGATGCTCTGCGCATAAAGCGTGCCCACCACTATCCCCGCGCCACAGAACATATACCCGAAATGATTGCTCTCATTGAGAGACTGCTTGAGAAGGGATACGCATACAAAGCGGCTGATGGAGTCTATTTTGATGTGACAAAATTTGAGGGATACGGCAAGTTGAGTGGCAACACTGTTGAGCGCCTTATGGCGGGCGCCCGCGTTGCCGTCAATCCCAACAAGCGCAATCCTTATGACTTCGCCCTCTGGAAGTTTGACCCAAAACACTTAATGCAGTGGGACGCGCCCTGGGGACGCGGCTTCCCAGGCTGGCATATTGAATGCTCCGCTATGTCCATGAAATATCTTGGTGAGACATTTGACATCCATACAGGCGGAGAAGACGGCATATTCCCGCACCACGAATGCGAGATAGCCCAGTCGGAGGCGGCAACAGGTAAACCATTCGTGCGTTTCTGGCTCCATGTGCGTTTTCTGCTTGTTGACGGACAGAAGATGTCCAAATCGCTCGGCAACTTTTACACCGTAAAGGATATCTTAAACAAGGGCTTTTCAGGAAGGGTGCTGCGCTATGCGCTTATGTCAACCCACTACCGCAAGAACCTGAATTTCACATTTGAGGGGTTGGAGGCGGCGAAAGCGGCGATAGAGCGGATGGAGAACTTCGTTTTGAGTATGCAGGATGTGGCGGGGACAAGCGACGACCCTGCCGTGGATGAGGCGCTTAAGAAGGCGGAGGACGATTTTGTAGAGGCGATGGACGATGATATAGAGATATCGGCGGCGCTGGCGGCGGTCTTTGAGATGATACGGGCTGTGAATCGTACCAATCCGTCACAAAAACAGGCGCAGAAAGCGATAAAACTTATGCACAGGTTTGATGAAGTCCTCGGCGTGCTGGATGTTGAGCGCAAAAAAGAGGTGCCTGAAGAGGTGCTGGAGTTGGTGCGGAAAAGGCAGGAGGCACGCAAAGCCAAAGACTACGCCACCGCTGATGCTATTCGTCAGCAGGTGCAGAAGTTAGGCTATCTCATAGAAGACACACCAACAGGTCCCCGCGTCAAACCCCTATCCGACTAAAATAGTGGAGGACGAACGGATGAGCGGCGAAAACAACAGTAATAGGAGAGAGGTAAAGACAAAAGAACTCGCGGGTGCAATAAGAAGACTAGCGGAGAAAAAAGAGGAAACAATGGTTCTGGCGGTCTTTGCCGATATCCGAAACTTCACCTCTTGGGCGGCGAAACACTCATTGAACATTGCCCCTGTCGTGACAGCCTTCAGTGTTTTCGCCTTGCGGTTTGGAGAAAAACTTGCTGGTGTGTTAGGAAGCGACGGATCTTCAACGCTTGTGAAGATGCTGGGAGATGGTGTGCTTATAGTGGTTCCTTGCAAGGAACCTGATTCAGAAACGGTGAAAAGGTTGGCGGAAGTGTTGACGGAGATGTCGGAGGTTTGGACCAGAGTGTTTTGTCCTGTTCTGAAGAAAACTATACGATGCCGTCCGCCGGAGGAGATAGGGGTAGGGGTAAGCATGGGGCCAGCGATCGTTTTGGAGATAGAGACAGAAGGCGAGGAAAGAAAGGATTACTTTGGTTCTGTTTTGAACAGGGCGCAGAGGCTTTCTGGATTGGCGCGTCCGAAAGGTGTCATTATCGATGCCGAGGCGATGTATGAACTGAAAGACCATATCAATCAGGGTGCTATAAAAGGATGGCGCGATGAGACCTTTTTCGTCCCCGATTTTGGCAGGGTCAGGGTCTTTTGCACAGATGATGTGGCGCGCACCCAGTTGAGGGAGTATCTGAAGAGCCGAATAGAGGTTCACGCGGCGGGAATATGTCTCAGAAAAACCTCTAACGGATGGGAGGTGCTGCTTGGCTGCAGAAAGCAAAGCAGAGAACTCTACCCGGGGTACTGGGATACAGGTGGGGGGCATATGGTTAGCGGAGAGACATTTGAGGAAACTGTTCGTCGCCAACATAGGGAGGAGTTCGGCATAGAAAGTGAACCTATCTGCGTCGTTGACACATACAGTATCTCTCCAAACCGAGAGCGCCCTCTGATCCCCGGACTCTGCTTGGCTTGTCGTTATGTCTCGGGCGAACCGCGCAAGAGCTCAGATGAGTTTGAACAAATCGAATGGGTGCCCGTATCGCGGGTCGGAAAGGGCAAATACGCCCGCATAATACCCGGCATCCCGAAACAGATTCAAAAAGCCATCTCCATCCTTGAATCCACTACGGCGGGGTCAGTTTGAAGTCCGCATCTGTTACGCTGTTTCCTCCTGTTATATCAATCCCTTCACTCTGATTCGGCGTTGCATCGTCGTTGTCGTAGAAACCCGTCGGCTCACCTGACGGGTCAAGATTAGGTATCACATCCATCATAGAGTAAACATAGTAGGTGCCGTCAGGCAGGTTGTAGAAGGTGTAAGTGTAGGTGCCGGTTGCCGCGTTGTATTTAGCAACTGTCCAGAAAACCGGGTCGTTACTTGACGGCTGGTTGTTGGTAGTGTCCCAGTTTGACGGGTCAAAAACTGCGACCGTTACATAGGAGCGGGCAGTTATGGAAGCGTCAGGTGTTATTGTTCCCGATATGGAACCGAGACTGCTGTCCACAACCCAGAACGGACGCTCAATCATGAAACTCACGCCGATAGCATAGGCGGTGTCGCCACCAGGTGACTCAACAGTCGCCAACACAGCCCAGAAGCGCCTGCTGTTCGGCAAAGCGTACGCATCAGGCAGCGTCAAACTTGTGGCGTCTCTTGCTGTTCTGAAACCTATGAACACATCGTTGTCAACATCAATAACAAAAACAGCGACAAATTGCGCTTCAACATCAATTTGGCTGGCGTTCCAGGTGAAGGTCGGGGTCGTGTCTGCGACGCCTTCGTTTATGTCGGGCGACTGTGGTGCAGGCGAATCATTGGGGTCGGGAATGTAAACCTTTTTTGTGAATGTAACGGTATGCCCGGCGCTGTCTTTTATGGTGAAGGTGAATGTGTTGTAGTCGCCAAGTGTCAGCGCGCTCTGATGTATATCTCCCGCCTTGCCCGGCATAATGTGGTCACCGTCGGGCTTGGTCTCATACTCATATTCGTCGCCTCCATCAGACAGCAGACGCCACTTTGCGCTGCCGCAGGTCACCGTCACATCCAACCCACCACCACCATAAATCGCCACTATATCCATCCCGTCAGGTGGAGCACTGCTCCATGTGATGCTGTATGCACCTGTTGTATAGTCTATTGTTCCCGTCGCATCGCCTGTTATATTGCCGCTTGAGTCGTCCCACGCCCGCAGATTACCCGAGATGAAGACGAGTCCTCCTGTTCGGATGGGCGCGTTCAGAGTGCCGCTCCAACTCGTCTGCGTCCCGTCTCCCGTGCCTATCGTCTCCTCATATGTGTTGGCGGAAGCGTTGTCTTCGTCTTCAACACCCACGCGGAAACGAAGCACTATATTGCCGCTTGCCCACACATCCACATCAACAGTCTCATCAAGCGACCAACCGCTAACCCGTGGTGTTTTATCAGTGGAGGAGGTCGCCTGCGTGGTTATTGTCCAACTATAAGCCGAACCTAACGAGTTGCCGGCAAGGTCTTTCATATCGGCAGAAAGTGTGAAGGTGAACTGCACCGCCTCGTCCCAGTAGAGGAAGCCTGGGAATTTTGGTGTTGGTTGAAGACGCATTACGGCGCCACCGCCGAGGAACGACTGCCTCCTTGCGCGCGGCACCAGTTCAACCCCCTTAATCGGCGCACCTGATACCGCATCCTTCACCACAAGCGCATCTGATGGCAACTCCGCATCCATCCGTTCACTGAAGCAGACTCCGCCTTTCAGCCATCCCCTGTCAAAATCCGATGTGCCGTCTGCGGGCAGCACCCATTCCACGCTCGGCGATGTCGTATCAGGCGTCACACCAAAAGAGAAACTGTAATCCGCTGTAGGACCTGCATTGCCTGCCAAATCCTCCGCAACACCACTGTTTATCGTCACCGTCACCGTTCCTGTCAGAGCCCTGTCAGGATAAAGCGAAATAACACTGCCCTCCCAGACAGAGGCAGAAAATGTCACACTGCCACCGCTGTCGCTTATAGATATCTTGCCTGAGTCCAAAGATGAGGGATTAAGCGATTCAGAAAACAGCACAAGGATACGGCGCCTTGGGTAGACTGTTGTTGAGTTGTTTGAAGGTGATACGGCGGTAACCTCTGGCGC
>CAZPBO010000007.1:40158-48817 GCA_964584815.1 uncultured Planctomycetota bacterium
GAACTGCACGGTTATAGTGCTGGTTGAGGCGGCAACAACTGCGTCTTTGTCGGGTGTTCTGCTCGCAATCTGCGGTGCGGTGCAGTCACCCGTTTTGAAAGAAGGCGATGAGAACCCAGCGAGCAGATTACCCGCTTTATCCTGCGGTGGTGAGGAGAAATCCACCTTATAAACGGTGCCATCCGCCAGGTAGTTGTCAGGAACGAAGATGCAGACTTCAGCGTTGTCGGTTGTGCGTGTGCGCCAGTAAAACTTCCCGCTGACCGCAACACCAGCCACCGTCAGACTGAAGTTATTCTCCACAGACGCCCTGTCCATCGGTCCGTTGTCAAAGACAATGTAGATGTTCGTCCCCGTCTTTATCTCCGTCCATCCATCACCAGGATAAGCCTCAACAACTACAGGATTTGTGTTGTCAAGGGTCACAGAGATTGAAACTGCTGCTGATGTGTTGTTTTGGGCATCGGTTGCCCGCGCTTTGATTGTGTAGCCCCCATCAGCCAAACCAGATGTGTCCCAGTTGTAACTCCAGTTCGTCGTTCCGCCTGCAGCCGTCCAGTCCACAACAGCATTGCCACTTGAATCCTCAACACGCACCTCAACTGTCGCCACCGTGCCACTGTTCGGGTCGGATGCTGTCCCCTCAATAGTAACTGTCCCCGCCACATAATCGCCATCAGACGGCGATGTTATCGTCACCGTAGGCGCGGTGTTGTCAACCACAACCGTTACCGACACCGCATCCGAATTCAACCCATTACTGTCGGTAGCCCTCGCCTCAATCGTGTGCGTGCCATCCGACACCGCCGTTGTGTCCCAATTCCAACTCCAAGTATCCGTGCCAGTGGCATCCTGCCAAGAACCGCCGTCTATCCTTACCTGAACAAGGGTGATGGTTGCGGTGCCCTGCGGCGTCGCCGTGCCCGATACGCTCACAGAGCCCGAAACGCGGTCGTTGTTTGACGGACTGGTTATGGCAACATCCGGTTTCTGCGCGTTTGCAAGAGTCACTGAAATAGATGTCTCACCCTGATTCCCAACACCGTCCGTTGCCCTAACTTTGATTGTGTAGTCGCCATCAGCCGCACCAGATGTGTCCCAGTCGTAACTCCAGTTCGCCGTTCCACTCGCAGCCGTCCAGTTAACAACAGCACTACCGCTTGAATCCTCTATACGCACCTCAACTGTCGCCACTGTGCCACTGTTCGGGTCAGACGCCGTCCCCTCAATCGTAACTGTCCCTGCAACTGTCGCGTTGTTGGCAGGTGATGTTATCGTCACCGTAGGGTCTGTGTTGTCAACCGTGACAGTGACAGAAGCAATCGTTGATGTGTTACCGGCTTTGTCTGTTGCTTGCGCCTCAATCGTATGTGTGCCATCCGACACCGCCGTTGTGTCCCAATTCCAACTCCAAGTATCCGTTCCTGTAGCGTCGTTCCAGGAACCGCCGTCTATGCGCACCTCTACCTTCGCAACTTCCACATTGTCAGATGCTGTTCCCTGAACCGTCACTGTTCCAGCAACCCGCGCGTTGTTGGCAGGGGCTGTTATCGTCACATCAGGCGGCACCCTCTCGGGCTTTTTGTGCTTCTTCTTGCATCCACCAGCCACGGCAACAAAGACCGCAAGAATAACAAGTCCTTTCCGCATCACCAAAACCTCCAGAAAAAACAAAAAATAAAAGTGCCCAGACTTTAGCATGCAAAAATCTGCTGTCAAGCAAAAAGTTTATTCTGCCCAAAAGATTCTTCCTTAAATCTTGTAAAGACCTCTCCTTTTCTCATCATTTTTACTCTTGGCAGTTACCCTCACCCGCAACCGATTCGCACATACTTCAGGATTAGAAGAACTCAACACACTGGAAGGCGTTTCACTCTTATATGGATTTAGGAAAGGATTCCCCAATTGCGACACCGACTGCTGGGAGGATGGGAAATGACGCGAATAGCGCTGTTACTTCTGGGGATGCTACCTTTTTTGTGCTGTGCTGGCGGCAGCCCATTGGTTAAGCGGTATAAGAAACTGCTTGGAGACGCCCTAAGACAGGTCACAAGCAGGTGCAGGAAGAAGGCTGTGGCGAAACTGCGATTCCGCGTTAACCTCTTCTTTGCTCACGAGGTCTGTATTAAAAGCACGCCGCTTGAGGTGCTTATCAAACAGGTGGACGCTTTCAAGGAGGCGGGAGTTGACGGTTTGGACATAAACATGGGGCTTTACCCCTGGCTTGACAAAGACAAAACAGTGATAGAGAAATACGACAAACTGATACGGCATATCCGCAAGTCAGGGCTTGCCCTCGCCATAAATCCTGTCTACTCTCGTTCTTATCATAAGATAAAAGACTTTGAAGACTTCTGGAGGAAGGCGGAGAAGGTGTATCTTGAAATAGCACGGCGTTACAGACCCGACATTTTTGTTCTTGTTCACGAGCCAACGACGCAGAACAAGCGTATGGGTTTTGTGGTGAAACCTGAGCGCTGGGCGGAGTTTGTGCGGAAGATGGCGGCGAAGATAAGGCAGGTCTCCCCGAAAACGAAGTTGGGCGCAGGTGTGCACGACAGGGAGTATGAGTATTTTAAGCATCTGGTGAAGATAGAAGCACTGCGCTACATATCTTTTGATATCTACAACCTACGCGGGCTTAAGCGGATAAATCAGATGATTGGGGAAGCAATTGATGCGGGCAAGTTGGTCTACATAGAGGAAACCTGGCGTCCACCCTGTTACATCCCCCGTAAAGGGGAGAGTTTTGACGCGATTATGGCAAAGGGAATAGGTCTTGCGGAGTTCGCGGAAACAGACGCGCTATGGCTTGAGATGGTCGTCTCTTTCGCAAGCGCTTGGGGTATGGAGGCGGTGACACCGTTCTGGACACAGCCGTTTTTTAAGTATGTGGAGAGAGGCGGGGACGCGTTATCAAAGGATTACAACAAGGAGGTGATGGCGGCGGTTCTGAGGGGGGAGCGCACGGCGACTTTCCACAAATTCAGAGAACTGATAAAGAGATATGGGAGAGACAGTCGGTGGGACGACATCCGCTATCCCCCGTTTCGGGTCAAAAATGTCAGGTTTTTGCGGGAGAACGGCGGACGGGTGGACTGGTGTCACCGTAACAACCTCATTGCCTTTGACGCAAAAGGAGCGGACGGTTTCTATGACCTATACATCATGCGTCCGAACGGCACAGCAGTCACCTGCCTGACTCAAAGGATTGCGGAACTGCCACAGCGCCACATCGGCAACCCCGCCTGGCATCCTTCTGGAAAGTATATCGTTTTCCAGGCAGAAGAAGCAGAGCACTACAATCCCTCCGACCGCTGGGTCTCAAACCCCGGCATCGGCTGCTACAACAACCTCTGGGTCATCCGTTTGAAGGACAGAAAACCCTTTAAGTTGACCAACTATCCTGTGAAGAAACGGTCAAACGACGGAGTAGTGGTGAAGGCGGTGGTAAATGCACGCTTTTGGCGTGACGGCAAGACGCTCGTCTGGACGGAGCGCTATGCGGATGGGGGTCTGTGGGGGAAGTGGCGTATTATGTGCGCCGACTTCAAAGCCCAGCCCGCACCACATCTTGAAAACATCCGTGTCCTGTTCCAGCCGCAAAAAGGAATGGGCAACTACTGCACCGCAATGGACATCTCAAGGGACGGCGAAAAACTTCTGTTGGCAGGCAATCTCTCCGGCAGCAACCATCACGAATACGGAATGGACATCTACATTCTTGACCTCAAGACGAGGAAACTGACCAACCTAACGAACAGTCCGCACCTGTGGGAGGAGTCGGCATCCTTCAGTCCCGACGGTGAGTGGGTGTTGTTTATGCGCAACGCAGGCAGCCCGCTCAATCGCAAGGACAGGAACTGGTTCTGGCAGAAAAGGAGACGAGAGTACTGGATGGTGCGAACGGACGGCAGTTGGTGTGCGCAACTGACCCATTTCAACAAAGCGGGATTCGCGGGTTATGTGGGCAAGCCAGTGATTGTGTGCGACCACGCTTGGGGACCTGATGGGAAAAGCGTTGTGGCGCTTGTGGGGGTGGATGAAGGGAAGGGAGAAAAGGCGGATTTCCACCTCAAGATTGCGCTGATTGAGTTGGAGGAAGAGCCGCTGAAGCGTGTGAGGCTTTTGATGGAGAACGAGGCGCATCGGGTCGGGTGGTGCGACAAAAACAGGACGCTGGCGTACGACAGACGCGGCGCCGATAGATTCTTTGACATCTTCCTGCTCAAACCAAACGGCGACATAACACCCCTAACATCAGGACTTAAGGGACTGCCACAAAAACATAACGGCTGCCCCGCCTGGCACCCTTCTGGGAAATACATCCTTTTCGGATGTGAAATGGAGCATCACCCAGGTCCTTCTGTTTTGAGCGAACCGGGTTTCGGTGTGTGGTGCAATCTCTACATAATGGAGGTCGCAACGCGGCGGTTCTGGAAGTTGACCAACCTCCCCGCCGACATATCAGGCAGAGGAGTGCTCCATCCGCATTTCTCCCCTGACGGCAAAAAGGTTGTCTGGGCAGAACGCATCGGCAACCTTAAGGGCGCGGGAAAAAACTGGGGTGAGTGGGTGATAAGGCTTGCTGACCTCGTCTTTGACAGAGACGGCAATCCGCACCTTCAAAATATAAAAACATATGCGCCTGGGGAGCAGAAATGCTGGTATGAGACACACGGTTTCAGTCCTGACGGTAGCAAGATAATCTTCAGCGCCAACGCCGAAAAAGGACGCCATCCTACTGACCTTGACATCTACACCCTCAACCTCAAAACAGGCAAATTAACAAACCTGACAAAATCGCCTGGGGTCTGGGACGAACACGCCCACTACTCTCCAGACGGAAAATGGATAGTCTGGATGTCAAGCGCAGGTTATCCTTACACCCTTGACGCGCGTAAATGGAAGACACCTCAAACCGACCTGCGCACAGACCTCTGGCTTATGCGCACCGACACAAAAAAACGCCTCCGCCTCACCCACTTCAACGAAAAAGGGCACGCAGAGTTTATGGGACACACCATAATCGGCGATAACACCTGGGCAGACAACGGAAAAGCACTCATAGTCCGCCTTATGAATGTGACAACCGCCACCCCCAAGACCTACCGCATAGAGTTGTGGGAGAAGTTTCTGCAACGCCAAAAATAGTAGATGCGGCGGCGTTCACGCTCGCGTAATGCGGGGGAGGACTCTTAGAAGTTGTTTGCGGAACTCGCGAAGGGCGCGTCCACGATGGCTTATGCGGTCCTTCTCCTCGGGTCTCATCTGCGCAAAAGTGCGAGAATGGTTCTTTGGGATAAAGACAGGGTCATAGCCGAAACCTGACGAGCCGACAGGATGGGTGGCAATTCTGCCGTAACAGGAGGAAATGAGGGAGAAAAGAACGCGGTCGGGGGTTGAGAGCGCTATGGCGCAGACAAAGTGTGCGTTGCGGTCATTTATCCCCTGCAACTGCCGCAGCAGTTTCTGGATATTTTTCCTGTCGTCCTGTTCAGGACCTGCATAGCGGCTTGAACGAACACCTGGGGCACCCCCGAGAGCGTCAACACACAGTCCTGAGTCGTCCGCTACCGTCAAAAGCCCTGTAAGTCTGGCGTAGTGCAGGGCTTTCGCCTCCGCGTTCTTAATGAAGTCATCACAAGACTCCCGAGCAGAAGGCAACTCTTCTGGAAGGTCATTGAGGGAGATGACGCGGAGGGGGAGGTCTGCAAGAAGGCGACGCATCTCCTCGGCTTTTCTAATATTTTTTGAGCCAACAAGAAGAGTAACTCTGCCCATAAAGTTTATCCTGCAGTGTAAAGAAGCAGGCAACAAATATGCCGCCTGCCCGACTTCTCCTTATTTCGTTCGCGGAAGTGGACTTTCATCAGCCTTAAGGACAGGCGAGTTTTTATCCGCGGGACCGCTGTCGCTGTAACGCACCTCCCCTCTTTTATCAATGTAGTAATGACGCTTAATAGGAGAGTTTGGCTGTGGTGTGGCGACAGCGGACCAGGAATTCTCATCCGCAGACACTATCCTGATTTTATGCGTTTCAAGTGTGACCGTCTCCTTCGTCAAGAATTTGCCTTGGATAAGGGCGTCAAGAGAGGACGCGTATTTGTTGTTTTTGGCTTTGAACTGCATCTGCGCAACCCAGACGGCAGACAGAGCCATACAGACCTTCATCTGCATCATCCCAAGCCGTTTGCGAGCCATCTTCTCAGGATTTATCTCGCTGCCCAACGCCGACAAAAGCACATAAGCAAATGTGGTCATCGCATCGCTGACAAAGCCGAACCCCTTATCGGTCACGATTTCCGAGAAGGTTATGTCGCCTTTTCTCTTTGAGAAAGCGAAAACCTTGGGGAAGTGGGACGCAATGGTTTCGGCATCGGGAAGGAGGTCAAGGTCAATGCCAACTTTGGCGAGGTCGCGTGCCTCTTTGCGCGCAAGTGGGATAAAGGTGTTGTAGAGATAAGTAACCACAGACGGCAGGTTCAGGTATACGGCGGACAGAGAACCGGAGGCTTTTTTAAGGAAGTTGGAGAAGGTCTTGTCTGGCTGAATCGGCTTTTTCAGGGTCTTAAGAAGCGCCTTCAAAGCAAGGGGAGAAGATGCGGCAAGGAGTCTGCCTTCAAAAACTCCCCAGATAGGAGCCCAAGGCAGTTGCCCCATTGGTGTCTTCTTCTCTCGTTCGGGAATCTCAAGGAGCCAGAATACTGCGCCTGCGAATTCCTTGCGTTTCAAACGAGACTTGTCCTTTCCCATATCCTTCAATGCGGACATCAATTTATTGAAGCGCCCTTTGAATTCTTCGGGCTTTTTGAGTCTGAAGGATGCGAAGGCTTCGGGAAACGCGCCACCGCCTGAAGGACGCACAACATAAAGGCTACCCCCGCCTATCTCCTTTGTCAGGTCCTCTATCTTGAAACCGAGAGTCTTCTCAAAGTCTTTGAGTTCGGATAGAGGTCCTTTGGCATTGGGCTGCCAGCGGCGTATAAGGGCTTCCTGTTGTTTCAGTTGTGCAAGGACGGTCTTCCACAGAGTCTCACCCCACAAATCGGGCATAAATGTGAGCAAGTAAATGTTGTTGGGCTTGGCAAGCAGTGTTTGCGGGATGGTAAGAGGCGTTGTCAGAGTCTTTGCGCCCTTTTCTGTAAGTTTGGTGATGAGAAACTCCCTGTAGCCGCCCTGTGGTGCGGGTTCGGCGGCGAAGATGATGTTTGAAAGGTCGGTGGGAGATTCAGCCAACACAGCAAGAAGTTGTTGTCCGTCAGGTCCTGCAGCCGCAGCGATTGTCTCAAACAGCGTTTTCGCATCAAGGCGGATAACGATACGGGGAGATACAACACCCGCAGCAGACAGAAACGCCTTCACATCTTTAGTGTAAATTGATGTTGCGTCCTCTCCTATCGTCGCACGCTTTATCGCTTGCTTCACCGTATCAAGGTCAAACGAACCAAGCAAAAGCCCCTTAGTGAATGCGTGATAGACGCGGATCCCGGGACTTCCCACCCACTTTACTTTAACCCCTGCAATATCCTGCTCGCCTTTAGCACCGGGCTGGGCAACCTTAACCAGTTTCTTTATGAAATTCTGCCAAGCGGGCATAGCATCACCCACATCCAGCACGAACAGAAACTTCAACACCTCACCAACGCTTTCAGGTTCCCGCCTCGGCTGAATCTGTAAATCACGCAGATGGAGCAACAACCCTTTCTCAAACCCCTTAAGAAGACCATAGATGTCCACACCCAGTTGCTGTTTGGTCAAGGTCTTGAGAAGATAACCGCCGTGCGTCCACTTCTTCGCCATCTTCTTAAGGAAAGGCTGCATCTCCTCATCAAAAAGGAGCCCTGCGAGAAACCCCTTACGCCAATCCTGTCGCAGCACCTTGCAGTTGGGAACATGCGCCCACAAAAGACCGCTTCCCGACGGCAACCGCTTGATGTCAGGCTTCTGGGGCTGCTCCTTCTCCTGCGCAAATAGAAAAAGGCATCCCGCAACAAGACCAATAAGTGCCAGCCAACGCATATCCATCTCCTTAAAATATGTGGGGTAAAGAATAACCAGAACACAGGGTGTAGGTCAAGCAAAAGACCTATAGCGGAACGATTTGAACGGTGCCGGGTTTGAGCGAAGTATCAAGGCTGACCTCAACAGTTACGCCAGCCTGCTTCTCAATGCTGGCAAGGGGACCTCGCATATAATTGAAGAGCGCTTCAGCAATTGTTGGATGAAGGAGGACGCGGATGTTGTGTGGTTGTGAGTTGGCGAGGTATCGTTGGATTTGCCTGAGTGCGGCGGCGGCGTGACTTACAGGAGAGACCGAATGCCCCAGCCCATCACAAAAACGGCATTTCTCCGACCAAGGAACAAGCCCACCCTCGCGCCGCTTCTGACGCGACATCACCAAAACCCCTAACCTGTTTATCGGTAGCATCGTGAAACGCTCCTTCTGCTGGCGCAGAATCTTGCGAAGTTTGGACTCCACCTTTTTCCTGTTAGCGCGTTGCTTCATATCCACAAGGTCAACGACAATGAGACCGCCGATGTCACGAAGACGCAACTGCCGCGCCAACTCCACCACCGCCTCAAGATTCGTCTGAAGCGCCGTTTGCTCTGTCGTCTCACCTCTTGCCGACCCAGTATTCACATCAACACAAACTAC
>CAZPBO010000007.1:48917-50391 GCA_964584815.1 uncultured Planctomycetota bacterium
TTTGACTTCTCTTTGAGGCGGTTGTAGAGGCGGATGATGAACTGGAAGTCGCGTGCGAGGTCCGCCTTGCGCGCCTCCTGCGCCGCCGTCCTCACCACAAATCCATACGCCTCCGGCACCATACCCCTAACCACATCCGCTAGCCGCTGACGAGCCCTCTCATCGGTTATCTTACGACTTATCCTGACCCCTTCCTCAAAAGGACACAAAACAAGATATCTGCCAGGTATGGATATATAAGTTGTGAGAAGCGAACCCTTCTGTGCAGACTCCTCGCGAACGACCTGAACAATAAGCGTCTGTCCGCTGCGGAAAAATCTCGTCAAGGGTTGATTAGAGTTTTTCTGCAGCGTACGTATATGTGCACGGGGCAGAAAACCATGCCTGTTCGCACCAATGTCAAGGAACAGAGCGTCCAGCGAACGGTCAACCGACGATATACGCGCTCTGTAGATGTCCCCCACGCGAGGACGGTGACGATGAATCCTTTCGTAAAAAAGGTCAAAAAGGGAATCGTCCCGAACTACAGCAACCCTGATTTCTGTCCCTTCACGAGCATTGACAAGAACAAACGACGACATAGGGAGAACCACTACTCCTTCGGCTGCGGTTGCACAGACTTGCCATCTTCCTCTTTCTTTTCTTTCTCACCCTTCTTCGCCTTTTTCGCTTCCTTTGCCGCCTTTTTCTTCGCCTTCTCCTCGGCTATGCGTAAACGCTCTTCCTCAAGCATCTTACCCAGGCTGCGTCCGATACCCGAGCGATAACGCTGATAGAAGTAGTCAATCTTACGCAACTGCCACAATTTTTCCTCAGCCAGCGACAGATGGTCTTCGCTGGATTTGACGATGTGCGGCGTTATAAAGATTATGAGATTTTTCAACACCGATGTCTTCTCCTTCCACTTGAAAAGGAATCCAAGAAGTGGAATGTCAGCAAGAAGCGGAACTTCCGAGTTGGTCTCAATAGTCTCCTGCTTCATAAGACCGCCCACCACCGCGGTCGTCCCATCCTTAAGCAGCATCCTTGTTTTGAGCGTCTGATTGCGCGTGTGTGGAAGGCGAATCTCGTTAGGTCCAGAACCAAAAACCTCAAACCTAACAAGGTCGCTCATAGAAGGGATAATAGTAAGGTCAACCTCGCCCGTATCGGTGATGATATGGGGAATTATATAAAGGGTGAATCCAACCGAGACAGGCGAGTCAGCAGCCTGTCTGTAGGTCACAACAACATTGCCCAATTGGTCGGTTTGCGCTTCCTGCTCTGCAAACGGAATCCTTTCACCCACAAATATGACAGCGGGCTCAGAATCAACGGTTATGAGAGTCGGCTTCTGCACGACTTCCGAGTTTTGGTCGGCACGGAAATAGCGCAAAAGCACCTGTGCTTGCGAAAAGTCAATGACACCCCAGACATAGAAGTTGCCGCTCTTGAAAGCGTTCCATCTACCGAAATCAAAACGATATGTTCCCTC
>CAZPBO010000008.1:0-2913 GCA_964584815.1 uncultured Planctomycetota bacterium
TGTGATACACAAGATTAGAGAAATGGTGGATGAGATGCTGCTTGAAGCACGCAAAAGGGGCAAGGAACACCTGACACTAACCTTTGATGCGATAAAAGAGCAACTGGAAGATGAGGAGATAACAGATGAGGAGATAGAGGGTGGAATGCGCGCGGCTATGCGACCAGACGACACGATAGAAAGTGAGAAACCGCTTAAAATCACATACGGTTTGAAGGAACGAGGCGAAAAGAAATGGTTCGTTCTGAAGGTGGAAAGTGGGCGAGAGGAGGCGATAAGGGATGCGTTGCGGGCACGCGTCTCCGCCAACCGACTCACATACCTGATTCCCCGTGTGCTTGTGCCAGTGGAGAAAGTTTCCGAAATCCGTGGAAGGAAGAAACGAGTCGTTGACCGTAAGTTGTATCCCGGTTATGTGATAATAGAGGTGGAAACCGATGAGGACGGCAGGATAACAGAACCCGCTTGGTTTCTGATACGGGAGACTCCCGGCGTTCAAGGGTTTCTGGGGGTGCCGTTTGACCGCCGCACAAAAAGACCACCAAAACCGCTGCCGATGAAAAGGCACGAGGTGGAGCGCGTCCTTGCATTGATGGAAGAGAAACGCGATATGCCCAAAATCCGCGTTGACTTCAAAGTCGGCGATACGGTGCGCATCAAGGAAGGTCCCTTTGAAAACTTTGACGGCTATGTTGATGAGATAAACGCCCAAAAGGGGATTGTGAAGGTGGTTGTGAACATATTCGGCAGAGCAACGCCGATAGAGTTGGAATACTGGCAGGTTGAGCCGCTGTAAAGATGGCAAGGTTTTTGCATATAAAACATCATAAGAGACTTGACGCGGCTAAAAGGAGCAATTAAATAGAGGGATTGCCCCGTAGGGAGACAGCGATGGCAAAACCCAAAAAAGAAGTCGTTGCGAAGATAAAGTTGATGATACCTGGTGGGCAGGCGACTCCGGCACCGCCTGTAGGACCTGCTTTGGGGCAGCACGGTGTCAACATAGGTCAGTTTATCCAGAAGTTCAACGCAGCCACGGCAAACCAACGCGGTGTTACACTTCCTGTTGTCCTCACAGTCTACAAGGACAAAACCTTTGATTTTGTGGTGAAAAAGCCGCCCGCAAGTGTTCTTATTAAGCAGGCAGCCGAGATAGCCAAAGGTTCCTCTGAAGCGGGGCGTCAGACGGTGGCGAAGATAAAGCGGGAAAAACTGGCTGAGGTTGCAAAACAGAAGATGGAAGACCTTACAGCCAGTGACCTTGAAGCCGCTGTCAGAACACTTGAGGGAACCGCCCGCTCAATGGGCATTGAGGTCGTGGATTAAGGAATAAGCCGTGGCAAAGAAGAGCAAGCGTTACAAGCGCAACCTTGAGAAGTTGGGTGGGGAGAAACGCCCCCGTATGGAGACCGCCAATGCGATTGAGACGCTCAAAAAACTTGAAGGTCCCAAATTTGACCAGACGGTGGAGTTGGTGTTGAATCTGGGGATAGACCCGCGTAAAAGTGACCAGCAGGTTCGGGGGACATTGAGTTTGCCGCACGGTCTTGGTAAAGAGCGGAAGGTGGTGGTGTTTGCGGAAGGCGAGGCGGCGGAGGCGGCGAAAGAGGCGGGCGCTGACTATGTCGGCGGCGTTGACCTTGTTCAAAAGATTCAGAAAGAGGGATGGACCGACTTTGATGTCGCCATAGCCACCCCAGATATGATGCGCCATGTCTCCAAACTGGGAAGAATTTTGGGACCGCAGGGCAAGATGCCCTCAAGCAAAACAGGAACGGTGACAAACAAAGTAGCCGAAGCGGTCAAGGAGTTCAAATTCGGACGGGTGGAATACAGAAACGACTCAACAGGCAATGTTCATCTTCCTGTAGGGAAATTGAGTTTTGAGACGGAAAAATTGGTGGAGAACATACAGGCGGCGATAGAGCATATAAAGAGTGTGCGTCCCGCTGCCGTCAAAGGCGCTTACCTCAAAAAGGCTTTCGTAAGCGCCACTATGACGCCCGCTATTGAGTTGATTGTGGAGAAGTAGGATGACAGAGTCGGTAAGAAGAAAAATTAAGATGTGGATAACAGAAGAACTTGTGCGCACATGGAAAGGCAGTGACTGCCTTGTTCTTGTGGACATAAAGGGGGTGAGCGCCAACGATATGACATCCCTTCGCTCCTTTCTGCGTTCCAGAAATGTGCGTCTTAAAGTCGCCAAAAGCCGCCTCATAAAGCGCGCACTCGCCACCCTCAACAAACCCCAGCCCACAGAAATGCTGCGAGGAATGACCGCCGTCGTCTGGGGCGGGGAAGGCGCTGACCCCGTCTCTGTCTGCCGAACCATCGTTGACTGGCAGAAAAAAGAGGGGTTCCCGAAGATAAAAGGCGCTTTGTTCCTTGAGGATGTGCTGGACGCAGCAGGCACCGCGCAAGCAGCAGCGCTTCCCACAAAAGATGAAATGATAAGCCAAATAGCGGGGCTTTTTTACTCCTCGCTTGCGTCCTTCGTCAACATCCTACAGGCACAGTTTGTGAGATTGCTTGCCTGCCTTCAGGAACACGCACAGAAAATAGAAAGCCAAAAAGCGTAATAGGAGGATAGGAGTTGGCAACGGAGAAAGTGGAGAAGATTCTGGAGTTGGTGGAGCAGTTGAATCTGATGGAGTTGAAGGAGTTGATAGACGCCTACAAGGAGAAGTTTGGCGTAGAGGCGGTGGTGGCGGCACCTGTGGGTGCGGCAGCAGCAGCCGCTGCACCGCAAGAAGAAGCAAAAGAAGAGAAGGCAACCTTTACTGTCGTTCTGCAGGGTATCGGTGAGAAGAAAGTTCCTGTCATCAAGGTAATACGACAGATACGACCTGACCTCGGGTTGAAAGAGGCGAAAGAGTTTGTGGAGGGTGCTGCCAAGGAGCCGAAAGAGGTGAA
>CAZPBO010000008.1:3013-29926 GCA_964584815.1 uncultured Planctomycetota bacterium
GCCAGAGGAGCAGCGCAAAGCGGCGGAGGAGAGCCTTGCCGCTGTAAAGACGGGTGATGTGATAACACCCGATATGATAGACCTTTTCAGTCAGGCGGGGGCTGACGCGGTTGAGGTAATAAGTGAGCCCGAAGGAAAACTTGACCGCCTTATACTGAATACAATAGAGGAGGAGCACCGTATCGGTGTGCGCAGCCACAACGACGCCCTTCTTGAACTCTACAAGCGGCTGCGCCCCGGCAACCCTCCGCGCCTTGACAAGGCAAAGGAACTGTTCCACGAAAAGTTCTACTCCAGCAACCGCTACCGCGTCGGTAAGGTAGGGCGTTTCCGCATCAACCGCAAATTCAGGCATAACCTACCCCCCGATGAGATGCGTCTTATGCCGCAGGACTTCCTTGAGTCGCTCAAATACTTTCTTAAACTACGCCGCGGTGAAGGTGAGGTGGACGACATTGACCACCTCGGCAACCGCCAAGTCAGAACGCTCTGTGACCTTGCCTGCGAGGAGATAAGAAAGGGCTTTCTGAAACTGAAAAGAACGGCGCAAGAGCGGCTCTCCATTATGGAGAAAGCCGAGATGCGTCCGTCTATGGTGATAAACACAAAGACCGTCTCAAGCGCCATAGAATACTTCTTTGCCCGCAGCGAGTTGAGTCAGGTCGTTGACCAAACCAATCCGCTTTCGCAACTGACACACGAGCGCCGTTTGAGCGCTTTGGGACCTGGGGGACTTAACCGCAAACGCGCAGGCTTTGAAGTTCGCGATGTTCATATCTCACACTACGGGCGCGTCTGCCCCATTGAAACTCCAGAAGGCACAAATATTGGTCTTATCAACTCCCTCGCGCTGCACGCCACATTGGATGAGTATGGTTTCCTCATCACACCCTACCGCCGTGTCGTCAATGGCTCGGTTCGCCAAACCTTTGACCTCACAAACAAAAAAGAGCGGGAAAAACTCGTTAACTCAAACAAGACACACCATTTCCGTCTTTTCCGCGATGTAATCTCCCCCAAGACAAAAGATGTCCTCTTTGAAGCAGGAACCCTTGTTGACAAAAAGGTCATGGAGACCCTGCGCAAAAACGGCACCGAGAAGATAGATGTGGTAGAAATAGTCTACCTTCACGCCGACGAGGAAGAGGGTAAAGTGATAGCGCCAGGCGACACTCCCACCGATGAGGATGGAACGCTTCTGGGACTGCCTGGTGCGAAGGGCGCACATACAGGCAATATTCTCGCCCGCGTTGACGGCTCCTTCAAATATGTGGACGCCAAAGAAGTGGACTTCATAGATGTGAGTCCACGCCAGTTGGTGGGGGTCAGCGCAAACCTTATTCCCTTCCTTGAACACAACGATGTGAGCCGCGCCTTGATGGGCTCCAATATGCAGCGTCAGGCTGTGCCGCTGGTGAAACCCGAACCGCCACTTGTCGCAACAGGCATTGAGCGCGATGTCGCCAGAAACTCCGGTATGGTCATTGTAGCACAGCAAGATGGCGTGGTCTCTTATGTGGACGCAAAAAAGATAGTGATAAAGGATAAGCGTGGACGCCAGCACACCTACAATATCCGCAAGTTTGAAGCGCTCAACGAGAAAACATGCCTTAACCAAAAACCTTGCGTCAAAGAGGGGCAGAGCGTCAAAAAAGGCGAGGTTATTGCCGACGGTGCCGCCACCTGCAACGGTGAACTCTCCCTCGGCAGAAATGTGCTGGTCGCCTTTATGCCGTGGGAAGGCTACAACTTTGAGGACGCTATCATCGTGTCAGAGCGCCTCGTCAAAGAAGGGCTGTTCCTCTCCATCCACTTAAACGAGTTTGAGGTGGAGGTGCGGGAGACAAAACTTGGGCGTGAGGAGTTCACCCGCGATATCCCCAATGTTCCCGAAAGGATGCTGGCAAATCTGGATGAGAACGGTATAGTGCGGATAGGCACCAAGGTGCGCGCAGGCGATATCCTCGTCGGCAAGGTCGTCCCAAAGTCCAAAACGGAGTTGACCCCTGAGGAGAAACTTCTGAAGGCTATATTCGGACGCGCAGGCGAGGATGTCAAAAACGACTCACTTGAGGTTCCAAGCGGCGTTGAAGGTATCGTGGTTGATACCCGTAAATTCAGCAGAAAACACCATCTTCCCAAAGAGCAGCGCGCAAAGGATAAAAAAGAGGTGGATGAGTTGCGCCAGCGTTACAGTGACTCCATCCGCAGTGAAATAGAGAATCTCTTCAACGAAATTTCCGAAAAACTGGGAGTGGAAATGCCGCCTTCCAAGCGGGAGGAAGTCATAGAGTTGGACAACATAACTGAAGCCCGCCCCGCCGACATCAAAGAGGCGTTCCATCCCGACAACCTGGATATACCGCCCAAACATCGTGAGGTCTATAACGAGATAGTGAACCAGTATCTGCGACGAATAGAGCACTGCTACGAAGAGCGCGACAGAGAAGTGACCCGCCTCCTGCGAGGAGATGAGTTGCCAGCAGGCGTGCTTGAACGCGTCACCGTCACCATCGCCACACTCCGTAACCTTTCCGTAGGCGATAAAATAGCGGGACGCCACGGGAACAAAGGGGTCATCGCCAAAATCCTGCCAGAAGAGGATATGCCTTACCTTGAGGACGGCACTCCTGTGGATATGATTCTCAATCCACTGGGTGTGCCTTCCCGAATGAATATTGGGCAGATATTTGAAACACATCTTGCGTGGGCGTGCAAGCGGCTCGGCATTCAGGCAATCTCGCCCATATTTGACGGTTACTCTGAAGAGGACATCCGCGAGATGCTGAAAGAAGCGGGACTACCAGAAGACGGCAGAGTGACCCTATATGACGGCAGAACAGGAGAACCGTTCAAGCAGAAAGTGACGGTAGGCTATCTCTATATGATGAAACTGCACCATCTGGTTGACGACAAAATCCACGCCCGCGCGACAGGTCCATACAGCCTCATAACACAGCAGCCGCTGGGAGGCAAGGCGCGCTACGGTGGTCAGCGTTTCGGTGAGATGGAAGTCTGGGCGCTGGAGGCGTATGGTGCCGCAAACACTCTTCAGGAAATCCTCACAGTCAAGTCCGACGATGTTGACGGGAGAAACCGTGTCTATGAGGCGATGACCAAAGGTGAAAACTGGCTTGAACCCGGCACGCCCGTCTCGTTTGAAGTCCTAATAAACGAATTGAAAGGGCTGTGCCTGAATATAGAGTTGCGTAAGACGAAACCTGAACTGGACTTTTAAGGAGGGGCGGGATTGATGTATGAAAGTTTTGAAAGAAGTTCTGAGTTTGAGTTGGTTTCCATCCGTATCGCCTCGCCGCAGGACATCCGTTCCTGGTCATATGGCGAGGTGAAAAAGCCCGAAACTATTAACTACAGAACATACCGTCCCGAGAAGGACGGTCTGTTCTGCGAACGCATCTTTGGTCCGGAGCGTGACTATGAGTGTTTCTGCGGTAAGTATAAGGGTATCAAATATCGGGGTTTGACCTGCAGCAGGTGCGGGGTGCTTGTCACCCACAGCCGTGTTCGCAGAAAGCGGATGGGGCATATAACACTTGCTGCACCTGTAGTCCATATCTGGTTCTTCAAAGTGACACCATCCCGCATCGGTCTAATACTTGATGTGAAGCGGACATATCTTGAGCGGGTGATATACTATCAGGACTACATCGTTCTTGACCCCGGCGATACACCACTGCAAAAATGCCAGACCTTAACTGAGGACGAGTATCAGGACGCGCTCAATGAATATGGGGAAAGATTCAAGGCTGGTATGGGCGCTGAGGCGATAAAGATGCTGCTGCAGGGTGTGGACATAGGAGCGCAGGTGCGGGATTTGCGCGCACGCCTTGCCACCACCACATCCAAACAGGCGCGTAAAGAGATTGTCCGTCGCCTTGATGTTTTAGAAGACATCCACAACAGCGGTAACCGTCCTGAATGGATGGTTCTTGAGGTGGTGCCTGTCATCCCACCTGACCTGCGTCCTTTGGTTATGCTTGACTCCGGAAATTTCGCTACAAGCGATTTGAACGACCTTTACCGCCGTCTTATCAACCGAAATAACCGTCTCAAAAAACTGATTGAGTTGAACGCACCTGAAATCATTATACGCAACGAAAAACGGATGCTGCAGCAGTCGGTAGACGCCCTCTTTGACAACAGCCGCTGCAGAAGACCCGTTTTGGGTCCCAATTCCCGCCCATTGCGTTCGCTTTCCGATATGATAAAAGGAAAGCAGGGACGCTTCCGTGAAAACCTGCTCGGCAAGCGCGTTGACTACTCCGGCAGAAGCGTCATTGTGGTCGGACCCAAACTGAAACTACATCAGTGTGGTTTCCCGAAGGCTATCGCCCTTGAGTTGTATCAGCCGTTCATCATAAAGAAGTTGAAGGAGAAGGGGCTGGCGACGACGATACGCGCCGCCAAGAAGATGCTTGACCGCCGCAGTGAGGAGGTCTGGGACATCCTTGATGAGGTGATACGCGACCACCCCGTGCTCCTCAACCGTGCGCCCACGCTTCACCGTATGGGTATTCAAGCATTCCAGCCCGTCCTTGTTGAGGGCAACGCCATAGAGATACACCCCCTCGTCTGCGCAGGTTTCAATGCCGATTTTGACGGCGACCAGATGGCGGTCCACCTCCCACTTTCCTTTGAGGCGCAGATTGAAGCAAAACTCCTTATGATGTCCATACACAATGTCTTCAGTCCTGCTCACGGCGGTCCCATTATCCAACCCTCCCAGGATATGGTGCTTGGCTGTTACTGGCTCACATATATGGCAAGCGACGACAGAGAAAAGACCCAGGAGAAGATTTCCACAGAGTTTTGGTTCAGCGATATAAGCGATGTTCTGTTCGCAATGGATGCAGGCAAATTGGACTATCACACACCAATAGTCTTCCGCATAGGCGAGCGTGAGGTGGTGGCAGAAGGTGAGAACGAAAAACCGCACAAAGGCAGGATTGTGACGACGGCTGGACGCGTTGTCTTCAACGACATTCTGCCTGCTGGGATGCCGTTCTACAACAAGGTGCTTGACAAAAAAGGGTTGGGTGGTGTCATAACTGAATGCTACAACCGTTTCGGGATAAAAGAAACGCTGGAACTGCTTGACAGGATGAAGGCGCTTGGCTTTGAGATGGCAACCAAGGCGGGACTTACCTTCTCTTCAGAGGACTTAAAACCCTACAGCAAGAAAGAGCAGTTGCTGTCTAAGACGGAGCAGGAGGTGGCGCGCATAGACAAAGCATATCAGAAGGGGATAATAACTGAAGGCGAGCGTTACAACCAGATAATAGACCGCTGGACGCACGCCACAGAATGGGTGACCAAAGGAGTGATGGAGGAGTTGGCGGCGGACTGCAGCCGCGACTATGTCAACCCCATATACCTGATGGTGGTCTCTGGCGCACGGGGGTCAGAACAGCAAATCCGCCAGATGGCAGGTATGCGCGGACTTATGGCGAAACCGTCAGGGGAGATAATTGAGACCCCAATCCGTGCCAACTTCCGCGAAGGTCTTCGGATGTGCGAATATTTCTCATCTACCCACGGTGCGCGAAAAGGGCTCGCCGACACAGCCCTTAAAACCGCCGATTCAGGATATCTCTCCCGACGGCTCGCCGATGTTGCTCAAGGGGTCGTTATCACTATGAAGGACTGCGGAACCCTGCGTGGCGTTACAAAAGGACGCATTGTCCGCGGCGATAAGGTGGAACTCTCCCTCGCTGACGCGATACGCGGGCGCGTCGCCCGTGACACCATCGTTGATGTCGTCACAGACGAGGTCATCGTCCGCGAAAACCAACTCATAACCGCCGAGATAGCCAAAAAGATTGAGGAGTTGGGCTACGACAGAATAAGGGTTCGCTCGCCGCTTACCTGCGAGGCGCCACGCGGCGTTTGCGCTATGTGCTATGGAATGGATCTCTCCACAGGACGCCTCGCTGAGGAAGGACTGGCGGTCGGGATAATCGCCGCCCAGTCCATCGGCGAACCCGGAACACAGTTGACGATGCGCACATTCCACATCGGCGGCGCCGCATTCCGTGCAATAGAGGAGTCCACCATCCTCTGCCGCTACAAAGGGCGTGTGCGGGTGCCGCCAGGCAAACTTATCTGGGCGATAAACGAGGAAAACCAGATGGTCGTTCTGAACAAGAACGCCAAGATAGAGGTGGTGGACGCCTCCGGTCGTCCGATACCGTCAGAGGGTTACGCACCGCCTGTGGGTGCCCGACTATTCCCCAAACTCTTCGTCGGCAAAAGCCGCGAAGAAGCCCGCGCCTTGGCGGAAAAGATAATTGACGAGGGCATAACCATAGAGGCGGGTGAGAAGATTGCTGAATGGGACACCCACACTCTGCCGATTCTGGCGGAGAAATCGGGCTTGGTGGTGTTTGAGGACATAGTTGAAGGCGAGACGATACGAATACAGGTTGACCAGACGACAGGCGCTCGTCGCAGGGTTGTTATCGCCCACAAAGGCGACAAACACCCCCAAATCCTGATAAAAGACCAAGAAGGGCACGCCCTGGCGGTCTATCCACTTCCTGAGAAAGCCTACATTCAGGTTGAGGACGGGCAGGAAGTGAACGCTGGTGCGCTGTTGGCGAAAGTCCCACGGGAGATAAAGGGAACAGAAGACATAACGGGCGGTCTGCCGCGCGTGCAGGAACTCTTTGAGGCACGCCGCCCCAAAGACCCCGCCATTATGAGCGAAATTGACGGTGTTGTGGAGTTGGGGGACAAACGACGGGGTAAGCGTATTATAAAGGTCAAAAACCCCGAAACAGGCGTGGAGCGCGAATATCTTATCCCGCCGGGTAAGCATATCCGCGTCCAGACAGGTGACTGGGTCAACGCCGGCGCCCCGCTCATTGAAGGTCCGCTTGTGCCACAGGACATACTGCGTGTCTCAGGTGTTGAAGCGGTGCAGCAGTATCTTCTCAATGAGATACAGTCGGTTTACCGCAGTCAAAATGTGAAGATAGATGACAAGCATATAGAGATAATAATAGCACAGATGATGCGCCGTGTGCGTGTCATTGACCCAGGCGACAGCGAACTTCTGCCCGAGCAGATAATAGACAAGTTTGAGTTTCAGAAGGTGGTGCGCAAGATGCAGGAGGAAGGCAAAAAGCCGCCGACGGCGGAGGAGATGATACTGGGCATAACACGGGCGGCGCTTATGAGCGACTCCTTCATCAGCGCCGCTTCTTTCCAGGAAACGACCAAAGTCCTGACCCGTGCCGCGCTCCGTGGACAGGTTGACAAACTGGAAGGACTGAAGGAAAATGTCATACTGGGGCATATGATACCTGCGGGAACGGGCTTCAGACCCTACCGCAGAATGCGCGTCAAAAAAGAGCAGTTGGTGGAGACGCAGGAAGCGACAGGTGAGGAAGCCGCCACAGGATAAATATTTTGGGAGATATAGAGGATGCCGACATTCAACCAACTGGTGCGAAAGGGCAGAAAACTGCACGCGAAGAAGCGCAAGAGCAAGACCGCGGCGTTAGAGGAATGCCCCCAGAGACGCGGGGTGATACTACAGGTCAGAACGATGACGCCCAAAAAGCCCAATTCGGCGCTGCGCAAGGTCGCCCGTGTGCGCCTCTCAAACGGCAAGGAAGTGACCGCCTACATCCCGGGTGAGGGACACAACCTGCAGGAGCACTCAATAGTTCTGGTGCGAGGCGGGCGTGTAAGGGATTTGCCCGGTATCCGATATAAGGTGGTTCGCGGTGCGTTGGACTGTGCCGGCGTTGAGGGGCGCCGCCAGTCCCGTTCCCTCTATGGGACGAAACGACCCAAAAAGTAAGGAGGGGAACTATGCCACGCAAATATAAGTCCACAAAGAGGTTTTTGAGACCCGACCCACGCTACAATGACATTCTTGTCTCCTGGTTCATCAACCAACTGATGCTGGACGGCAAAAAGAGCAAGGCGCAGAAGATAGTCTATATGGCGCTTGAGCGGATAAAGCAGAAAATGCCGGACAAGGAGCCTTTGGATGTGTTCAAAAAGGCGCTTGAGAATGTTAAACCTCGTCTTGAGGTGAGACCGCGCCGTGTGGGTGGCGCCACATATCAGGTGCCAATGGAGGTGAAACCAGAGCGCCAAGCATCGCTGGCGATGAAGTGGATAATCACCGCCGCGCGTGCCAGAAAAGGAAAACCTATGTTTATGCGTCTCGCAGATGAGTTGATTGCCGCCTACAACCACGAAGGCGCCGCCTTCAAAAAACGCGAAGATGTCCACCGTATGGCTGAAGCCAACAAAGCCTTCGCTCATCTTGCGTGGTAGGCTGTCTATGCTGGCTTTTTACGGATATCTGTTATGGCGCAGGAGAGTAGAGTTCGCAACATCGGTATCGCCGCCCATATTGATGCCGGCAAAACGACCCTCACCGAGCGCATCCTCTTTTACACCGGCAGACAGCACCGCATCGGTGAGGTGGACGATGGCACTGCCACGATGGACTATCTCCGTGAGGAGCAGGAGCGGGGGATATCAATAATCGCCGCCGCCACCACCGTTCAATGGCGCTCCTTCCGCATCAACATCGTTGATACCCCAGGTCATGTTGACTTCACCGCCGAGGTGGAGCGTTCCTTGCGCGTTATGGATGGCTGTGTGGTCATCTTCTGCGGTGTTGGTGGGGTTGAAGCGCAATCCGAGACTGTCTGGCGCCAAGCCGACCGATACCGCGTTCCCCGTATTTCCTTCGTCAACAAACTTGACCGCATCGGCAGTGATTTTGACCGCACCGTCGCCATGATTGAAGAGCGTCTCGGTGTTGCCGCCTTACCGCTTCAGATACCGATAGGGAAGGAGCAGAAGTTCCGCGGCGTTGTTGACCTGCTCAAAATGCGGGCGCTCTATTTTGACGAAGAAACCTCTGGCAGAAAAGTGGTTGAGGATAAGATTCCCGAAGAGTTGAGGGAGGAGGCGGAACTGGCGCGGGATTTGCTTCTTGAACGCTTGAGCGAGTTTTCTGACGAGTTGTTGGAGGCTTTGGTGGAAGGGAAGGATGTTGAGGAGGGGGTGATAAAGCGTGCGGTGGCGGAGGCGACATTTACCTGCCGTGCAACACCTGTTCTGTGTGGTGCGGCTCTGCGAAACAAGGGTGTGCAGCCTGTGCTTGACGCGATATGTGATTATCTGCCCCCCCCTGAAAAAGCAGGCTATATTGTAGGGCGCCATCCCACCCGCGATAAGGATGTGAAATTCCGTCTAACCCAGAAAGACCCATTGGCTGCGCTTGCGTTTAAGGTTGTTGTGGAGCCGCACGGTCCGCTCGTCTATCTACGGCTCTATTCGGGGCGAATAAGCCGCGGCGCAACCGTCTACAACCCACGGCTTCGGAAGCGGGAGCGCATTCAGCAGATATACAGAATGCACGCCGACAAGCGGGAGAACATTCCCGAGGCGGTAGCGGGTGATATCGTTGCCGTAACGGGGCTTCAGCAGACAACAACAGGCGATACGCTGTGCCAGAAGAACCACCCCATAGTGCTGGAGCGGATGGAGTTTCCCGACCCTGTGGTGCAGGTGGCGATAGAGCCGCGGAGTCAGGTGGAGCGGCGTAAATTGGAAGAGGCGCTGGCGGTGATTGAGCGTGAGGACCCCACATTCCGCGTTCGCAAGAACGAGGAGACAGGGCAGACGCTTGTGGCGGGGATGGGTGAATTGCACCTTGAGGTTTTGACGAAGCGGATAGTGGAGGAGTTCAAGGTGGATGCGCGGGTGGGGAAGCCGCAGGTGGCGTATCGGCAGACGGTTAGGGGGGTGGGGGATGCGGAATTTGAGTTTGCGCGTCAGGTCGGCACAAAAATGCAGCGTGGAAAAGTCTCTGTTCGGGTGGAAAAGATAGAGACTCCTGGTGTAACCTTTGACAACAGAAGCGATGGTGATACAATACCGCCATCGCTTGTTGAAGCGGCAGAAGCCGGATTAAGGTTTGCAACCGACGGTGGTGTCGGTTATGGTTATCCATTTGTGAATATAAGGGTTGAGTATATGGCGCAGATGGTGGAGAATGAGGCGACGGAGTTAGGTTACCACAGTGCAGCGGTGGAGGCGATGAGACGCGCCGTTGCCGCCGCGGGTCTCGTCCTCCTTGAGCCCCGTATGCGCTTTGAGATTCAGGTTCCCGAGGAGTTTGTGGGGGAGGTTCTGGCGGATTTGTCGGTGCGCAAGGCGGTGATTGAGGAGGTCAAAAGTGTTGAGCGCACAAAGGTGGTGCGCGGAACGATAGCCGTCTCCCGCACTTTCGGCTACGCCACCACACTGCGCTCCCTCACACAGGGCAAAGGAACAAGCAGTATGGAGCCCTGCGGCTACACCGAGGTGGCGCCAGAAGAGGCAGGAATAACCCTCATTGGAGGATAAAAGAGCGTGGCAGTGCGAAAGATTCGCATCAGGATGGAGGCGTATGACCACAGGCTGCTGGACGAGAAGGCAAAGGAGGTGGCGGAAGCCGCCTTGCGCACAGGCGCAAAAGTTAGCGGTCCCATTCCACTTCCAACACGCATTGAACGCTACACCGTCATCCGTGGTCCACATATTGACAAAGAAAGCCGAGAACAGTTTGAAATCAGAACGCATAAACGGTTGATTGAGATACTTGACCCAACCGCCCGCACCACCGACGCCCTGCAGAGGCTGTCGGTTCCCGCGGGCATTGACATAAAAATTAAAGTGATAGATAAGTAAGGGGACGCCGCTATGGCAGAGGAGAAAGCCGCTGTCGCAGAAAAAGCCGATATATCCGCAATGCAGCGATTAAAATTGCTTGGACGCAAAATCGGTATGACCACAATTTTCCGCGAGGATGGTAGCGCAATTCCCGTCACACTTCTTGAGGTGGGACCCTGTTTTGTGGTGCAGGTGCGCACAAAGGAGCGTGACGGATACGACGCCGTCCAGATAGGCTTTGAGCGCAAGAAAGAAAAACGCTGCACCAAGCCACTCCTTGGGCATTTCAAGAAGGCGGGCGTTCCACCGCTGCGCTTTCTCCGTGAGGTCAAATTGAAGACATCAGAACACAACCTCAAGCCAGGGCAGGTCTTAACCGTTGAGGCTTTTGAGGGGATAAGATTTGTTGATGTGAGCGGCAAAAGCAAAGGACGGGGTTTTGCTGGCACGATAAAACGCTGGGGCTTCAAACGGGGACCACAATCGCACGGCTCTCAAAATGTGCGCCGTCCTGGCGCCATCGGACAGTGCATGACACCCGCCCGCGTCTTCAAAGGCAAAAAAATGGCGGGACGATACGGCGCAAAACGCGTTACCGTCAGAAATCTTGAAGTGGTGGAGATAATACCTGACCGCAATATTCTGGTGGTCAAGGGCGCGGTGCCAGGACCGAACGGTGGCTTTGTGGAAGTTCGGCGCAGCCTCATTGATTAGGAGCCCAAATATGGAGTTAACGCTTTACACAAAAGATGGTAAAGAAGCAGGCAAGATAGAGGTTCCTTCCGAGATAGCGGATGTGCGGATAAACGCCCAACTTCTGCACGACGCGATGGTGATGTATCTGGCGAACCGCCGTCAGGGGACGCATTCCACCAAGACGCGAGCGGAGGTGCGGGGTGGCGGGCGCAAACCGTGGCGGCAGAAAGGAACAGGGCGCGCCAGACACGGTTCCATCCGCTCACCTATCTGGCGCCACGGCGGCATAACCCACGGTCCAAAACCCCGCGATTACTACTACCGACTTCCCAAGAAGATGCTGCGCAACGCCTTCCGTCAAGCACTGGCTTCCAAAATCCGTGACGACGAACTCCGTGTTGTGACAGACCTTAAGTTTGAGAAGCCGAAAACCAAAGAGATGGCTGCGGTTCTGGCAGCATTAGGGATTGAGCGTTCCTGCCTTATATGTGTGGCGCAGGGCGATGAGAACGCCTACCTTTCAGGGCGTAACATAGCGAAAGTGGATGTGGTGCGCTGGCAGGACGCAAACACCTATGACTTGCTCGCCCATAAGTATTTTGTGGTGAGCAGGGAGGCGCTTGAGCGTCTCTTTGAGCGGATATGCGGGCAGAAGGTGCAGAGAATGGAGTAAGGAGCGGGGAAGATGAAGTTTGACGACCCACGGCAGGTGATAATACGCCCCATAATAACGGAGAAAAGCGATAGAGGAACGCAACGGGAGAACAAATACACATTTGAGGTGGCGCTTAAGGCGAACAAGGTAGAGATAAGGGAGGCGGTGGAGAGGTTGTGGAATGTGAAGGTAAAAAGTGTCAACACGGTGATAATGAAGCCGAAGCCGAGGAGACGCGGCTGGGTGCGCGGCAAGACCCGTCGCTGGAAAAAAGCCGTCGTAACTCTGGCGGAAGGTCACACTATTGAGGTCTTCTACTAAGGAGCGCCGCTATGCCTGTTAGGTGGTATAAACCGACATCTCCAGGTAGACGGGTGGCAAATGTTTTGGACTATTCGCATTTGACGAAGAAGGAGCCGGAGAAGTCATTGGTTGAGCCGTTGAAGAAGACAGGTGGCAGGAACAACTATGGACGGATAACCTGCCGTTTCCGCGGCGGCGGCAACAAGCGCCTTTACCGCATAATTGATTTCAAACGCGACAAGGACGACATACCCGCCAAGGTAATAGCGCTTGAATACGACCCGAACCGCAGCGCCGACATAGCGCTACTGCAATATGAAGACGGGGAGCGGCGCTACATCATAGCACCAAAAGACCTCAAAGTGGGGGATACGGTGATAAGCGGGGAGAAGACCGAGCCGCGGGTCGGCAACTGTATGCCGCTTGAGTCCATTCCTACTGGTATGATGGTTCACTGCGTTGAGTTGTATCCTGGGCGCGGGGCGCAGTTCGCACGCTCGGCGGGTTCCTACTGCCAACTTCTCGCAAAGGAAGGGCGCTACGCCACCCTCCTTATGCCCAGCGGCGAGATGCGGAAGGTGAATATCCGCTGCCGCGCCACCATCGGGCAGGTCGGCAACCTTGACTGGCGCAATGTGCGTCTGGGCAAGGCGGGCAGAATGCGCCACTTGGGCAGGCGTCCTCATGTGCGGGGTTCTGCTATGAATCCCGTGGCGCACCCGATGGGTGGTGGAGAAGGACGCCGCTCCGGCGGCAGACACCCCGTCAGCCCCTGGGGGCAACTGGCAAAAGGAGGCAAAACCCGAAATCCCCGTAACCCCACAAATCGCTTTATCATAAGGCGCAGAAGAAAGCGTAAACGCAAATAAGGAGTCGCGCTTATGGGACGCTCACGCAAAAAAGGTCCTTTTGTTGAGGCAAAACTTCTGGCAAAAGTTTTGGCGCAGAAGGAGACAGGCAAGCGCGACCCCATAAAAACCTGGTCGCGTGCCTCAACCGTTATTCCAGAATTTGTCGGGCACACCTTTATGGTGCACAACGGCAGAACATTTATAAAGGTCTTCTGCACCGAAGAGATGGTGGGGCACCGTCTGGGAGAGTTTGCGCTGACGCGGACATTCCGCGGTCACGCAGGCAAGAAGAGCAAGAAACGCAAGTAAGGGGCACAGATATGGCAAGATACACAGGAGCCAAGTGCAAGTTGTGCCGTCGTGAAGGGGAAAAACTCTTTCTGCGCGGTGCCAAATGCCACACAAAAAAATGCCCGATGGAGCAGCGTCCATATCCGCCGGGTATCCACACCTATCGCGGCAAGATAAGCGAGTTCGGCAAGCGCCTACGCGAAAAGCAGAAAGTGAAGCGTTTCTACGGCGTAACGGAGAAGCAGTTTTTGCGCTATTTTGACAAAGCGGAACGGATGAAAGGCGCCACAGGCGGGAATCTCCTGATACTGCTTGAACGGCGTATAGACAATGTTGTGCATCTGTTAGGGTGGGCGCCGAGCCGCGCCGCTGCACGACAACTCATCGCCCACGGACACATCCTCTTAAACAACCGCCGACACAAAGCCGGCTCATATCTTGTCAAACCAGGCGATGTCATCGCCGTCTGCCCAAAGGAGGATATCCGTAAACTGGTTCGTCAGAGCATAGAGGAGTGCACCCGCATTGGTATCGGTCGTCCGCCGGAGTGGGTGGAATGCGATAACGAGAAATTGGTGGCGCGTGTTCTGCGCCATCCTACCCGTTCAGAGGTCTCCGTCCAGGCGGACGAGAACCTCATTGTTGAGTTCTGCTCCAGATAGTTTAAGGAGACAGAGGCGTGATAAGGGTTCGTTGGCGCGGATTTGAGTTGCCTAATCGTGTGGTGGTGGCGGAGGAAAGTGCGCCTTATTATGCGAAGTTCGTGGTGGAGCCGTTTGAGCGGGGGTTTGGCACCACTATTGGGAACAGCCTGCGCCGTGTGCTGTTATCTTCCATTGAAGGTGCTGCCGTCACACATGTCCGCATCCGCGGCGTTAAACACGAATTCTCCACCATTGACGGTGTGCTGGAGGATGTGCCAGACATCCTACTCAACCTACGAAAGATCCGTGTTCGTCTCCATCGTGACGGACCCGGCAAACTCTATCTGCGCAAAAAGGGTAAAGGTGAGGTGCACGCCGGCGATTTCACAGGCGATGAGGCGACAGAGGTCGTCAACACCGACCATTATATCTGCACCATAACATCCGACGATACGGAACTGGCGATGGAGTTAGACATAGCCAAAGGAAGAGGCTACATAACCGCTGAGGAGAATCGTCAGAAAACATCAGAAATCGGTGTCATACCTGTGGATTCGGTCTTCTCACCTGTTCAGAGGGTGCGTTACAGTGTTGAGAACACCCGTGTGGGGTATCGCACCAACTACGACCGTCTGATATTGGAGGTTTGGACAGACGGGACGGTGACGCCACATATGGCGCTTGTGGAGGCGGCAAAAATTCTCCGTAAACACCTCAACCCCTTTGTTCAGTATGCCGAGACGGGCAAGGAGTTGGTGGTGGAGGAGCGTCGCGAGGAGGAGATGCGCAAACGCGACGAATACCGTGCAGAACTCGCCCAGAAACTGATGCAGCCCATATCCATACTGCAGTTGAGCGTGCGCGCTTCAAACTGCCTTGAAGCCGCCAGAATCAGAACCATCAAAGACCTCATCAAAAAGTCCGAAGCCGAACTCCTCTCCCTGCGCA
Source organism: uncultured Planctomycetota bacterium (assembly GCA_964584815.1). Classification (GTDB taxonomy): domain Bacteria; phylum Planctomycetota; class SKW154; order SKW154; family SKW154; genus CAZPBO01. The sequence goes on from CAZPBO010000008.1 coordinate 18,109, forward strand.
ACTTCGGCAAAACATCCCTTCGCGAAGTGAAAGACCGCCTCTCCGAGTTGGGACTCTCTCTGGGTATGGATATCGGTGAACTTGAGGAGATAATATAAGGGGCATAAGCGATGCGGCACAGAAAGGACCACAGAAAACTGGGGCGCAAGATAGGACCGCGCATTGCCTTAATGCGTTCGCTTACCCGCTCTCTCATTCTTTATGGCAGGATAAAAACGACGGTGGCGAAGGCGAAAGAGGCGCGCCGCTACGCCGAAAAACTGGTGACCATAGCCAAAAAAGGCGCAAGTGACGACCCAATAAAACGCGTCAACGCTATCCGCCGCGCACTCTCCATCCTCCCAGACAAACCCGTCATAAAGAAACTCTTTGATGTGGTGGTGCCGCTGCTTGAAGACCGTAACGGCGGTTATACGCGCATAGTCCATCTACCCACACCGCGTTTGGGAGACAAAGCAGAACAAGCCTTCCTTGAGTTTGTCGTTCCCATTCCACGCACCAAGGAATCTGGCGAGGTGGAGTAACGCGGCATACTTCCGTTCTACTTCCTTGTGAGCCACTTTCCGCAAACCGATGCCCAGTCCTCGCCTTTTTTCAAATTGTGAATTGCAATGGAGCCTGAGCAGGTCAGAATAACAATGGTGTTTGAGTGCCCGCATCCCTTTCCGCCGATTCTTACATCCATATCGGCGGCAAGGTAACCTTCGCTCTCCGCAGAACACTCCCTGTTGGCATAGGCGTAGGAGACATTCTCTTCGCGTAACACCCACTCCCCTGTCTCCTTATCCTTCTTGGCAAATCGCTTACCGCCTTCGTCACCCTTTGCCTTGCCGTCCCTCCCTTCGCCTTTTTCGCTTAAAAACTCAGGACAAACAAAGTTGGTGGGGGAAAGCAACTTGCCGTTTTTGTGATGCCGCACAAGCAGCGCCCAATGTTCCCAAAAATGCGCTTTGTCCCCTGCCCACGGGAAAACGCTCTCCTCAGTAGCATAGTTAAGACAGGCGACAAAAAGAGCAGAAAGGTTGGCTTTGCATTTCAAAATCTTCTTATCCTTCGTGGGACCTGCAGGGAGGTGCACCGCAATCATTATCAGAATTATCACCACAAAAACAAGTAGAAGCACCTCAACAAGTGTGGTCTTCGCTTTCACAAGAAATCCTTCAACCCTTTACGCGATTTATACTAACGGAAGTGGGTTGGGAAGTCAACGCAAAGCCGCGCCCTCCCACTCTCAGCAGAAGTTGCGTCAGTCAAACCGACCACAAAATTGGCATACTTCGCTGCGGATTCTTGAATGTTAAGACACTGTTGCCCCCGCACTGTAAGTGCGGGGCTTCCTGAACCGACGCTGTTGCTTGGTGCGGACTTAAGTCCGCACCAAGCCATGTTCAACGATTCGGTGTCGTCTGACCTGAAAACGAAAGCCCCGTGTTTTAACGCGGGGATGTTTATGCTTGCAGCAACGGATGGATGTATCCTTCTCCTTCTTTGATGTCCTAACGCCCCTTTTGAGGGCTGCTTTTCCAGAGTTCTATAAGTCCAAGGCGCTTGAGGGTTTTCTCTGTTGGGATGCCGTTTTTGTCCCAGCCGTGATGCTGATAATACTCATCCAGCATCTTCTCAAATTTTTGCCTGTCAAGCGCTGCGCCGCGCACAATCGGTAGTCCGTCAGGCGTGGGCTCGTCAAAATATCGGTCGCTTAAGCGGTCGTCCTTGCGCGTTACTCCCTCCCGCACCAGAAAGAGGCGCTCAAGGTTGTAGGCGCGCTCCGCTATCGTCCACAACTCCTCAGGACTTACCTCAAGCCCTGTGTTGTATTTGAGCAGTTTGCTTAAGTGCTCAAAGGTTATCAGGTTGGGGGAGAGGAAACGAACATGGAATTTGCACACCCCTGTCATATCTGTCGCCATATAGAGATATTCGTGCCAGACGACCTGCCACGCTTTGCCTTCATAGGAGCGATAATCGCTTGTGAGGGGACCGTCATATGGAATGGGGTGTGAGTAGATTTGGCGGAGGACAGGTTCAGGGAGATGATAGAGGTCAATAGCGGGGCGGGAGCGGAGGTGGTCGGAGCCGCGTGTGGCGGTGGCTATGCCGAGAGCAAGTGACGGGGTGGGGCGTTCATCGGAGTGTAGGTTTGACATTCCTTTGACTTCAATGAGGAACTTTTCGGCGCCTTTGCCGATTCTTTGAGCGGCGCGGCGGGGACCTTCTGCCAGCACATCGCCTATCCCTTCCCGTCTTGCAATCCGCTCCACAAGTGTCAGCACCGCCTCATCGTTGCCCCATCTCAACTCCAATCCCTCTGTATCCTCCTTCGTCAGGATGCCTTTCTCAAACAACTCAAAAGCCCAGGCAATCATTGAGCCTGTCTCAAGGGTGTCAAGACCGTAGGTGTTGACAAGATGATTGCCGACAAGGACGGTCTCAAAGTTGCGACAACCAACCTCAGCGCCAAAAGCGCCTTGGCTTGTGTATTCCGGTCCCTGTGCATATATGAAGCCGTATTTGGGATGACGAACTGTGTATCGGTGGCGGCAATGAAGGACGCACCCAAGGCAGCCTTCGGTGCCGAAGGCGTAGCGTTCAATGTTTTCGCATTCAATTCCTTCCGAGTCGGGATGCTGGTTGGACTGAAAATTGCGCACCCTCACAAGACCGGTGGAGTTGGTAACGCCGTATATGAACATAGTTCCCCAGCGCTGCATAATACGCCCGAATTTTGTGGAGGCAATCCAGCGTGTGAGTTCCAGGTTGTATTGAAGGGCTTTTTCGGGGTCGGCGATTTTGATGTCGCCCGTGCCGCGAACGGCAATCGCCTTAAGCCGCTTTGAGCCCATTACAGCGCCCATTCCCGTTCTGCCGCCCGAGTTTTTGAACCCTGTTCGCACATTGGCGAACCGCACAAGATTCTCGCCCGCAACCCCGATGGACATCACCTGCACTTCGGGGTCGCGCAACTCCTCACGAATGCGCTTCTGCGTCTCCTGTGGGGAGAGTCCCAGCAGGTGCTTGGCATCGCGGAATTCTATTTGACCGTTCCTGATGAAAAGGTATGTCCAGTTTTCTGCGCGTCCTGTGATGACGAGATGGTCAAAACCCGCCCAGCGCAACTCTGGTCCGAAAAAACCGCCCATATTGGATGAGCCGAGCAGGTCGGTGAGCGGGCTTTTTGCCATAATGTGACAACGGGCGGAAGCCGAAGCCAAAGTCGCCGTCAGAACGCCCGCAGAGACAATGAGCGGATTGAGCGGGTCAAACGGGTCGCATTTTGCAGGACAGTTAGAGAAAAGAAGGAAGACATCAATGCCGCGACCGCCTAGGAACCTTTCCCGTATGTCGTCCGCTATCGGTTCAGCAGACCATCTGCGCTCCGCCAAATCAACAAAGGCAATTTTGCGTGAGAGCGCCATATCCCTACTCCCTAATGCAGTATTGGTGCCTGTTAGAATACAACGAAGAGGTGTTGTGGTCAAACAATAGGTGGGTCTGTGGCGTTAAAGGGATAGGGAGCGGTTGAAGATATTTTGCATCGTCGTTATACTTGTAACGGACGATTGGGGGAGGTGAAATGCGGTTGGTGGTTTTTGCCTTTGTTTTCGCGGCGCCTGCTTTGCTGTGTGCGCAGAAGAAAGTCCCTGTTTTGAAGTTTGTTGAGCCGAAGGAGACGATTGAATGGCCGCAACCACTGAAACTGCTGATGAAGGATGTCAAACCGACCCTGCCGATGGACGAGGAGGTGGACGGAGAGTTTGACTGGTTTCTGCTGCACTGGGGCAAAACCGATTACTACATCGGTCACGACATAACGCAGCGACTTGTGGTGATATACAAGAAAGGGAAGGACAAGTTGAGGTTTGTGCGGGACTATATGGGTGTTCGCAGGACAAGACGGTTGAAGTTGGAGTTTGAGTTTGAGATAGGGGGTGGGGTGTATAAGGTGCGTGTTCCGCTAAAAATGCGGGTTCTGAAGGGATATGTTGAGGTTGAGGGGTGGTGGGAAGGTGAGTTGAAAGGGGGCGGCGCGAGGGTGAGGGTTGTGTGGCGACCTGGGAAGGAGCCTATGGTGGTGGCGGCGGGGAGGCGCGGGATTTGGCGGGTTTATGTAGGGGACGGGCGTGTGACGGCGGCGGTGACACTGAAAGAAGGTGCCGTTGTGCCTGTGCTTGTGCGCAAAAAGGAGAAGAATCTAATAGAGCAGGATGCAGGCGGCTTAACCTTTGTTGAGGTGGATGACGGTCAGGTAAAAAGCATTCACTACGCCGAGAACGGTAAGATATGGCTGCCGCGAGGTGAGTTGCCGTGGGCGAGGGGGACCAAGATTGTAGAGGAAGGAGGAACAGAGTGGCGGCTGGATGTGCTACTGAGCGGTTTCAAGGTGGAGAAGAACGGGAGGCTTGGACCTGTTGAGCCGTTGAGGTTGGTGGCGTTTCCTGTGGAGCGTAAGGGGACGGTTGTGTTTCCGTTTGAGTTGCAGGATGCGCGTGGCAGAACGGCGCGGATGCTGCGCAACGGTAGAGGCGTGCGCATACTGCCGACGGTGGTGGTGAGGCAGGGGGATAAGGAGTTGTGGCGTGGCGCATATCGTCCGGGGTGAGGGGGTGTATGTGTGCCGCGCTGGAAAGTGCCGGCAGAACTGAAGGGCAAGGAAGCGGAAGCCGAGTTGCTTTGGAAGGGGCGCACACCTTTCAAATTCGCCCCACACAGGGAGAAGTTCAAGGTTCCATAAGGAGCGATTAAGGTGCGGGTGCTGGTAGTTATTTTTCTTTTTGTTTCTGTCTGTTTGGGGCAGGAGTTGCCGCGTATCCGCCTTGATGGGAAGGAAGTGAAGGACATAAACGATTTGATGAGACGGGCGGGTGTTGGTCTGCGCAGACAGGCGATTGACCCGACAGGCAGGTATCTTTTTGGGGTTCGCGGGGAGGGAATGCTTGATGTGATGGCATATGACCTGCGGCGTGAGCGTTTATTGGTGGTGGCGCGTCTCGGTTACGGGCAGAAGGCGCACGATGCGGCGGCGCTGCTGCGTGGTGAGGCGAGCATTTGGCCGTTCCGCCATTTTATGGCAGGTGGCGGGTTCGCCGCGGGCTATCAGATAAGAGACGCCAACCGCAACTTTCATTGGGACCCAGGCGAGGTGTGGGAACTGTTCCTTATTAAACCGCCCTCAACGACGCCGAAGAAAATCGCCGTTTCATACACTGTTCCTGTTTTCGCCTTCAGTCTGGACGGCAAGCATCTTTTCTATGCGGTGACGCTCAAAAAAGGTGGAGCGACGGAGTTGTTTATGCGCCGTCTGCGTGGCACATCTGTCAAGCGTCTGCACGAACTCGGGCAGGGCGTTGAGTGCGCCTATCTGGCTCCCTCCCCTGACGGCAAAAAGGTCGCCGTCCTTGAGCGTTACGACCGAAAGACATTCTGCCTTGTTGTGCTGGAACTCAAAAAGAGAAAAATCCTGCTTGAGATGGACATAACCCCCAAAAAGGGCGCCAACGACCGACAAATCCTCTGCTGGATGCCCGACTCATCAGGTCTCCTTGTGCAGACAGAAAGTGGTGTAAAGGTTGCCAAACTCGGCAAAAAGGGGCTTGAGAAGTTCACTCCCTTGTATGATGCGGTGAAGAAGTTGAAACTGAAAGAACCGGACATTTTCCTTGTGCCCACAACGACCCGCCGTGTTCTTGTCGTCAATGTCGTTAAGGAGACGAAACGCTTCTCCTTGGCGTTTCATCCCTTGTGGAAGAAGATGGAACGGCTTGCCCTGCCGCCTGAGGCGGTGGTTTTGACACTTCAGGAAAAGCACGCGCTCGTTCTGCGGGGAAGTGGGGAATATACACGCACGGTGGTGGCACCTGTTAAATGGGAAAAGAAGCACTGATTTTCGGAGCCGACTACTGGACGGAGTTGGAGCGTCTGCGACTTGTGGCGCGGAGGGTGTATGCTGTCCGTCCGTGGCGTCCTCGCAAGGTCGGCTCAGGCGTTGAGGTTTCCGATAAGCGTCCCTATTCGGTTGGTGATGAGCCGCGCTACATTGATTGGCGATATTACGCAAGAGCAAGGCGTCTGTTCACAAAACTTTACGAGACAGAGCGCGACATCGCATATCTTGTTCTGATTGATACATCTGCCTCAATGACACCCCGCTGGCGAGAGGCGCTCAGGCTTTGCCACGCCTGCGTATATCTTGCGACCTGCGCAGGCGACAGGGGTTGTGCCGCCGCGCTGCGTAAAGAAGGGGTTGATATCCTCGCCGACTGCCGAACGCCTCCCGCCGCCCGCATAGCCACGCAACCGCTTCTGAAACTCAACCCCGCATATGCAGTAAACCTCCCGCACGCGCTTTCCGCAGCACTCTCTCTGGCTGCCAATGTCCACATCCTTCTGCTCATAACCGACCTTTGGGATGAGCGATGGAGGGATGTTTTCAGAACACTCTCATTGACCCGTATAAGGAGTGTCGTGGTCATTCTGCATAGCGGCACGGACAAAGGTGAAGTGGGAGGAGGAGAGTTACGGCTCGTTGACGCAGAAACCGGTGAGCGCTTGCTGCTTGCAACCGACCCAAGTGTTCTTGCTGACTACAAAAAAGAGTACGGCAAATGGCGTGATGAAGTGGAAGAGGAATCGCGGAGAAGTGGTTGTGAGACTTTCTTCTGCCGCGTTGAGGACGGGTTTTCTGCTGTGGTGGAGCGTCTTTTCTCGGCGGGAATTCTCCTGCCCTAACGCGGACCAAAGAAAACCACAAAGCCCGCATAAAAGCCAAAATCGTATGTGTCAGGACCATATCGGAAGAAGCGGTCCGACCAGGAGGTGTAGGTGATGCGTGCCTCCAGATTTACGCCGACACTGGGGGTGACCAGCACCTTAAACCCGCCCCGCAGAAACATCCTCATCGCCACATCGCTTTCGGAATTGCCGTTCAAGTTCTCTATATAGAAGCACGGTCCGAACCCGCATCCAAGAAACGGTATCGTCTGCCACCCCTCAACCTTCACATCCTGAAGAAGAAGGGTGAGGGTGGGAACGGCGGCAATTCCCAGACTCCACAGGCTCACGCCTGTGGTCTTCTGATGCCCCCAGAAAGCCTGTCCCTCAAGTCCCACGCAAAGTCCTTGATTACTTACGCAGTAAAGAAATGAGGGGGCAAGGAAAGTGCCCCATTGATGCCCGCCATCCCAGGTTGACCACTCACAAGAAGCGTTAAAATCGGCTTCCCACAAACCCTTTGTGACGGAGAGACGAGGTGGTGTAGAAGCACACCCAACAAGGAGAAGAATTCCTACCAGAGCGCCCCAGCGCATAGATTATTCTCCGAAGAATTCGTCAAGTTTTCCTTTGGCTTCCTCATCAAAACTCTGGGCGAAGGGTGCTTCAAAGGGCGCCGCCTCGCGGCGGGACTCTATCTCCTTGAAGATTTTCGCCAGTTTTGCCGCCGTCTCTTTTGCATAGAGACGCACCATTCCTATCGTCGTTGAGTTGTCAAATATTATCGCCAGAATCGTTCTGTCACCTACAAGCATCAACTGGATGTTGTCGCGCTTGCCTTGGTGGAAGAGGACCGAGAACTCTTCCTCGCCGAGCAGACGCGCCATCTCACGCGTCGCCGCAAACGAACCCGCCACAAGCGCACTCACCGTCGGCAAGTCATACGACTCCGTATGCCCCACACGCGTTATCAGGTGACCATCCTTGTCTATCAGAATGTTGCTGCGCGTCCCCGCCAATTTCTGAAACTCATTCAGTATGCGGTTTATCTTGTCAATGTCCTGCTCATAAAACACAAGCCGCTTCTCACGCAAAATCCGCGAATCGCGCTCTTCCGCCATCTCTCCCTCCTCCTTCAACATCCATACAAATTATAACACAACGGACACCGATTTTCCATCTTTTGTGTTCAATCGTCAAAAGGAGTTCGTCTTCGGCGTTCTCCAGTTCCGCGCAAATGCTCTTGCCGCCTCCACAAGCATCACCGCCTCTATCAGCGCCACCGCTATACCCACACCAAACAGAAGCCAGTTGTGCCCTCTTCCAAAATCAATTATTTTTACCACCAAAGCCCAGGTGGTTGTCACTATCAGAAAGAGCATTGGCAAAAAGACAAGAGGCGTCTTTATACCCCGCTTCAGCAGGTATATGGTTATCACCACGAAGACCAGTCCCGCAAGTAGTTGGTTGACTGTGCCGAAAAGCGGCCACAGTATCAGTCCGCCTTTACCGCTTCCCTCAATAAACGCAAGAATCGCTGCTGTTGCCACCGCAAACAGCGACGCCACATAACGGTTGGGCAAAACAGGAATCTTTGCATCCTGCGCCAGTTCTGCTACAACATACCTCTGGATACGACAGGCGGAATCCAGTGTGGTTGCCGCAAAGGAGACAACGAGCACCGCAAGAATCGCCGCAGCAAGGTCAAACGGCACCCCCAGTGTCTCTATGAACGAGCAGGAACCGTTTATGAAAGCGCTCAACTTCGCGCCCAGTCCCTGAGCCGCACCCCACGACGCATAATGCTCCAGCCACGCCTTAAGGCTGGGGAAACCTGCTGTGCACGCCATTATCACAAGCGTTGCCAGAACCGCCTCCAGCAGCATCGCGCCATAACCCACAGGTAAAGCGTCTTTTTCGTTTGAGAGTTGTTTGACGGTGGTTCCACTTGCGGCGAGGGCGTGGAAGCCGCTTATAGCACCGCAGGCGATTATGACGAACAGGAATGGGAAGAAGGCGGGGGCGCCCACTACGCTTGTGTTGAACGCAGGCGCCACTATGACAGGAGCGCTGGCAAAAAGTCCTATCGCTACCAGACCCATAGCCACATACAACTCGTGACTGTTTATGTAGTCCCGTGGCTGCAGCAGCCAATGCACAGGCAGCGTGGATGCCACATAAATGTAGATGAGGAGCAGCACAATCCATAAGACCACCGCATCAGGATGGGTTAGGAGCCTTACATATTCCGCCTTGAAGAGATAGAAGCGCCTTTTGTCGTTTTTGCTCACCACCTCACAGAGCGGCGTCCACGCACCCTTCTCAAGCACCTTACCTGAAGGTTGAAATTTGAGTTTGACCTCTCTTTCTGCGCCGTTTGCCAACTTCTCCTTGCCCGCTTTAAGGTCAAGGCGTTCCCCACCGCCTGTCTTAAGGACGACCGCCAGCAGCGCCCCTCCCACCTTGTCTTTGAAGACGCATCGTAGAGGCTGCCCCAAGAAGGTCTTTTTTGTGGTCTTGGGCGGTTGCTGCGGTCTGGTCAGCGTTTCAACGACGGTGAGTTTCCACTGTGAAAGGAGGAGAGGGATGCGTGCGGCGGGGAAAGTAGGCGCGGCTTTTTTCATAGCCCGTGGATGGAACTTCTGTTTCGCCACCTTTGCACCGACGACCTTACGCGCCTCCTCAAATGAACCCCGTTGCAGAGCCTCTTTTGCCGCCAGCGCCGCCTCCTCCGTTCCCGCCTCCACACCGTATCCCTCCGCCACATCAAATGACACCGGATATTGTGTGCCCAGATAGACCGTCGCATACATCATCACAACTGCCGCCAGAGCGCACCACTTCACCGACCACTTCCTCTTATACATCGCCCAGCCAAGCCAGAACGCTATCGGTATCTCAAGCCATATCGGCACAACGCTTGTGGGATACATCACAAAAAGAAGTGCTATGACGAATGCAAAAATAGCAAGAACAACCCACAACAGAACCGCGATTATGAGCATAAAGACGGTTCTAACAGCGGGAGAAAGAAGCGTTTTTGAGACCTCGCCGATGGAGCGTCCCTGTTGTCTTGCGGATATCACAAGCGCCCCGAAGTCGTGGACGGCGCCGATGAAGATTGAGCCGAAAACAACCCAAAGGAGCGCAGGCACCCAGCCCCAGATAACTCCGAGGGCTGGTCCTACAATCGGTCCCACTCCCGATATGGTGGTGAAGTGGTGCCCTAGAAGAACCTCCCGAGATGTGGGGACAAAATCAACGCCGTCTTTCTGCTTGTGTGCGGGAACATCGGTTGTGTCGCGCAGACCGAAAAGGCGTCGCGATATATAGCGCCCGTAAAAACGATACGCCAGAATATAACCCACAAACGCCAGCACGGCAACCACTATGGCGCTCATCGCTCAATCCCCTAAAAGCCAAGAGCGCGTAGGAACCTTCGTGCTTTTTCCTTATCGCCCAACTCTTTTGCAATACGGGCAGCGTTTTCCTCAAGCATCTTCCCCAGACGCCTCCGCTCTTCTTCTGTGCGCTGCCCCAACTCCCATTCCATCATACATCTCGCTCGCTGACGCACAAGGAAAGCGAGGTTTTCCTGCTGCTCTTCCTCAATTCCCCACACACCCGACATACGCTCCAAAAGCCTCAACGCCTCACGCAGACGCTTCTCCCATTTCTGCTTAACCTTCTTTGCCTGTTTATTCTGCCTGTCCTTTTTGACTCTTACAGGACGCTTCGGTTGAGGCTTGACCGCCTGCCTGCCAGAGATGCTTTCTTTGTGGGACCCTTCACTTTTCATATCCAAAATCGCTTTTCCCATCTGCTTCAGTCTTTGCTCAATTTGTTTTGTTCTGTTTGTCAGACTTTCTGTCCTCTTGAGCAGTTGGGTCAGTAGCCGTTTTATGTGTGCGAGGTCGTCAGCGTAAGGGGAGTCTGTAGAGTTTGTTGGCGTAGAAGCAGGAAACAGGGCAGGAAGCAGCAAGCAGATAAGCACGCCAATGACAATACCTGCTGCTACCAGAAACAGTTTCATTATCGTTTCCCCAAAAAGAACCCCCGCGCGCGGCGGGGGTTCTAGTTTGCCGTATGTTAAGATGCTCTATCTCTTTTTGGTCTTACCCTTGTGGACTCTGTGGACACGGAAGATATCAAAGCGGTCGTGAGAGGAAAGTTTTGCGAGTCCGAGTGCTCGGGCGGCGGCTTTCTGCATCTTAAGCGCGGCTTGATACTCCTCCTTAGTTGGAGCACCCGCGCCTATGCCCGCCACGAGCGCCCTTCGCACATCCTCCGGCAGGTTCTTGCGGAACTTCAGAATATCTCCTATCGCCTCGGCTGCCACGCGCCTAACATCAGGTTTGAACTCCGCCTCAAAGACCTCTCCAAGCGCCAGCAGCACCTTCTCCCAGTTGTTGGACATACCCGCAAGATGCCCTAACGCCCTCATCACATCTTTCATCACCCAATCGGGCGCTTTGCTTACAGGCACCTGCTCTTCGGGAGGTCTTATCACATTACAGAGGTCATCAACGGCAGCGACAACGCTCTTGCCGAAGTTGGGGTTGTCAAGGTCAACGCGGGCAAGTGCCTGCGCCGCACGGCTCACCCACAGCCACGCACGCCTCTTCACCTCAGGTCTTGTGTAGCGTTGCAGCATCTGCTTCAACTTGCCCACGACCGAGTCCGAATCCTCATAAGAAGCGACATCCTCAGCGCGCCGTCCACCAGGTCCCCCCCGCGTATAGAAGCGCTTTACGGAATTCAACTTATCGGGACTCGTCACAACAAGGACTGGAATGGTCTTTGTGAGTTGGTCTTCTGCTTTCAACTCGTCAATCACCTCAAACTCTTTCACATCGTGGAGTTCGGTTGACACGACGATGGCGTCAAATGGTGGGAAGGTCTTGGCACGGATCATCCCCTCCTTGCCGGAACGCGCCACAATAACGAGCCCTACCTCCGCTTCAATGCGCTGCTTGAGTTGGTTGAGAACGCCTGTCAGGTTTGGCGCGGGATATCCGGGGCGCGGCTCGCCTTTGGGGTAGGGGTCAAAGACGAGAAGTATCACATAGAAGTCGCGCTCACGGAGCGCCTCGCGGAGACGCTTAACAAC
>CAZPBO010000008.1:30026-32156 GCA_964584815.1 uncultured Planctomycetota bacterium
GAGTTCACCTCGTTGAACGCTTGATAGAGGGTGCACAGAAGCAGCGCCCAGGCGTATTTGTAGTCAGGTTTCAAGTCCAGCGCGCGGTAAAGTTGGTCCTCCGCCAGCCATTCGTTGAACTCAAGTGCCGACACCTTCTTGTAGCGCAGACGCTTCTCCCAGGTCGGCTGACTTGCGTCCCAATACCAGAACAACCATGCATCATAAAGGTTGACCACAACACCCACATCGTTGCGGTAATACTTCTTTGCGACCTGCGTATACCAGAAGTATGCGGGCATCTTAGAGAAAGCAGCCACCTTCTCTTTGACGGTGGCGAATTTTTGGGGTGAATACCACTGTGCGGCGATGGTGGAGAACGCGAATTTGCACTGTTGGCGTGCGTTGTCGTCGTCATCTGCGTCCATGTGCTCGCGGACGGTGCCCGTGGCACGCCAGTCGGCAAGCCATGTTAGCAGTAGAGCGGCGTTGCGTCTCAGCGCCGCGCATTTGGCTATCTCGTCTGGTGTTCGTCCGCGCGCATCCATCATCGCAAGAACTGCAAGCGTCGCATCCTGCTCCAGTTTGCGGATTAAGGCAATCACATTGACGGTGAACTCGTTTGTGCGCTCACGGGTCAGCACCTCAACGCAGTAGGGCAGAAAGTATTGTCCGTATTCGTTGATGAGTTTAAGCATAGCGGCAAAGAGGGTCTTAGGTGTGGCGCGCGGCTCGCCGAGGACGGCGATTAAGCGCTTGATTTCACGGATTCTGCTGGGGCTGCCGGCGGGGTCTTCAATCAGTTTGCGGCGCTCAACAATCGCTAGGATTTTCAGGACGAGGTAGCGCAACTCCGCGTCGGCGGTCATCATCTCAATGAGGAGCGCCCAAGTTGCCTCCTCACGCCAGCGAAGCACCTGCTCTGGTGTAGGATGCTTTGCAAGCGCTTCAGTCAATTTCTGCGCCGCCTTTTCAATCAGTTTCTTCCGTTCCTCCCGCGACGGCGCCTGCAGCGCCTGCTTGAAGAGGTCTTTTCCCTCTTCAAGCAGTTGGTCAACCTCACTTGAGCCTTCCTGTGCCGCGGCGAACGGAACGAACAACCCCAATGAGGCGCCCACAAGAAAAGATACCAAACACAACAGACCAAGGCGTGCCATGCCGCCTCTCCTTAAGCAGTTTTCTCTATCCTAATGCGGAGATGGCGCGTCTGTCAAGCAAAAATCGCCTCATATGCGTGGTGGTCATCAATTGACAAAACACCTTCGGGTGACTACAATAAGGGAGGACTTGGAGAAAGGCGTTGGCGCTGGAGAAGACAAAAGAAAAACTGCAGAAGGCTGACACTGCTCTGGCGCGGGAAGCGTTGGGGGCTATAGCGGCGCTTGAGGAGCAACTCAAACTCAAGGACCGCCAGATACGCCGTATGCGCCTTGACTTTGAGACCATCATTGAGGTGGTCTCTCAAATAAACGCAAGAAGCCTTAAGACGGAGTTGATAGAGAACTTTACGCTGAACACGATAATGGGGCAGTTCGCAGTCCACAGAGCCTTCATAATGCGTCAGGAGAACCATCTCTCCAACCGCATCGTCCTGACAGTAAGCAAGAATGTGAGTATGCCGCCTGTTTTCTTTAAGAACGATTCACCTCTGGCGAGGGCGCTTATGAAAAAAGAGAAGCCTTTCCGCCTCGCTGGGACAAAGGGGCTTCTGCGTTATAAGGATTTTCGTCCTATAGCGGAGACGCGGCTGGAACTTTGCGCTCCCCTTATAAAGCGTCACGAAAACGGCGATAGGGAGTTGAAGGGCATTATTGTTCTGGACAAGAAATTCGGGCGTTTTCCTTTCTCCGAGAACGACATTGACTTTCTGGCGCTGCTTGCGTCTATGGTTGCCATAAGTCTGCATAACGCGCAACTCTATCAGCGCTCAATATATGATGAGATGACGCAGGTCTTCAGTCGCGGTCACTTTGACGCCCATCTCTTTCAGGAGATAGAACGCGCCAAACGCTATCATTCGGGAGAGGACACCCAACCTTACAACATTTCGCTTGTTATGTTTGACATTGACGACTTCAAGTTGTTCAACGACAAATACGGGCATCAGGTAGGCGATATGGTCTTGAAAGCAGTGGCGCGTGCTGTTAAAAG
>CAZPBO010000008.1:32256-48809 GCA_964584815.1 uncultured Planctomycetota bacterium
GGTTATCTTGACGCGCATACATTTGAGGAAATGGAGAAAGTGATGGAGCGCCTCTTTGACGCCAACATATACAAGATAATAGTGGATTTGAGCCAGTTGAGTTACATATCAAGTGCGGGCGCGGGGGTTTTCATATCAAAAGTGGGGCAGGCAACAGAGAACGGCGGCAACATAGTCTTTTTGCGCCCTTCAGAGTCGGTTATGGAAGTCTTTGACCTGCTTGGGCTTACCCAGATATTTCCTATAGTCTATTCCGAGCAGGAGGCGTTGGCTCATTTCGGGCTCGCTCCCTAATGGATGTGGTTCTGGTATCGGCGTGTCTTGTCGGCGTTGAATGTCGTTATGACGGGGCAAGCAAACCTTCTGTCTCCCTCATTGAGCAGTTAAGATGTAGCGGCGTAGTTGTGGTTCCTGTGTGCCCGGAGCAATTGGGGGGACTTCCCACGCCGCGTGCACCTAACGAAATAATAGGTGGAGATGGCGGCGATGTGCTTGACGGCAGAGCAGTTGTCAGGGACTCAGACGGTGTTGACAGAACAGAAAACTTCCTGCGCGGTGCGCATCAGACGCTTGCCATAGCAAGACTTCTCAATATAAAGACCGCTTACCTCAAGCAGAAATCGCCTTCCTGCGGTTTTGGTTTAATAAAGCGCGGTGATGATGTTGTTTGCGGCAACGGAGTCACCGCCGAACTCCTTGCCCGCAACGGCATAAAAATCGTGGCGGTGGATTAGGAGGTTCGTTTTGAGACTCGCGATAGTGGGTTATGGTAGGATGGGGCGTGAGGTGGAGCGTTTGGCAAAAAGGGCAGGTTTTGAAGTCGTCTGCATCATAAGGAGCGGGGAGGAATGGGAAAGGCGTCTGGATATCGTGAACGCAGAGGTTGCTGTGGAGTTCACAGAGCCGTCTGCTGCGGTTGGGAACATCATCCGTCTTGCGGAAGCCGGACTGGATACAGTTTGTGGAACAACAGGCTGGTATGACAGACTGGACGAGGTGAGGGAGGCGGTCAAAAGGTGTGATGTTGGAGTTGTGTATGCGCCCAATTTTTCGGTCGGCGCTTTTTTGATGTTCAAAACCCTTCAATGGCTGGGTAGACATCTATCGCGGCTTAAGGCAGAAGTTGGCGTCTTTGAGGCGCACCATTCCGGCAAAAAAGATGCTCCAAGCGGCACCGCGAAACGGATGGTGCGCATTCTGAAAGAAGCGGGTCTGGAGGTGGACGAGTCGTGGTTAAGGGTGGGTGGTATTGTGGGATGGCATTTTCTGCTTTCTGATCTTGGAGATGAGACTTTGGAGTTGCACCACCGTGTGAGGAGCCGTGCGGCGTTCGCCCGCGGTGCGCTCCTTGCCGCACAACTCATCCGCGGCAGAAAGGGACTCTTTTCTTTTGAGCAAATCCTCCAAGACTTCCTAAACGGATAGTGTCACAAAAGCGTATAAATAGTGGGTGTTTACTTTGGCGGAGTTGTTGTGAGCGTGGTGATAAAATGCGACAACTGTGGCAACACGCTGGAGATAGAGGGGACACTACCCGAGCGTGTGGTCTGTCCTAAATGCGGCAGTGTTGTTCTTGACCGCTTTGGGCAGACCCGCGATGTGGCGGCGCCTGCTAAGGCTTTTAAGAAGAAGGTGCCGAAGAAACTGGGTGAGTATGAGATAATATCGGAGGTGCGGCGAGGGGCGATGGGGGTGGTTTATCGTGCTTATCAGCGCCGACTTGACCGTGTTGTGGCGCTTAAGGTTCTTATAGCGGGGGAACACGCCTCAGAAGAGCAGGTGGAGCGCTTCAGGCGGGAGGCTTCATCCATTGCGCGTCTGTCGCATCCCGCGATAGTGCCGCTTTACGATGTGGGTGTAGCGGAAGGTTTCCACTATATTGCTATGGAGTATGTGGAGGGGGAGTCGCTTGATATGTTGCTGCGGCGTCAAGGACGCCTCAAAGTCCACCACGCCCTCCGCATAATCCGTCAGGTGGCATCGGCATTGGAGCACGCGCATTCCCGTGGTATCGTCCACCGCGACATAAAGCCTGCCAATATACTGCTTGACAAGCAGGGCAATGTGCGGGTGACAGATTTCGGACTGGCGAAGGAGTTGCGGGCTGCGGCGTCGTTTACCCAGAGCGGCGTCACTATCGGCACACCTCATTATATGAGTCCCGAGCAGGCGCGTGGGCGCTCAAAGGATGTTGACATCCGCAGCGATGTCTACTCCGTTGGTGCAGTTCTGTACGAGATGGTGGTGGGGCGACCGCCTTTCGGCGGCGAGACCGCCGTGGATGTCATCCTTAAGGTGATAAACGAAGACCCTACCCCACCGCGAAAAATCAACCCATCTGTCCCCCGCGACCTTGAAACGATAATCCTTAAATGCCTTTGTAAGAGTCCGCGACTGCGCTATCCCTCGTTGGCGGCGTTTCTTGCGGACATAGAGCGTTTTGAGGGTGGAGAAGGAATAGAGGCGCGTCGCTCAAGCGTTCTTCGCCGTGCCGCCCGTGCCATAAGGCGCCGCAGAGAGGTCGCTGCAGCCCTCCTTGCCGCCCTCGTCGTTGCTCTCCTCTTTGCCTTGCTTAAACCGCCTTCTTCACCGCCCAGACCTGAAATATCCAAAATGCGTCGTGAGATTGAGACTCTCAAAAAGCAGCAGTCCCGTTGGCAGCCGGTATGGAATGCATCGTTCACCGCCGAAACCTTAAAGGACTGGAAGGTGGTGGGGAAGGACATCTCTTATGCTGACGGCGCCGTTCTACTTGATGCAAAGGGAGATTTGCTCCTTTGGTTTGAGCGCTCCGTCTCCCCCAACATAAAATTTTCTTTGCGGTTCCGTTTTGACGATGAGCGAGACGGATATTTCGGGGTGTTGTTCTGTGCACTTGATGGGGTGGCGGATTCGGGTTACGAGGTGAGGGTTTACGGGGATAAGGTAGTGCTTTACAAACGCGGTAGAGTGCGTGCCGTTCGCCAGATGGCAATACCGCCTTTTAGTGTTCACTCGCTGACGGTGGAGAGGGATTTGGACAAGATTGAGGTGAGTGTGGACGGTGTTTTTGTGATGGACTTTGCCGATTTGCGCCCGATACCTGGTGCTAGGCGTTCTGGTTTCGCGCTTTCGGCGAAGGACAGGACTTTGCGTGTAGCGGATGTGAGCCTATGGCGCGAGGTTCTGCCAGCACGCGCCAACCCCGTTCAGGTCGCCAACCGAATGGTGGTGGCGGGGCGCCTTGAAGCGGCACGCGAAATTTATAGGTCCATACTTGAGTCAGCCCGCACCGAGGCGCAAAAAGAGGCTGCGATTTACGGACTGGCTCTGGCGTGGTTCCTTGACGGCAAAACCGACCCAGCCCTGCGCCGTTTCAGGACGATTATGAAGAGTGTGGGGCTATACGGGCGACTTGCCCGCGCACACATCGCCCTCGTCAACATTGAGCGGCGGAAATTTGAAGAGGCAGCCGATATTCTGGATGAGGAGCCGCCGCTTGTGGAGGCGGTCTTTGCAGAAGCAGATAAGGAAAGCCTTGAGGCGTTTCTGACCCATCGTATGGAGGAGGCTTTGGCGGCAAAGGGTGGAGCAAGAGCGGGACTCATAGAGCAGATTTTGTGGCAGGAGGGTTTTGCCCCCGATACGGTGACGCACAAGAGGCGTCTGGCGCGGTTGCGGTTCGCATTAGCGCAGGAGAAGGAGCGTATCGGGGCTTACGCGGAAGCGGAGGGGCTTTATGAGCGGGTGGCATTGGCGGCGAGTGAGGAGCCTCTTCTTGCGATGGAGGCGGCGCTCAAAGTGGGGATGCTGCAGAAAAAGCGTGGCGACCTCGCAGGTGCCACAAAAACCTTCCAACTCTGGCTCAAACAGTTCAACCCGAAGGCGGTCAACTTCCTGTCGGTCAAACAGGAAGGCGGACGGGTCATCCTTCGCACCTCTCCCGTCTTCCTCTCATACATCCTGCACTATCCGTCAGCGTGGTTCAGATGTGTGTCGGCGCTGGTTGAAACGCTTGCCGCCAGAGGAAAGTTCACAAACGCGCTCTCTGTGCTGGAGTCCTCTCATCGCGAAGCCCGTGAAGTCAGAAGATATGGTGTTGATATGGGAACAGTTCTTCCTGGAGTGGATGTGATTTTCAGCCTGTGGCGTTGCGTTCTGCTTGCGCTTCTGGGCAACGAGGATGGTGCACGGGAGGCGGCGCGGGAGGCGGCGGCACGCGCAAACACTCTGCGGCGGCACGCGATGCTTGTGGGAAGTATGCCGAAGTCGCTGCGTTATGCCGACGCCGCATATCTT
The DNA here is from genome assembly GCA_964584815.1 of uncultured Planctomycetota bacterium. Lineage (GTDB taxonomy): Bacteria > Planctomycetota > SKW154 > SKW154 > SKW154 > CAZPBO01. The sequence continues at coordinate 36,535 of CAZPBO010000008.1, forward strand.
GTGCGTCTTGCTGATGCCGCGACACTTCTACATCTTTTGCTGCAACGGGCGGTCGGCGAACAGCGCGGAAGACGCAGGGTGGCGGACATCATAAAGGCGCGCTCACTTTTTGGCAAGCGAAGCAACGATGTGAGTCAGGCGCTCGTTGCTAACGCCGCGCTTGAGAAGTTCCCCTCCTTCGTGGAGCAGAACAGAACACTTTACTGCCTCCTTCTGGCAGCGGTTGCTCAGTGCCGTGGCGACATCATCACGACCGCTGATATTCTGCACTCCATTCCCCCTGACGGCGAGCCTGTGCCGCTTCGCTTTTTCAGACGGCTTGACGCATTGCCCGTTAAGGCGGCTGTCTCGCGTTGAGAAACTACCTCAGCACGAGAGGTGCCCTTTCGGTGTAGGAACGCTTTGCCGTCAGCGCCACCCGCAATGCGGAAAGAGCGTCCTCCACGGACACCTGCATCGGACGCCCCATCTCCACCAATGCGGCAAAATCCGACAACTCCGCATAAAACGGGTTCACAACTGTTGAACTTTCTGCTATCCCCGCATCGGCGGATTCCACCTCCCTACCGCGTTTCTGCACAACAACAGGTCTTGAGCGGCGGCTGTCATATTCAAGGAGTCCCGAGTCGCCCGCCGCCTCAAACCGCGTGTAGAACCCATCCCCCTCCGCCCACGACCCCTCAAGATGCGCTATCATACCACTGCCGAAACCGCATAGAAGGAGCGCATAATCGCCTATATCTTCCCTCCCCATCGCCCCTATGCAGAAGACCTTTTCTATCCTGCCAAAACACCATTGGCAGAAATCAATGTCATCTATCAGCAGGTCAACGACGACTCCGCCGGAGAGTTGCGGTCGGTGATACCAGTTGCCGGCACCTGCCGGCTGCCTTGCGCAGCGGCTCGCGTGCACCACCGCAACCTCGCCTATATTGCCGCTCCGTATCAATTGGTGTATCAGACGATACTGGGGAAGGTAGCGCGTCACCATCCCTACACCCAGACACACCCCGACATTCTTGCATACCTCAACCATCGCTTCCGCATCGCGCATTGTCAGCGCCAATGGCTTCTCACAGAAGATGTGCTTTGCCGCCTCCGCCGCGCGCTCCACATACTCCCTATGGCTGGAACTCGGGGTGCAGATATCCACGAAGTCCACATCCTCGTCGTCAAGGATGCGCTCAAGAGAGTCGGCAACGGCGATTCCGAAGCGCTGCCCAAGCGCCTGTGCCGCTTCACTGTCGGCGTCCCAAACCCATTTGAAACAAACACCACCACCCGACTGGGATGCCACGCCTTCTGCGTGGAACCGAGCCGCCGCTCCCGCGCCTATCAGTCCACCCGTCAGCATAATCGGACTTTCTCCACTCTTCCGCTGCGCACCGACCGATACGCCGCATCCACCACACGCTGCGCCTGATAGCCATCCTCCCCTCCAGCCAGAGGCGCACACAACCTTCCCGCCTCAACTGACGCCACAAACGCCTCTATCATCAAACTGTCCATATCGTCACCCCAGAAAACCCTTTTGTGGCTCCCCTTCTTCTCCCCAAACAGCGCCACATCCTGACCGAATCCTTCCACCTCCACCACACCACCTGTCGCGACCAGTTTCATCCCCACATCGCCCCAAATGGGATAGTCGCGGGGTCGGCTCCAGGAACAGTCAATCGTCATATTGAGCCCGCCGGAAAAGCGAACGGCAAGAAGGGCTGTGTCTTCAACCGTCAAAGATGGGTCACGCTGCGCCGTTAAGGCGAACACCTCTTCAGGCTCCTGCCCGCTAATCCAGCGAGCAAGGTCAATAAGATGGACGGTGTGGTCGGTGATGGCGCCACCACCCGCCAACCTCCCATCGCAGAGCCAACCATCGGGTTGTTTGCCGCGGTTGCGGGCATATACTGCCACGACTTCTCCCAAATCGCCTGATGCGACCAAGTCCCTGATGCGGCGAAACGGGGTCAGAAAACGAAACGGAAAGGCGCACGCAAGCAGCACCCCCGCATCACTGAAACGCCTCACCATCTTCGCCGCCCGTTCTGCATCCACCGCCAGCGGTTTCTCGCACAGAACAGGCAGACCCAGTTTTAACGCCGTCTCACCGTCTTCGGGGTGATAAACCGTCTCGCTCGCTATTATTAAGGCATCACACATTTCACCAAGTGCCTCGGGTTCTGCAACCGCCACTGTGCTGAATGCCTTTGCAAAGCGCCTCGCCCGCTCCTCTTCTCTATCCCACACACCACCCACTTGCCCCACCCTGCGCACCACCTCACCATATCGCTGCGCGTGGATATGGGCAACACCCAGAAACCCTATCCTCATTTTTTCTCCTCAAGGAGCATCAGCGCGAACCAGTGCGGCGGCACACGAAACCGCACACCCGCTTCCGCCTGACGCCCATCAAGCGCTACCTTGCGCACACTACCATCTGACGATAAGATGCTCACAACCGCACCCTTGCGCAGACTCTCCGGTAGAAGCATAGAGACCGGCAACTCTTTGTCCGTTTCGTTCACAACACAAACCACCAGTTTCCCGTCCTTTCTGCCGCAAACCACCTCCGTCTCTTCAGGCAGAGGATGCTCAAAGACGATATGCTCTCTGCCCGCCGTGAAGACCGCCTCAAGCAGAACATTGGTCAAGACGGCAGAAAGCACAGCATTCTCTTCCCACAGGGCAAGCGGCGTGGCAAAGACAATTCCTTCCCCGAACCTGACCGCCTGCGCCACGATGTGCTCCTCATCCACCTGCGCAAGAATCACCCCGCGCTTGTGCAACAGCGTCCCAAACTCCACCTTGCCTTTAAGGGTGATTTTTTGCCCATCGTGCAAGTAGCCCGTATCTGTTTTTACAAGTATACGGTCTGCGGTGACTTTGTCTGTTTTTTCGGCGCCGATAAGGGTTGTGCGCTCAAAATAGCCGCTTTGTGCAAGTTTGGGTCCCACAAAACAGGCTATGCCGCCCCCTGTTATGAAGTCCGCCACCATCTCGCCATCCGCCCCCTCAAGCCCTGCAATGTTGGCAAGCAAAAGAACAGGATGATGACGGTGAAGATAACCTGCCTGTTCGCGGTTGGGGCGAGTGGGTGTCCAGAAAGGCAACGCCTCGCGCTCCGGCGGCACAAAGACGGCTATGGTGTGGTAGAGTCCCAAACGGCGCAAACCATCAGCACATCGCAGCGCGTTTCTCAACATATAACCGCTGCGCCTTGTGGTATAGGGAATGTAAAGCGCCACAGGCGGTTGTGGCAGCAGCGACTGCACCATCCAGAATGAAGGCAGCACCTCCTGCAGCACCTCCTCATCCGCCGAAGCCGCTGCCTCCTCACGCCTGACAAACACATCCGCGTGATACGACGATAGGACAAGTCCATCAAGGGGGATACTGGCAGCCAGCGCAAGGAGTTGGTCGCGCAAGATATCAGGGGGGCAAAGGCGGCTTTTGGAGAGCGCAGATGGTGCGGAGAGTTCAACACATCCCAGAATCATCTTGCCGCATGTCCTCGCTGTTGTTGCGAACATCCGCGTAAAGTCAGCGACGCGCCTGACGGGGAAACGGGCTTTCTCCCCATCACCAAACGACGACATCACCGCTGCCTCTGCCACCACAATGTCTAATCCCTCAACCCGTGCAAGATAACCCGCCACCATAGGGTCGTCCACATACGCCGAGCAGGCGATAAGCAACCCAGGATTTATACGGCGCTTCAGGAAGGATGCCACTTGCCGCACCAGTTCCACAAACGCCCTGTTACTCCCCTTCTGATAAAGATAGAAGCCGCAGAAGGCGGGATAACTTCCGTAGCGAAAATAAATTTCCGCCGCCAATTTGTAGAGTGAAGCCAGTTTCTCCTCGTGCGCCAACTCCGCCGTCCTGTCCCAGCACACACTTACAAGAACCGCTATTCCGCGACGACTGCACTCCCGCAGAACCACCTCCAAAATGTCGTTTGCCGGCACCACCCTCTTAGTCGTCAGACCCGAATCGTAGAACGGTCTGTCCTTCCCCACAGATGGATGGAAGATGACGAGATTGCCCCCAAGTGCTCTGAAAGACTGCAGGTATTGGGGCACATAAATGGCTGGGTTTCCTTTTGGCATTTTATCAGGACGGAAGAAGTCGGCGGTTAAGGAGCCGCTTAAGAAGGAGCGCTTTGCAATCAATTTTTGCCCCGATTTTGTGCGAACAACAGCCGTCAGAACATAAAGTCCTTTTGGGTCTTCGGGGTCAACGCGGAAGGCGAGGGTGCGTTCGTCAAGTGGCATCAGGCGTTCTGGCACGCATAAGGGACGCATAAGGCGCGCGCGCATCTTGCCCTGTGCGCCCGCTACATTGGCGTCCACCCGCTCCCCAACATTTACGCGAAACGGTCCCGCCTCTATCCGCACCACCTTGCCCAGTCCCTCAACCTCGGAAAACGAATAACCGAGTCGGTATGTGACCCTTTCCACATTGACGCAGCCGACAACAAAAAGAGCGAACACAAAGAGACGCCACATCTTCTTCTCCTTACAGCAAAAACAGATTATAATATCCGCGGTCTAATGGTGTAGAGATTACGCAATTTTTAACGCCGCGGGTTTGCGGGGGAAGCGCTGTGGTTGAGATTCGTGGTTATCGGATATTGCAGAAACTGGGAGAGGGTGGGATGGGGGCGGTGTATAAGGCGGTGGATGAGCGGACGGGCAAGGTGGTGGCGGTGAAGGTTCTGGATAGGAAACTTGCGCAGGATGAGGAGTATGTGAGGCGTTTTCATAGAGAGGCACGCGCTGCGGCGGCACTCAACCACCGAAATCTGACGCAGGTCATTGCGGAGGGTGAGGTTGACGGACTTCACTTTCTGGTGATGGAGTTTATAGATGGCAAGACGGTGGCGGATATGGTGGCGGAGGAGGGACCGTTTCCGCCGGAGGTGGCGTTGGCGGTGGTGCGCCAGGCGGCGGAAGGTCTGGCTTATGCCCACGCCCGCGCCGTCATCCACCGTGACATAAAGCCCGAAAACATTATGCTTTCCAGCGACGGCACCGTCAAAATAACCGATATGGGACTCGCCAAACGGCTCGGCTCCACAAGCAAAGAGTCGCAGATAACCCTTGCCGGCACAATTCTGGGAACCCCGCGTTATATGGCGCCAGAGCAGATAAGAACCCCAGAGAAGACCGACCACCGCGCCGATATCTGGGCACTCGGTGTCACTCTCTACTTCCTGCTCACAGGTAAAACTCCCTTTGACGGTGGAAGCCCACTTGACACAATCCACAATGTCTTAAAGAACCCCGTGCGCTATCCCCCGCGTATGCCCGCCCCACTGCAAAACCTCCTGCGCCGTATGCTCACCAAAGACCCCCAACGCCGCTTCCAGTCCTGCGAGGAAGTCATCGCCGCCATTGACGAAACAGTCCGCTTGCTACATCAGCAACGCCGCACCCCTACACACATTCCAACACCTCCCGCTGTCCACAAAAAACGCTTCCCACTCTACATCCCCCTAACCGCTGCCGCTTTTGTCCTCATCCTCCTCATTGCTTTGTTGATACCAAAACACACGCCCCCCTCCCCTGTGCCGCAAAAACCCCCATCCAGCACCCAAACCCAGACAAAGTCTCAAGATTCCCTTAAGCAACTGAAGGCGTGGATTCAGCAGCATCCCGATGATTTTCCAGAAATCTACCGCCGCATACGACGACTCCAGCAAAAAGAACCCGCCCTTGCCCCAGAACTTGAAAAGGAAATAGCAACCCTGCGCAGAAGGGCGGAGCAGGCAGTTGAAAACGCCCTTAACGCCGCCCGCGTAGCGATTGAAAACGGCGACAGCGGCTTCGCTACCCGCCTTGCGCATCTGCGCGCCCTGCGGGCAAAGGTGACTATCTTCCCCGACATCATAGCAAAACTGAATGAGGGTATAAAGCAGGTTGACAAACTGTTTGCCGCCAAGGCGGGCGCACTCGCCCGAACAACAGCATTTGTGGATTTCTCAAAACCAGTGGTTCTCTGTAGCAACCGTTATGTCGTTAAAGGCGCGCACCATAAAAAGGGTGCCTCTGGATGGGCGCTCTATTTTGAGCAGAAAGGCACCATAGCGCTTGAGGTAGGCAAACTTGTTGCCGATTTCATAGGACTGCGCGTTGAAGGAAATGGAAAGTTGCGCATAAAGGATAAGCAACTTATAGCAGGTGAGGTGCTGCGTCTTGAAGAGATTGACGGGAAGGTGAGTTTGGAGGTGGGTAGCGGTGCGGTTGTGAAGCGTATAGATGTTGTGTGCTATCCACTGAAGGAGCGTCCTGTAACGCTTCCGCCGCGGGAGAACGATTTTGCGGACGCGCTTGGGGAGATGGGACGGCTTCTGGCAAAAGCAGAGTTTGAGAAAGCCATAAGGCTGGGAGAAGATGTGGAGAAAGCGCTGCCACAGTCTGCCCTCAAGGAGCGGTGGAGCACTTTCCTTGCGCGGTTGAGAGATTCCATAACCGCCCTGCCGCATCTTTTGCGCCGCATCGTAGAGGCAAATCCCAACTCCATTCTTCTCCGCAGCGGCGAGCGTGTGAAGGGCAAAGCGTCAATACACGACCACACCATCCGTATAGGTGGGCAAACCCTGCGGCTTGTTGATATCCATCCATCCCTGCTTGAACCTTTTTCCGACAATATGCTGGCGGGAGTTATGGTCGGTGCGGGGAGGTGGCGGAAAGAGGGCTTTTTTGTGGCGCACCTGCTTGATGCTGTTAGGCAAAACCTTCCTGCGGCAGGATTTGGGGAACGCATCGGCAGATACGCCGTCATCATAACGGGACGCTCCTTCAACGCTCTTCAGGCTCTCTACTATCTCTCCGATAACATCCGCTTCGCCCGCCTATTTCGGGATGTGTATGGCTATCCGCCGGAAGCGATATGGCGCTTGTGTGAGGGTGGGCGTGGTGCAACGCTCTGCGCCACCGCCGCCGCCACAAAAGAGAACATCCGCAGGGTCTTTAAGTATCTGGGCAAGGTCGCAGGCAAAAACGACCCTGTGTTTGTGGTTGTTGTGGGGGCATCAGACGGACACAGATTGGCGCTTGAGGATGGACCGACGGATGCGGAGGAGTTTGCACGCCTTGTGTCGCCACTCAAAAGTCAGCGGGTGGCGTTTGTGATGCAGTTTGGGGGGAGCGGGGGATTTGCGAAATTGCTTTCACGGCGAGGATGGGTTGCGCTTGCTTCAAGCAGGGAGGGAGAGCCGTCGGCGGCGGGTTGGATAGGAGCGGTCAGAAACGCGTTGGAGAAAGGCGCCACACTTTATGAGGCGTATGAGGCAGGATGTCGCGCCACGGAGAAGCATTATCGCAACAAGAACAAACCACAGGCGGAACACCCGGTGGTGACAAACGCGGCGCTGGCGCGAAGATGGCGCATTAGGAAGTTTTCTGTCGCTGAATCGGCGGTGGCGAGAGAGGCGCAGGAGCGGGCGAAGATGCTTCCTGAAAACTGGTTGCCGAGTGATGAGAACTCGCTGTGGGGTGGCTTATGTGGTTTTGTGAGGGAGCGGTGTGGGGTAAGAGATTTCACGGAGGCTTTGGCGCGTGCGGGCGCGCGCATCTCCAAAGCCCATCTTGTCAAGTTGCCGTTGCTTCTGTATTACGGGCGCTATGGCGAGAAGAGCCTGTCAGAGCACTTGGCGGAGGTGAAGCGAATGACCGGGGCGGTTATGGAGAGGGCGCTTAAGGAGCGAGACGGAGCGCTTGCGGGGAGTGCTGTGTGGGTGCAGTTGATAGCGGAGCGCATAAGTGGGAAAGTTTCAGGTGTCAGCAGACGAGTTGTGGGCGCGGGGCTTCCACTGGGTTGGAAGGGGCTGGTCTGCAAGGCGGCGCTTGCGTTGGCGGATGGCAGGAGGGGAACTGCAACTGACCTTGCTTCTGCGGCGGCGGCAAAGGTTGTTCCAAACTACAAGCCCGTATCGCTTCCCAGAGGCGAGATAAAGCGCCTGAGGCGGGCGTTGATGAGCCGGCTTGGTGGGGACAGTAGGGTGTTGGGTAGAGTTGGAGCGGCGCTGCTTGCGGCGGATGTGTTGAGCGGGGAGGGATGGGCGGCGTTGGCGTTGGCGCGGAAAGGGGAGGGTGCAAGTGAGATGGCGGCGGCGGCGCTGCTGCTTGCTCCTGACAGCGGGATGGGGTATCTGGCGATGGCGCACAGTGTGCGGGGTGAGCCTGAGGCGGCGCTTTTGTGGCTGGCGGAAGCGGAGCGACGGGGTGTTGGCGCCGCGGCAGGTTTCATAAAGCGTTTGAGAAAGGAGTTGAAAAACGCTTTGCAGAAACGCAGGGATGAAGTGACAGCGGCGCTGCGCAGAGCAAAAACTCTGCTTGAGAAGGAGCCCATAACGGCTGCCGCTGCTATAAGGCAGCACCTGACGCTCGGACGGATGGAGACATTTTCTGTGTTTGGAGAGGCGCTGCAGCGGGCGGGTTTTGTGGAACGGGCGGTGCGGGTGCACTGCGCGCTGGCGCTGCTAACGGCTGCGGAAAACGCGGCGGCTGACCCGCTCTTTATGGCGGCAACCCTACTGCTTGTGCGTGGCGGAAATGCGAAAGCGGCGTTGGCGCTCTTCCGTCTGGGGGAGCGGCTTTTTGCGGAGCGCAATGGGCATTCTGCGAGGGTGTGGTGGCTGATGATGGCGCGCTGTTATCGCCGCCTCGGTGACGAGGATGCCGCCAGAGACTGCGAAAAGCGTGCCGCCAATTTGAGATACTGAAAGTATGGCGCCCCGCCACAAACGACGGGGCGCTCAAATCCGTGGCTGGTTTTTTCTCTACTTCTTGCCGCCTTTGAGCATAGCGCGGGCGCGTGACTTCCTCGCGTCAAGTATGAAGTTCAGAAGCAGGTTTTGGGTCGCAAACTCATCTTCTTTTTGTTTCTGGCGCCCGAAGTGGCTCGTTATGTGCAGCACCTTGCCTTTACCTGCGGTGAATGTGCAGGCGAGCGTGTCGCAGCCTTTTGTGTGCTGGCGCAGTTTCTCTGACACAAGCAGTTTCACAACGCCAGGACCCACCTTTATCCACGGCGACTCGTCGTCTATCTTCCATTCGTTCTTGGGCGGTTTCAGCGCCTGGCGTATGCGCTTGCGGATTTCGTCCTCATCTTTGACGGCACGCGTTTTCAACTGCCCCTCCTTCTGACGCTTCAGACGCACCTCCTTATCAATGAAGCGGTGCTTGGACACAAAAACTCCACGCATATACGGATGGGTCGTGGAACCTCGCGCAGGGGAGGCGTCCACCGTCATTTCAGGCAGATATTTGAATGTCTTTATCTTGCTTCCCCAGGCAACCTCCAACAACTCCACAGCAACCCAGTCCTCGGTGAACAGGTAACCGCCGTTTTCCACCCACTTCTTCAACTTTTCTACAGCCGACCGGCTGAACCGCTTACACACAATAATGTGCTTGGGCGGATTTAACTTTCAGTCTCAGGTAAACAATCGGTTGTGCTTCTGCCCGACCGGTCGGCAGTGCTTGCAGATACAGAATGGGTGTATCTGGGTGCAGTTAATACAGACGACCAGAACATCGTCGGGAATCTTGTAATCGGGCTTCTCAAATTGCCAGCGATAGACCACGATGGTCTCTATACCCATACGGCGGGTGATGTCTTCTATGCGGTCAAAGACGACAGGCACATCTTCCCTTGCGTCAGGGTCTTTGGGGAAGTCCGGCCATCTTTTGTCGCAGCACGCCGTTATCACCAGCACTTTCAGTTTTATCTTCTCGCCGCCGAACATGCGCCTTTTGCGCACATCGTCCAACTCATCCACAACCGTGCCCGTGTATTTGCCCAAGCCGCCTTCGCGCTTCTTCGGCAGCCCGCGTGCACGGTTCTCCGACCACCACTGCTCCCACTCCTTCGCAATCGGCGGTATCGGCATCCCCGTCAGCACTCGCAGCGAGTCGTTAATTACATCCTTTATCGGCTTGTTGAACGATTTCTTGAGCGCCTCAATCAACGCGTCCACAGACTCCACCCGTCTTATGGAGCCCAACATCTCCGCCGCCATCTCACGCATATCACGCGGGCATTTGGCGGTTAGCACTTCCTTAAGCGCGCGAACCGCACCCAGCGTCCTGTTCCGCTGCAGCGCAAACAGCATATCACGCCCTATCGCACGCTTACCACCATAACTGACCATCAACTTGCCCAACTCCGCCAGCGCTTCAGGGTCGGTGAAAACGCTTAAAGTGTTTATCATCTGCCAGTAAAGACGGTTCTGGTTCTGGGGCACATCCGCCGCAACAGTGATGATTATCCGCGCCGCCTTTGCGTCCCCTATCTCAAGCAGACCCGTCAGCGCCTTCTCCGCCAACTCCAAATCGTTCGTCTTCACCGCACGCAACAGTTGCTTCTTCAAACGCGAATAATCATCAGCACTTGCCACCAGCACGCAGGCGGCTACAAACGCCACCACACTCAACACCCTCATACACATCCCCTCCAAAACAGGCTCATATGTATTCTACCCGCTTCCTCTGTTTTCTTCCCGCGAATTTTTCAGCGGTTTTGCCGGCACCCCTACCCACACGCCGCCTGCAGGAACCTCCTTACCACGGGTTACCACCGCACCCGCACCTGTTGTCGCGCCATCCCCCACCTTGCACGGCGCCACCAGAACACTGCCACTCCCCACAAACGCGCCTTTCCCCACCACCGTCCTGTGCTTCTCCCTGCCGTCCCAGTTGGCGAATATTGTCCCAGCGCCGATGTTTGCACCCTCACCAACATCCCCGTCGCCAAGATATGAGAGATGCTTCGCCTTGGCTCGTCTGCCCAAACGCGTCTTCTTGCACTCCACAAAATTGCCGACCTCCGCACCGTCCTCAAGCACCGTCCCCGCCCTCAAATGCGAAAACGGTCCCACAACGCAACCCGCTCCTATCCTAACACCGCGTCTTATGACACAGAATGGCTCTATCAACGCCTGCGGCGCTATCTCAACACCATCCTCTATATAGACCAAGTCCGGCGCAGGGATTAGAACGCCGTTTTTAAGATGCTGTGCCACAATGCGCCGACGCATTATCGCCGTCGCCGCCGCCAAATCACCCGCATCATTCACCCCCAACCCCTCCTCATACGCGCACTCCACACCCTCAAAACGCCCATTGCCATCCACCACCGCCGTCAGATAAACCTCCCCTTTCTTCGCGTCGGGTCTAACATTCGGCAGCGTTCTGCGCAGAAAATCACAATCCCAAACCGCTACCCCCGCAAACACCTCACCACCTATCCCGCCTCCTTCCTCTATGCCCACAATCCTGCCACGACCGTCACGGCGGATAACACCGTAACGGTGCTTTCCGGGTGGGCGCATAAGAAGAAGCGTCGCGTCAGGTTCTGTTTCTTTGTGGTGTTCAACGAGCGCTTGAAGAGTCTGTTTACGCAGCAGCACCGCATCGGCGCAGAGGGTGAGGAGTTGTGTTGCGCCAGGGGCGGCATTAAGGGCAAGCAGCACCGCCTCGCCTGTGCCGCCAGGATTTTGCTGCCAGACGACTTGACAGTCGCCTGCTGCGTCGGCGACTTCAGGGCGTTTGGGTGAGGCGACAAGCAGGGGTTTTTCATCAAAGTGGCGAGCCAGACGCATAACGATTTCAATGAAGGTGACTCCGCATATCTTGGTAAGCGGTTTAGCGAATCCGCCGCCGAGCCGCGTTCCTTCTCCTGCCGCCAAGACACAGACCCTTACCATCACCCCCTCCTTAACAACACCTCCGCAATGATACCCGAAACGCAGTTCTTTTTGCAACGCTTAAGGCGACGGTGCGCAGCGCTGTTTGAGCAAGCGCAAATACAGGTCTTGGGTTTTCTGCACCATTTGTTCAAGGGAGAAGTGTTTTGCAACGCGTTCTCGCGCCGCCTGCCCCATCCTGCGCCGCAGGTCAGGGTTTCTTATCAAGATGAGGATTTTTTCAGCAAGCGCGCGTGGGTCTCTGGACGGTACCACAAACCCTTCCACCCCATCGCGGATCACATCTCTGACTCCTGCAACATCGGTGGCGACGCAAGGTAAGCCGGTTCCTGCCGCCTCCAGCAGCGAACGCGGCATCCCCTCTGATATGGAGGATAAAACAAAAACATCAAAGGCGTGTGAGAGTTGCACCGCATCGGTGCGCCAGCCAGTGATAAACAACCTGTCTGAAACCCCTTCAACAGCAGCAAGACTTTCAACTTGTTTTCTTAAAGGACCATCACCGACCCACACCCCGTAGGCATTCTTCTCTTCTCTGCAGACAAGAGCCAGCATCTTTACAAAG
>CAZPBO010000009.1:0-46603 GCA_964584815.1 uncultured Planctomycetota bacterium
GCGGTATTGGGTCTTCCAGCACCACCACAGCGTTGAGTCCATATTTATCGCAAAGGAGAAACTGCTTTCTGACCCGCTTGTTCTTGTGCCAATTTTGACAGAACCGTTTCCTTCCCAGCCGCGGAAGACATATTTCGTGCCACCGCTTACTATGTCACTGTCGTCCACGCTCACATTGACATTCTCTCCCGCCCCGAAAGTGTTGTCCCCATATCCCGGATCGGGGTTGTCAAGATTGAGCGACGACTCCGAGCCATCCACTTTGCACTTGACGGTCAGGGTAACTTGGTCTTTGGCGAAGATGGCAACGAGATTGCGCGCCGAATTTATGTTATTTAAGTTTAATGTGGCACCCGTGCTTATCGTTCTCCCATCCTCCTGCCATTCAACGAAATGGTAATGAGTGTTGGCTGTTGCGGTGAGGCGCACCGAACTGCCTGCCTTGAACCAGTGCTCTCCTCCGTCTGTATACTCCTGACCACTCACAAGTTGTATATTCACCGTTCCAGCGCCTGCAGGAGTAACTGAAGCCGTCACACGGTAGAACTTCTCATAAGACCATGTGAGAGAAGAATCCTTGTTCAGGCTGAAAGAGACTTGATACGGGTCCTGAGTGGTATTCAGTGCAACGGTGCCGCTTGGGGCAGCCCCTGTGCCGGTGTAAGAGGTCAAACGATAACGCGCTCCATCCGATATATTCACTTGCAGCGAAGCCCTGCAGGTTGTTGAACCACCCGGCAGCCAGTTATCTCCCTTTGGTGGGTCAAGAACAGCAGGATTGATACCAGATGGGTCAGTCACAATTGTGAGTTTGAACTTGTTGAAGACAGCGGTTATGTCCTTGGCGGAGTTCATAGTAACAGTTGTCTGCGGGTTGGTTCCTGAAGCGTCGCCTGTCCACTGACGGAACTCATCTTGCCGGGTTGCAAGAAGCGTCACAGATGTGCCTGCATTATACCAACCGTCGGCGCTGTCGGGCGTCTTCATAACACTACCGTGACCGAGAGGGTCATCAACTGTCACCGTCAGTTCGTATTGCAATTGCCATTTCCAAGTCAGGGTGTAGTTGCGGCTCATAGTTATAAAGACGGATGTGCCAGACCCCTCCTCTGATGGTTGTCCATTTCGTCCCGGAACCAGTTTCCAACCAAGACAGACATAGCGCTTGCCGTCTTGAGGTGAGTAAGGATCCTGCCCGCAGGTTGCGTTGACGGTCGCTCCTGCGTCGTAGGAATGGGAACCGTAATTGGGACTGGGAACGCCAGCAGATGTGCCATCACTTGAGTCTGCCTTAACCGTCAAAACCGCTTTCACAGTTATCGTCGTGCTTGCTGTGTCCTCATCTTTCACCTCTCCGTTTTCAATCTGCTGAACTCTTAAAGTAACGGTATAGGTGCCCGGGATGTTATAGGTATGGGAAACATTCTGTTGGTAGTTGCTGGTGTCCATTTCAAGCGTCGTTCCATCCCCGAAGTTCCACCTCCAATTGGTGATGGCTCCAATGGAACTGTCTGCGAAGGTGACGGTAAGCGGAGAGTTGCCGGTGGTGGGGGTGGCAGAGAACTGCGCCCTAACACCGCCCACAACGATGTAGTCCGTCTTTGTGCAAGTTCTGGTGCGCCCTAAGTTGTCCGTCACAGTTAGTGTGACGGTATATGTTCCATCAGAGTAAGTATGTGATGGGTTGCGCTCAGTGGAGGTGCCGCCATCGCCGAAGTCCCAACTCCAAGAAACTATTGTGGATGTAGCACTTGAGGACAGGTCTTGGAACTGGACTGTGAGAGGCGGGTTCCCGCCTGTTGGGTCGGCGGAGAAGTCGGCGTAGAATATGTCAGGGGGTGTCATCTGGTCGGCGGCGTGGGGGTCGGTGTTGCCAAATACACGCTCCCCCATCACCTTGCCCTGATACACAATCTGCACACACACAAGGTCTGACGAACCATAATATTTGTCAGGCTTGCCGTCACCGTTTGTGTCATCACCGACAACCTTCACCGTCACCGTATCGGACAGCAGAGTATGCCCCTGTCCGTCCGTAATCTGCTCCTGCTGCGGCTCACCATATGTCTGATAGATATATGAGACATCGTGGGTTTCAATTTCGGCGAACCTGTAATTACAGAAGGCGGCGACAATTGCCTGCGCCCTCGCCTCCTCCGCCGCAGTCTGCATACTCAACATCGCCAAAATAAAACCTGCCACCACTATCGCAAGCACTATGCACGCTATCAAAACCTCAATCAGCGAAGTTCCTTTCCGCATCTGCTCTACCTCCAATCCCTGCTCTCCACAGTATATGACGCACACACCCCGCTTTTCCAAAACCGAATCCACCATCTCGTATAAAAAATCAAACCAAGATGCCGCAATCGCTGTCCAATAGGATGGATGTGTTTGGGGAGGGTAGGTCTATGCGCGGATTTTTGATGTTTGCGGTTTTGGTCTCTGGCGCCGCCATAGCACAGCAGACACAACCCACTCAACCCCAAAAACAGGAGCCACAAAAGTTCACACTCCGTTTCAAGTTGAGCAACGGACAAACCCTACGCTACAAATTCAACGCGGATATTAAGGCGGAGACAAAGACCCCACAGGGCGCAGGAGGACCCCCTGAAGTGAGGATGGGGATGGTTCTGGCGTTGAAGGTAGGGGCTGCACAGGACGATGGCTTGCATCCTGTCACAGTCACCCTTGAGGATGCGGAATTGTCCGTTAAGGTTCCTGGAAGCGATTCTGAAAAAAAGTTAGATAAGAGACTAGCGCTCTCCGTGTTTCGGCAATTTGTGGAGCGCTCCAATATGCATGTGGGGAACAGATACGCTGAGTTGCCGTTTCCTGTAGGCATAAGCGGCACTCTTTTTGTTCCTGTGGTGCTGCCGAAAGAAGCCGTTGCAGTGGGAAAGGAGTGGACGGACGAAAGCGCCGTTGCGGTTCAAGGCTACAGGATTCGCACCGTTTTCAAATATAAATTGGCGGAGGTTAAGGGGAAACTCGCCACGATAGAAGTCCACCTGAAAAATATGAAGGTGGAAAGACAGGATATGACCAAGCCGCAGCCGAAGATAGAGGAAGTCGGTGGCACAGGCAAAGTCCTGCTTGACACAGAAGCAGGCAAAATCGTCTCCGCCGAATACAAGATGATAATCCTTACCCGCCATCCCACCACCAACGCCCGAACGAAAGCCTCGCTCAAAGGCTTTGCAAAACTTTTGCCCCGCAAGCAGAAGAACACCCATAAAACGCAGTCCCCTCCTGACAAAAACGCAACATCCAAGGAGCCCTCCAAGCAGAACCGCGACAAGGAAAGGTAGGTTTTGTGGGTATTTGGAGGACAACAGAACGGCGAAAAACTCCGTTCTGATAAAGCAAAAGCAGGAAAAGCGCTAACGGGGTAAGGAAACCTACAGACCCAGTTCTCGGAGTCGTTCAAGCAGTTGACGCGCCTGCGTGGAGACCTGTTTCGGCACCGCAACCAGAACGCGCACAAGATGGTCACCTGTCTTCTTTGGGGTTTTGATACCCTGTCCGCGCAGGCGCAGCGTCTGGTGCGGCTGCACCCCCGCTGGCACCCGCATTCTCACCTTGCCGTGTATGGTCTCAACCTCAACCTCACCGCCCAGAACCGCCGTTGTGTAGGGAACTTGCACCTCAGATATTATGTTGAGCCCGTCGCGACGGAAACGCGGATGCGGCTCAATGCGCACAAGCAGAAACAAATCGCCTGCTGGTCCGCCATTTGTGCCCGGTTCTCCCTGCCCCTTAAGACGCAATTTCTGCCCATCAGCAACACCAGGGGGAATGTTAACCTCTATTTTTCGGGTAGATTTCACCTTGCCTGTGCCGTTGCAGGTGGAACAGGGGGAACCTGCGCGTCCTGTGCCACCGCACCGTGGACAGGGTGTTGAAACGGTGAAGAAACCGCCGAGGCGTCGTTGCTGCTGGCTGACATATCCGCTACCACCGCAGGCGGGGCACACACCCTGCCCCACCGCACCACTGCCGCCACAGGTCGCACACAATGTGGGCAACTCTACCGTCAGAGTGCGCTTCGCTCCGAGCGCCGCGTCCAGAAACGGTATCACAACCTCAACCACCACATCACGCCCGCGACTCGGTCGCTGCGCACGACGACGAAAAAACTCCGGTCCAAACAAGTCCCCAAATATGTCTCCAAAATGGTCAAATATCTCCTCTGTGGAATGGAACCCTTCAAAGCCGACATCGTGAAGTCCCGCGTGTCCTTGCGCATCGTATATCCGCCGCTTTTCGGGGTCGCTTAAGACCTGATACGCCTCCGATATCAGTTTGAATTTCTCTTCCGCCTCTTTGTTGCCGGGGTTTTTGTCGGGATGGTATTTTAAGGCGAGGCGTCTGTAGGCGCGATGGATTTGCTCCTGCGTTGCATCACGCGGCACGCCAAGAATCTCGTAATAATCGGGTTTCTGGGGCGTCATTTTCTTCTTCCTTAAAGGCGTCTCCGCCTAAGGCGCACAACGAGCAGCCCCTCGCTCATCTCCGCCTCGCTCAAGTTGCTGGTCTCCACAGGCTCAGGCAACCTGATACGGCGCTCAAATGGTCCGAAGCGGCATTCCTGCTGGATGATGCGCCCCCAAACGGGGCGTTCAATCCGTCCCCGCACCACCAAAGTGTCGTTTCCCTCAAGCGCCACATCCACATCTTCAGGAAGAGCGCCGGGCAGCGCCACCACCACCGTCACAAACGCCTCATCCACACATATATCCGCAGGAGGGATATGTTCAATGTGGGTGTCAAAGATGAGCGCGGGGCGCACCGCCCGCAGTGCCTCATCAAACAACCTATTCACCTCCTTATGCAACTGGTTGACCCTCTCCCAGAAGTCAATCGGAACGAGCACCACGCTTCGCCTCCTTACAGGGTGTATTCTCTTTTGTGGGCATCTTCAATGAAACGGGCAAGGAGGTCAATCGTTGCCTTCACATCGGCTTTGTGCACGACCTCTGCAGGGGAATGGACATAGCGCGTTGGAACAGAGAGGGTGGCGACGGCGACCCCAACAGGGCGCTGAATGGCGCCGGCATCGGTGCCACCACGCGGCAGAATCTCCGCCTGCCAAGATATCTTGTGCTTTTCTGCCAACTCCTGCAGATGGCGCACCAGTTTGGGGTTGGATATGGACGCACTGTCCTTTATCTTTATCGCCACTCCATCGCCAAGATGCGTTATATGCTGGTGCGGCTGTGCGCCTGGCACATCAGCGGCAATCGTCACATCCAACGCAATGCCGACATCGGGCGTGATGCCGAAGGCACTGGTCGCCGCGCCCCGCAGACCCACCTCCTCCTGCGCCGTCGCCACCGCGTAAACATCCACCCTGTTGCTCTTTGCCTTCTTCAATGCCTCTATCATCACAAACACCCCCACCCTGTCATCCATCGCCTTACCCACATAGCAGTCACCAACACTATCAAAAAACCCCTCAAACGCCACAGGCGAGCCAACAGGTATTAACTCCTTTGCCTTTTTGCCCAAACCGCAGGTGTCCGCAAACAGCGCCTCGGTCGTCGGCGCTTTTCTGCGGTCCTCCTCTTTCATTATATGAGGCGGTTTTGAACCAACAACCGCCCAGACGCGTTCTTTGCCGAACACCAGCACACGCCTTGCCAGACAGACCTGCGGGTTTATGCCGCCTACAGGGTCAAGCCGCAGAAAACCCTTCTCATCTACATGGGTGACCAGAAACCCTATCTCATCCATATGTGCTGCGAGCATCAACTTGCGCCGCTTCCTGCCCCTGCCGCGCTTGAACCCCACCACATTGCCCATCGCGTCTGTGCGCACATCATCGCACACCTTACGCAACTCCTGTATCACCATCTCCCGCACCTCATCCTCAAACCCCGCCACACCATAACTCTTGCACAACTTCTCAAGCAGCATCTCTTCCTCCTTCAGAAGTTGATGTCAAAGAAGAAAAGGGTAAAGAAAGAGCGTTGCGCTTTTTTGCCGCCGCCAAAAAGTCCTCCCAAAATACCCAGACGCCTGTAAACGCCGTAACGCGGATGTCTGTCGCTTGCCGTGTAAGAAACTATCGGAAAGATATGGAAACGGGTCTGCTTGGGCGTGGCGCGATACCACACAAACCTATAGAGGAAGTTGAACTCCACCTTCTGCGCCACAGGGTCAGATTCCCAGCGTAGAAAATACCATAAAACAGAGAACTTCTTATGCCCGCTGATAAGGTCGTGTCGCCACCGAACCAACTCCCACAAAAGATGAATCACCTGCTCGTTTTCGTCACGATAGTAACGGCAATATGGCAGAAACCACATAAAGTCAGTGGTGGTGGCACCGGTAGGATTTGTATAGCGGTGGTAACGCAAAGGCGGCACAGACAGCCAGAAGTCGGTCTCTTCAGGCGAGTGTTTCCACCAGAAAAACGGAACAAGGTAAGCGTAACGCTGACGCCCCGAAACTTCCCTCGCACCAAAGCGGTAATTGCTCACACCGCTGTAGCCGTACTCCGCCAGTATTCCCAGAACATTGAAGGAAAAATTGTCCTTTTTGGTGTTGCGATGAAGATAGAAAAGTGGCGGGACAATCCACGCCGACCACCAGTTGCCCGTCCTGCTCCAAGAATAGCCGAAAAACGGCACCGCCACAATCCGCGTCCACGCAGGACGCCAGTAATACCAGAAAAGAGGAACCACAACAAGATGCCCCCACTTGCTCGTCCTCTCATAAAAGAGCGGAAAGACATTGAAACGCGTCCCAACACGGGTTGACGCCGCCTGCGCAAAATAGGGAACAAGCGTCACCGACCAGTCACCTGTTGCTGTATCATACACCACCTTGGATACGGGAA
This sequence comes from uncultured Planctomycetota bacterium, assembly GCA_964584815.1. Lineage (GTDB taxonomy): Bacteria > Planctomycetota > SKW154 > SKW154 > SKW154 > CAZPBO01. The sequence continues at coordinate 6,845 of CAZPBO010000009.1, forward strand.
AGAGGATGTGGAAGAAGTGTTTTGAGCCTTTACGACCATAACCGCTCAAACCAAAAAGCACAGTGAAGTCTGTTCGCGTCTTCAAGACTATTGTCTCTCCTTCTTCTCTGCACCCGACTGGCACCTTCTCCTCGTAATACCAGAATATGGGAAACAGAACACTTATCGTCTCGCTGCTTGATGAGAAATGCCATAAAAGCGGGAATAAAACGGTGTAACCCCGTCCACCCGCCCTGCTCCTGTGCCACAAAAGCGGTATCAACTTCAGGATAAACTCATCCTTTGAGACGCCCATCTGGAAAAGATATAGAAGAGCGTAAATCTTTATGCGTCGGGACGATGCCCAGTAACCAAAATCGTTGTAATAATTGAACAGAACATAAGGGATGACACCCACATATATGTGGCGGTTGGGGACATAAAGCCACTGAAAGAGCAGCGGGATGGTTATGTTGCGGCGGTAAAGAGAGCGTTTTGTTCTTCGCGTTTCTGCCCACCAGCGTTTGGAGTAGTAAACGGGGAAGATGAAAAGGCGCAGTGCTCCCGTTTTCCCTCGCCATATTTCGTGGTGGAACATAAAGAAGGGGAAGAAGGCGTAGAACTCGGTATCTGTTGAGCGCCAGAACCAGATAAGCGGCGGCAGGATAGTGGTGTGGTATCCCCTATCCCATCGGTGATGGTGAAAGAGCGGGATAAGCCAGAGGGAATGGCTATTTTGGGTTTTGCTGTAACCTGCAAGCCAGAGGAAGAGGGCGAGCCGACGGCGGGGTTGCTTTTCCCCCACATACTGACTGCTGTGGTAGTGGAAGAGAGGAAGGAGCCAGCAGGTGCGTTTGCCGGGACTTGCGCGGTAGGAAAAGAGCCACATAAGCAGGTCAACTCTGCTGTAGCGTTCTTGAACATCGCGCTCATAAGAGAGCAGCGGCAGCATCCAGGCTTCAGCGTGCCCCGACCAAGTCTCGGCTCCCCACAACCCAACAAAAGGTTTGCGCACAAGGAAAAGAAATCCCCAGTGTGTGCGCTCCCCATCCGCCTTGCGAAAAACAAACGGCCAAAAAGAGACCAGACTCCGCTCCCCGTCTCGTTTGTACTCAACAAGAGGCCAGAGAACATCCAGCCTGCGGTATTGGTCACCAATCTCGTAATGAAGAAACGGCCAGAGTCCGACCCTCGTCTCCCGCCACTTCTCCTTCTCCGTTCGGGACGGCTCACTCTGCGCAAAAGCCAGTGAAAAAGCCAACACAGCCCCGCAAACCCACAAAAATCGCACTCACTTCCCTCCACACCATTTCCTATGATACGACGACACCCAAAAGACATCAATTCAAAAAGGGGCAATGCGATTTGACATACAAGCCCTCTTTGGTGTAAATTGTTAGTGGAGTTTTTTGGGTAAGAGAAGATGAAGTTGTGTGACTTATGTGGCAAGAAGGTAGCGGTCATCCATGTGGCGGAGGTTCAGGAGGACGGCAGCGTTCGGAGTGTGAGTTTGTGTGAGGACTGTGCGAGGAAGGAGGGGGTGATACCGGGGCGCGGTGGCAAGAAGGGCGCGGAGGAGATAATGGAGGAGGCGGTGAAAGAGCAAGAGAATCTGCCGGATGAGAAGCGCGCGGTGACCTGCCCTAACTGCGGGCTGACTTATGAGGGGTTTCGCACGCGTGGTAGACTCGGCTGCCCCAACGACTATGATGTCTTCGCGGAGATGCTGGAACCGCTCCTTGAGAAGATACATTTTGGCACAAAACATGTGGGTAAGGTGCCGAAAGGGAAGGACGAAAAAGCGATGCGCTTGAGGAAGTTGGTGGAGTTGCGTAAGCGTCTGGATGAGGCGGTGAAACGGGAGGAGTATGAACTGGCGGCGCAGATTCGCGACCAGATAAAAGAACTTGAAAGCGGAAAGGAGCAGGGGTGAGAAAAGCGTTTGATAGAATGGTGCAGAATGTAGGGCAATGGTTGGCACAGGAAGGACCTGACGGGGATGTGGTCATCTCAAGCCGTAGCCGTTACGCCCGTAACATAAGCGGCTTCCGCTTCGTGCCTTCTGCCACAAAAGATGAGTTGGAAACCATTGTGGAGATGGCAGAAACCGCCGCCAAAAAGGTTCTGCCTTCCGCTATCGTCGCTAACCCCTCAACACTTCCCGAAACCGACAAAAATATGCTGATGGAACGCAATATCTTGACCCGCGATATCCTCAAAGCCACACATCCCACAAGAGTGGTCTTCGTTGATGATGAGTCGGCATCAATGCTGATAAATGAGGAGGACCATATACGGCTGCAAGTGGTGGAACCGGGGCTGCAGCCGCAACGCACACTGGAAAGACTCAACGCCCTTGACGACAAACTGGAGGAACACCTTGAATTCGCCTTCTCGGAGAGGTGGGGTTATCTGACGGCGTGCCCCACCAATGTGGGGACGGGATTGCGGGCAAGCGTGATGTTGCATCTGCCTGCGCTTGTTCTGACGCGGCAGATAATCCGCGTGGTGGAGGCGGTCAAGAGCGTCGGACTCGCGCTGCGGGGATTCCACGGCGAAGGCTCCTTTCTCTATCAGAGCGACTTTTTCCAAGTCTCCAATCAGAAAACACTTGGGCGCTCTGAAGAGGCGATTGTGGAAAACATAACCACCATTCTGCCACAGGTGATTGATTATGAGAGAATGCTGCGTGACCAACTGATAGGGCAGGCGCGGCGTAAAATAGAAGACAGAGTATGGCGTGCGTGGGGGATACTGAACTCAAGTAGGCTGATATCCACAGGAGAGGCGTTAGAGATGTTGTCATTGGTAAGGCTCGGCGCGGCGATGGGACTGCTGGATGGGGTGAGCATCAAAAGGGTCAATCCGCTGTTTGTTCTAACCCAGCCCGCCCACATCCAGAAGCGCCTGAAAGGCAAAGCGAGCGAGGAAGAAAGAGACGCCACCCGTGCTGACCTCCTCAGAAACTGGTTCGCGAAAAACTGATTGGGGGATAAACGATGGTGCGCGCACTTGCACTCCTCACCACGATAATCGGGGTTGCCACACCTATCATAACATATGCCGATACCATCATCCTCAAAGACGGAAAGACCATCTCTGGCGAGTATCTCGGGGAAACTCCAACCGAAATCAAATTCAAGTCCGGCGACGAAAAAATCGTCCTTCCCAAAACGATGATAGACAAAATCCGCCGCGATGTCGTTGTCATCCACCTGCTCAACGGCAACCAACTTATTGGGAAACTTATGGAAGAGACCGAAGACTATGTTAAGGTGCGTTTCCCTTATGGCCACAAAAAGTTTCCCCGCGACGAGATTGAGTCTGTGGAGAAAAAGACCATTGAAGAGAAGCCCAAAATATGGAAGCCAAGCGAGCGTCCACATCACCGCCCCGACGACCAATCCCCCGATGTGAAAGTCAACCCGTCCGCCCGCTCCATTATTGACCGCTACGAGTTTCCGCCGAAAAAGACATCACTCCCCAACGACCAGATAGTCGCCATGCACCGTCAGGTCCATCAGTTCTTCCAGAAAAAACAGTATCACAAGGCGGCGGAACTGCTCAAAAAGATTATTGAAGCCGAGCCCCGCGACCATATCGCTTGGTACAACCTCGCTTGCGCCTACTCCCTGATGCGCAAAAAAAGGGACGCCATAAAGGCGTTGTGTCTGGCGGTCAAAGCAGGATTCACCGATTTTATGCACATATCACACGACCCTGACCTCAAGAACATCCGAAACACGCCGGAGTACAAGCGCTTAATGGATGAAGCGGACAAGATAATGCGCGAGGGCGCCGACAGAACGGTAAAGCAACTTAAAAAGCAGTTCGGTGAAGGTTATACATACTTCATAGATGAGGAGCGTCGCCTGATATTCGCCACCAACCAATCTCTGGATGTGATACAACGGATGAAGGAGCATCTGCGCGCGCTGGCTGACGCCGAATGGGCGGACTTCTTTGAACACAAGCCGATGTACTACATCAGCGTGGTCTGCCCAAGTAAACAGGATTTCCGCCGCATAGTGCCAAACCCCGCTATCGGCGGCTTCTACAACCCCCGCAACAAGATTCTCATCTGCGGAAATATGGGCTTTGTTCTTGACCACGAGTTCACCCACGCAATGCACTTCGCCGACCAACACGCGCGTATGCAGCAGCATCCAATCTGGATATGCGAAGGATACGCAACCCTTATGGAGGCTGCCCATGTAGCAGGCGGGCACTGCCTGCCGTGGAGAGTCAATATGCGTCTGCGCGCCATCCAAGCCGCCGTCAGAATGGGACGCTCCTTCCCGTGGAGCCGCTTTATGAAACTCTCCCAACCCGAATATATGCGCGCCGCAGGTCTATGCTACGCGCAAGGACGCTACATCACGCTCTTTTTATGGGAGAAAAAGATTCTTAGAAAATGGTATGATGAGTACTGCCGCAACTGGAAAAACGATAAAACAGGTATACAGGCTCTTGAGAAGGTTACAGGCAAAACCATAGCACAACTTGAGCAGGAATGGAAACAATGGGTTATGTCCATACGCTCCCAAGACAAGCGCGAACACCGCCCACAAGGACCAGACCTGGGCATAACGGTTGCCGAAATAATGACTGGTGTTTTGATAACACAAGTTGATGAGAGCGGTCCGGCAAATAAACGACTGCGGGCAGGCGATATGATACTACAGGTAAACGGCAAAAATGTGACGACGCTTTCGGAGTTGAACGCTGTGTTGCGCGGCGTTCGGCGCGGACAGAAAGTGCGCTTCCGCGTCCTGCGCAAACTCCCAAAACGCAAAAGACCCACAAAACTGAATGTCTCCGTTACCGCCAGATAAAAAACATCTTTGAGGTGAAAACAGATGTTTGACAGGTTCACAGACAGGGCAAGGCGCGTGATGCAGTTGGCACGCGCTGAGGCAGTGCGCCTCAACCACGACTACATCGGCACAGAACATGTGCTTCTGGGGCTGATTCAGGAAGGGTCGGGGGTTGCGGCTTCGGTGCTACGAAATCTGGGCGTTGACCTACAACGCATCCGCCAGGAGATAGAGCGAACTGTGCGCCGCGGAACCGCACCCGCACCAAGAACAGGACAACTCCCCTTCACCCCACGCGCTAAGAAGGTGCTTGAATTCGCCATTGAGGAAGCCAACTCCCTCGGACACAACTATATCGGCACAGAACACCTCCTTCTGGGGCTTTTGAGAGAAACAAGTGGTCGCGCCGCGAAGGTGATGGAAGCCCTCGGCGTCCGCCTGCGCGATGTCCGTGAGGAAGTGCTGGAACTCCTCGGCGCACGCGATAAGTCCACCCCAGACTCCGATGTTGAAACCCAACCCGCCCGCTCAAAAACCCCAAACCTTGACACCTACGGACGCGACCTCACCGAACTCGCAAAAAAAGGCAAACTTGACCCCGTCATCGGACGCAAATCCGAAATTGAGCGCGTTATGCAAATCCTCTGCAGACGAACAAAAAACAACCCCGTCCTTCTGGGTGAACCAGGTGTGGGAAAAACCGCCATCGTTGAGGGACTGGCACAACTAATCGTTGAGGAGAAAGTCCCCGAAATCCTCGCCTCAAGACGCATCGTCAGTCTTGATTTGGCGCTACTTGTTGCCGGCACCAAATACCGCGGGCAGTTTGAAGAGCGGATAAAGAATGTTATGAATGAGGTGCGTCGTGCCGGCAACATCATCCTCTTCATAGATGAGTTGCACACCATAGTAGGCGCAGGAGGAGCAGAGGGCGCCATTGACGCAGCCAATGTCTTAAAGCCCGCCCTATCGCGAGGCGAAATCCAGTGCATCGGCGCCACAACACTTGACGAATACAGAAAGCATATTGAGAAAGACGGCGCTCTGGAACGCCGCTTCCAAACCATCATCGTCAACCCTCCCACAAAAGAAGAGACTATAGCCATCCTTAAAGGACTGCGCGACCGCTACGAGGCACACCACCGAGTGCGCATCACCGACGAGGCAATAGAGGCGGCGGTGTTTCTGTCAGACCGCTACATAACGGGACGCCACCTGCCCGACAAAGCGATAGATGTGATAGACGAGGCGGGTGCGAAAGTGCGAATGCGTTCCCTCACCCGTCCCCCCGACTTAAAGGACCTTGATGAGCGGATAAAGCGGCTGGAGAAGGAGAAGGACGAGGCGGTGGCGGCGCAGGACTTTGAGTTGGCGGCAAGTCTGCGTGACAAACTGGAAAAACTGCGCGCCGAGCGCGAAAAGCGCGAAAAAGAGTGGCTGTCAGTGCGCTACGAGAAAGGCGGCATTGTTGATGTGAATGTCGTCACAGAGGTCGTCTCCCAGATGACAGGCATCCCGCTGACACGCCTTGACAAGGACGAAACCCAAAAACTGCTGAAGATGGAAGACGAACTCCACAAGATTGTTGTGGGGCAGAATGAGGCGATAAAGGCGGTGGCACGGGCGGTGCGCCGCTCGCGCGCTGGACTGAAAGACCCCAAACGCCCCATCGGAATATTCATCTTCGTCGGTCCCACAGGCGTGGGCAAAACCCTGCTCGCCAAAGCGCTTGCACGCTTTATGTTCGGAACCGAAGAGGCGCTTGTGCAGATTGATATGTCAGAGTATATGGAGAAGTTCAATGTCAGCCGTTTGGTCGGCGCACCTCCCGGTTATGTCGGCTATGAAGAGGGCGGACAACTCACAGAACGCATCCGCAGAAGACCGTATGCGGTTGTGCTGCTTGATGAGATAGAAAAAGCGCACGCCGATGTGCATAATATGCTGCTTCAAGTGATGGAGGAAGGCGCGTTGACCGACGCGTTCGGACGCCGCGTTGACTTCAGAAACACAATCCTCATTATGACCTCAAACATCGGCGCAGAACTCATAAAGGACGCAGAACCACTCGGCTTCACCCAGCGCTCCGAAGAACTGACCTACGAGAAGATGAAAGAACGCCTTATGACCAAAATTGAGCACACATTCCGCCCCGAGTTCCTCAACCGCGTTGATGAGATTATCGTCTTCAAGCACCTGACAAGGGATGAACTGAAGGCGATAGTTGACCTTGAGGTCTCCTATCTGCGAGAGCGCCTGAAGGGATTGGGACTTGATATTGAACTGACGGACGAGGCGCGGGAGTTCATCCTCAACTACAACTACAACCCCGACTTCGGCGCCAGACCCATCCGACGCTCTATCCAAAAACTGATTGAAGACCCCCTAAGTGAGGAGATTCTCAAAGGCACTTTCAGCGAACGCGACAAAATTATGGTGACGGTCAAAGATAACGCGCTCCATTTTGAGGCGCACAAAGAGCGCAGGAAACGGCGCAAAACCGAAGCCGTGGACGCAACATAAGGAGTAAAAACTATGCGCGGTCTGACCCTCGTTGCTATCTTCTCAGTGGCGTTGCTTTCAGCACAACAAAAAGAACTCCCCCAAAAGAAGCCGCCTTCTGGGGCTGCAAAGAAGACGCCGCAGAAGAAAAATGCCCCCAAGCAGGAAAAGACAAGCCAAAAGAGTCCGAAAAAGAAGCCGAAAGAGCGTGTGGCGCTCTACCTGCGGGACGGCAGTCGCTTTGAGGGAGAGCCGCTCGGCGAAAAAGGCGGCTTTTATGTTCTCAAATTTGAGAAGGCGAAACTGCGGGTGCCCAAATCACTTGTGAAGCGTGTTGTGCAGATGAAGGAAGAGCGCCGTTTCGTGCTGATGGCGTTCGGCAGCAAGGAGGATGCGGAATGGGCGGCGCGGCGGCTCCGTATGGGCGACGCACCCACCCACATCGCACGCATTGAGTCGCTTCATCCGTCCTGCGCCACCGACGCAATCATTGACTTCTCACCGCGCTCATCTCTCCCAAAAGAACTGGCGCAGAAAGTTTTCTCCGCGAAGGAGCGTCAAGTCCCTGACCCATTTGAGTTTGAAGGCTTCCACTGGGTAATAAGGGTGGAGAAAAGCCGCTGGAGTGAGCCGAAGCAAAAACCGACACAAAAGGAGAGCAAAAAGCCGCCGCAGAAGCAAAAGTCACCCCAAAAAGCGGAGAAAAAGCATAAGCCTGTGAAGGAATTGCGGTTGGGTCAGTTCGCGGTGGTGGAGGGAGGACCCAAAGGTAGGGACGCGGCACAGTTTGTGCGCAGTATTGTGGAGAGAAAACTCTCATCCGTCGGAATAAAAATCGCCCCCGACAGAGGGTTGGTTTTGCGCGGCGAGGTCGGCTACAAACTGGTTGGTCCTCTTGAGTTCTTCAGTGTTAAACTTTGGGTTGAGAAAGCAACAGCCGGTGGAGGCAAGCCCCAGATAGTTTATCAGAGCAAGCGGTTGACGATTCAGGGGCGTGGTGAGGTGGCAAAGGCTGTGGCAAAACTTGTGCGTGATGTTGTAAGGGGATTAGCCGGTGGTAAAGGTTCGGATAAAGACAAGTAAGCGTCAGGAGTTGCGTGAGATAACGGTGCAGGTGGCGGAGGCGGTGGCGTCAAGCGGGTTGCAGGAGGGGTTGGTGCACATATATGTGCCGCACACCACGGCAGGCGTTTTGATAAATGAGAACGCCGACCCTTCGGTGCGTGCCGACATAGAAGCCCTGCTTTCCCGCATTGTCCCTTACGACTTTCCCTACACCCATCTTGAGGGCAACGGAGCCGCGCATGTGAAGTCATCGCTTGTGGGAAGCGGCGTCTTTGTGCCGTTTGAGGACGGCAAGTTGTGTTTGGGGCGGTGGCAGGGAATATTCTTCTGTGAGTTTGACGGACCACGGAGCCGTGAGGTATGGCTCACCTTCATCACGGCGGCAAAAACTTGACAAGCGGGGTTGGGATTGTATAGTGAGTATATGAGGGCAGGTAGCTCAGGTGGTAGAGCACCGGACTGAAAATCCGGGTGTCGGCGGTTCGAGTCCGCCCCTGCCCAGTTTTTATTTGGGACAGGGTTGAAAGGTGCGCGGTGGCGTTGATAGTGATACCGGCGCGGCTGGCGTCAACACGCCTCCCCAAGAAGGTGCTGCTCAAAGAGTCAGGCAAGTTTCTGATGCAGCATACTTGGGAGCGGGCGCGGAAGGCGCGCTGCGCAGAACGCGTCATCATCGCCACAGACAGCGAGGATGTCTTTGACGCAGCGCGTTCCTTCAACGCTGAGGTCTTAATGACCGACCCCGCACACACCTGCGGCACAGAACGCGTCGCAGAAGTCGCCCGCAAATTCCCTCAATTCCAAACCATTATCAACCTTCAAGCGGATGAGCCAGAAACAGAGCCCGAATTACTGGACACGATAGCGCAGGAGGTGGAGAAGGGGGAGGGTATTGTGACGGCGGCTGCCGCGGTTGTTGACCCAGCACTTCTCACTGACCCCGCCACCGTTAAGGTCGTCTGCGATAACAACTCCTACGCCCTATACTTTTCCCGCTCAGAAATCCCCTATGAGCGTTTCTATTGCGAGGAGACGGTTTTTTTATGCCATATTGGGATATACGGATTCTCGCGCGATGCGCTGCTCAAGTTTGTGGAACTTGAAAGGGGAAATTTGGAGCGGGTGGAGGGGCTTGAACAGTTGAGGGCGTTGGAGAACGGGATGCGGATAAAGGTTGTGCGTGCGGTGCGTTATGTGCGCTCCATTGACACAGAAGAGGACTACAGGGCTTTTTTGAGGCGACTTCGTGAAAGCGGCAATTGAGTGGCTTCTGCGCAAAAGGGCGGACACATATCTGCCTTTTGGGATATTGGTGGTTGTCTGGCTGTGGCCACGGCGGGATGAATGGGCAATTGTGATGTATGCGGCGGGAGGAGCGGTGCTTCTTGTGGGCGGGTTCCTACGGTTCTGGTCCAACCGTTACTGCGGTAAACGGATAGGACACGGCGCAAAGCCGCGACTTGCCACAACAGGTCCCTATGCTATGTGCAGAAACCCACTATACCTCGGCAACCTGACCATAGCAACAGGCTTTCTGCTGCTGGCGCATCTCTGGTGGGCTGTTGTGCCATTCTGGCTTTGGGGACTGTGGTGCCACTCCCGCACCATAAAACGCGAGGAGGCATCGCTGGAGAAGCGCTTCGGCGAGACCTATCTTGAATATAAATCTCAAACTACGCGCTGGTTTCCCCGTATCATCAAAGCGTTGAGAGGTAGAAAGGAGCCGCTTTACAGTTGGGGTGAGGTTCTGCGGCGCGAGGCAGGGGCAATTGCCGCCTGTGTTGTCGGTGCCGCAGTTATCGTCTTCAAAAATCTTTACATTGCTCCAAGACTTACACTTTGAGCGCAGTGGAGGAGAGGCGATGCGTTACGGCATAGTGGTCTTGTTCGTGGCTGTTTTTGGTGTGGGACTGTGCGGGGAGAAGGTGCGGTTGGCTGTGGCGCCCTTTGACGGAGGAAACGAAGAGGCGAAAATGGCAGGGGCGGCGCTGGCGGAAACCATCACACTGACCCTACGCCAGAACGCCAAAAACGCCGTCGTCTATGACTATGAGCGCCTGTTGTGGGCGCTCAACAGAGCACTTCTGCGATACGCCGCTCTGGATGATGCGGACAAAGCAACGCGCCTTGCAAATACCCTCGGCGCAAATTATGTCCTTGCGGGCAGAGTCGTCCGCAAAGACGGCAAAATCAAAGTCACCTGCCGCCTGTATATGTGCGCAAAAGAGACCAAGACAGCGGTCACCTTAACCAGACAAGGCGACTTTGAGGAGGTGGCAAAATATATGGTCAGCAAGGTGGCGGAGAATCTGAAACTGGAGTTGTCGTCAAAGGCACCGATTATGCCTGTGGGGAAGGAGAACATCCTGACCTACGGGAAGGTTCTGGTGTGTAAGCGCGACCCTGACAGATATGCGGAAGCGGCGGACGCGATATCGGCGCTACTGAAAGCGGGCGAGAAGGGAGCGCCGGTGCGTTTCCATTCAGGTTGGCTGCTACTGCAGCGTGCGCTGATAGCGGACAGGGAAGGCGACAGTGAAAAGGCGGCGAAGTTGGTGGGTGTGGCGAAGAAGGTCTTTGTTGCGGCGACGCGTGCGGGTGGAGCCAGAACCTATGTTGCACGGGCGTTCAACTCCCTTGGTCTTTTGGCGATGGATGCGCGTCAATGGGCGGATGCGGAGCAGCGTTTCGGTCAGGCGATAGCGACGGATGGGAAGTTAGGGGACGCGCACCGCAACATTGCCGCCGTCTACCGCAAATTGCGCCGCTACGAAAAAGCCATTAAACACCTCAAAAAAGCCGCCGAAATCGCACCAAATGACCCCGCTATTTACAACGACCTCGGCTCCACCCTGACCGATGCCGCCTGCGAACTCCTTGAGAAGAAGAAAAAGGACGAGGCGAAAAAGGAGTTGGAAAAAGCCTGTGACGCCTACAAAAAGGCGTTGGCGTTGGATGAGGAGATGGTGGAGGCGGCGGGCGGACTTGCCCTCGCGCTCGACCTGCTGGAGAAGAAGAAAGAAGCATTGAAATACTACCGTCTGTATGAGAAACTTGGAGGTGATGACGGCGACCTTCTGGACAGGTTGGACGCTCTGGAGCAGGAGTTGAAAAACAAGGAGGGCAGATGAGCAGAAAGAAGACCTGTTATGTTTTCGTAACAGGTGGTGTTGTCTCATCGCTTGGTAAGGGTTTGACATCGGCATCGGTGGCGATGCTGCTTGAGCGTCACGGTTTGAAGGTCTCAATTCAGAAGATTGACCCGTATATAAATGTTGACCCTGGAACGATGAGTCCGTTTCAGCACGGTGAGGTTTATGTGACAGAGGACGGGGCGGAAACCGACCTTGACTTGGGGCATTATGAGCGTTTCACCAATTGTCGCGTGGACAGGCGCTCAAATTTCACAACAGGCAGGGTGTATTACAATGTGATAAGGGGTGAGCGCAGGGGCAAGTATTTGGGCAAGACGGTGCAGGTGGTGCCGCACATAACGGATGAGATAAAGAGGCTGGTGAAGCGGGCGGCGCGGGGTGCGGATGTGCTGGTTTCCGAGTTGGGCGGAACGGTGGGCGACATTGAGGGACTGCCCTTCCTTGAAGCGATTCGCCAGATGCGACTTGAGGAGCCGGGACGCGTCTTGAACATCCACATAACGCTTCTTCCACACCTTCCCACCACAGGGGAGTTGAAGACGAAACCGACACAGCATTCTGTGGGACGCTTACGGGAGATAGGAATCCAGCCTGACATTCTGATATGCCGAACATCGGTGCCGATGGGCGAGGAGGAACGCGCAAAGATATCGCTGTTCTGCAATGTGCCGCAGGAAGCGGTCATAGAGGAACGCGATGTGGACTTTTCCATATATGAGGTTCCTGTTGAGTTGCACAAACAGCAACTTGACAGACTGGTGCTGCAGAAATTGGGGCTTAAGGCGAGGAAAGAATGCGACCTGTCGGACTGGCAAGAGATGCTGGAGGTGCTTAAGAATCCTGAAGATACGGTGCGGATTGCGGTTGTGGGCAAATATGTGCGTTTGCGCGATTCCTACAAATCAATAAATGAGGCGTTGTGTCACGGAGGCATACAAAACGGTGTGCGGGTGGAGATAGTTTATGTGGAGTCAGAGGAGGTGGCAGGGAAAGAAGCGGCGCTGCTTGAGGATGTCCACGGTATCCTTGTGCCGGGTGGCTTTGGAGTGAGAGGAATAGAGGGCAAGATAGAGACGGTAAGATTCGCCCGCGAACATCATATACCTTTCTTCGGCATATGTCTTGGGATGCAGACGGCGGTTATAGAATTTGCGCGTAATGTGGTGGGGCTTAAGGATGCCGACTCGCGGGAGTTCAACGAAACAACACCTCATCCTGTGATTGACTATATGCCGAAGCACTTAAAACTGATGCGCCGACGGGGAATGGGCGGCACGATGCGTCTTGGCGCTTACGACTGCCGCATTAAGGAAGGAACAAAAGCGTATCAGGCTTACAGAACCGACCTTGTCAGAGAACGCCACCGCCATCGCCTTGAGGTCAATCCCCGCTACACCGCCTTGCTTGAAGAATACGGACTCGCAATTTCAGGCATCAATCCCCAGACAGGGCTGGCTGAAATCGTTGAACTGGCAGGGCATCCGTGGTTTGTGGGCGTGCAGTTCCACCCGGAATTCAAGTCAAAGCCGCTGAAGGCACATCCGCTGTTCGCCGCTTTTGTCCGCGCAGCCCTTGACTACAAATACCGACTTCTCACGCAGTTCTCCTCTGGCACAGCCGCAAAGGAGCGGTTATAATATAGACAGGCAGTGGCTGGAGGGTTGGTTATGTTGCGCTTTGTTTTGGTCATTGTTGCTGTGTCTTTGGCGCTTTTTGTGGCGCTCCCACAAGACGATGAGGGGATGAGTGATGAGGAGTTCCGCGAGTTTATAATCAACTTGATACAGCAGATGATAAAGGAGGAGGCGTCAAAGCCACCGATAATTGACCCTGACTGTGATGCGCAGGTTGTGGAGCGCTATCTCCGCCTTATGCGCACATTGACGGTTAGTGTAGAGTTTGAGGGGACGACGCTGGATGAGGCGGCGGACTTTGTGCGCAATGTCAGCGGTCTGAATGTCTATGTTTCAAAGGACGCACGCGAACTTGCTCAAGGAAAAACCATCAACCTGCGCCTCAAAGATGTGCGCCTCAAAAATCTACTTGTGCTTATGCTCAAGACGCTGGATGAGGAGTTGACCTTCGGCATAAAGTGCAATGTCTTATACATAGGCACAAAGGAGGAGTTGATAGAGGAACAGCCGCTCTTCATTGACATATACTTCATAGGTGACATTCTGTATCAGCCGCCGGACTATGAGGCACCGGATATTGCGCTGCCTGCAGGTGATGAGGAGTTGAACCGCTAACCGCCTTCGGTGGGGTGTTCTTCTTCAGGGATGTAAAGGATGCGGCTGCAGTAGCGGCAGAAAACGAGTCTGTCACCGCGGCGGATTTCAACTATATCCTGAAGTGTGACCTGCATCTGACATCCACGGCACACCTGCTGCACAGGGTCTACCTCCGCCAAAGGTGAGCCACCAACCTTTTTTCGCACCCGTTCATAACGCTCAAGAACATGCGGTGGCACCATCTCCGCCACCTGACGACGCTTTTCCATCACAAACGCCTCGTTCCTCTTTATCTTCTCCAACTCCTTTTCTATCTCGGCATTACAGGCTTTCAGGTGCGCCTCCGCATCCTCAACCGCATCCTCAAATCTCCCCACCTCCGCATCCATCTTCTCCTCTTCATCCAACACACCCAGCGCCTCGTCTTCCATATGCGAGATTTTCTCCTGCAGTTTCTGCTCCTCCTCTTTTAAGAGGCGGAACTCCTCATTGGTCTTTGCATTAAGCAGCCTTTCGCGCACCTGTTTCAGTTCGGTCTCTATCTGCTTCATCTCGTGCTCAATGTGATATGCGCGTTTGGCTTTCTCCTTTTTCTGCCTTTTTGCGTCCTCAAGTTTGGCTTTTGCTTGGTTGAGTTGTTGTTGGGCGGCGGCGAGTTTTTCTTTCTGCTCTTGTCGGCGGCGGTTCAACTCATCCAACTCGGCGTCAATCTTAGCGAGGTCAAGAAGGGCTTCAAGCAACGCCCGCCCCGCCCGCACCATCAGTCAATATCCTCCAAGAAACCCTCCAGCAGGCGGCTTCTTATCGGGTGTTGCAACTTCCTCACCGCTTTCGCCTCTATCTGTCTCACACGCTCTCGCGTCACCTTGAATATCCGTCCCACTTCCTCAAGCGTATAAGTGTAACCGCTGTCCAACCCGTAACGCAACTTAATTATCTCCCTCTCGCGGAAAGTCAGTGTATTGAGTGCCTGCTGGAGGTTGTCGCGCAGCATTTGCTGTGTCGCGGAAATCACAGGACTTTCTGCCGTTTCGTCTTCAACAAAGTCGCCGAAGACCGAATCATCGCCATCGCCTATGGGGCGGTCAAGACTGGCGGGATGTTTTGCCATCTTCAGTGTTCGCTCAATCTCGTTGGCTGGCACCCCCACCTCTTCCGCCAACTCCTCAACGGTTGGGATGCGACCAACACGCTGCTCAAACTCCTTCTCCGCGTTCTTTATCCGTGTCACCTGCTCCAGCACATGAACGGGGATTCGGATTATGCGGGCTTGGTCGGCTATCGCCCGTGTTATCGCCTGCCTTATCCACCAGGTCGCATAGGTTGAGAATTTATAACCCCGCCTATACTCATACTTCTCCACCGCCTTCATCAGCCCCATATTGCCTTCCTGAATCAGGTCAAGGAAGTTGAGACCGCGGTTGCGGTACTTTTTGGCGATGGAGACGACAAGGCGGAGGTTGCCGCGCGCCAAATCCTGTTTCGCCTTCTCATACTCCTTACGCCGCTTATCTGTCGTGCTTATCCGCTCCGCCAACTCCTCCTCTGTCTCCAGCGCCTCCAGCATCTGCTGCGAATAGAGTCGTTCCAGCAAGGTTATTCGCTCCTTCGGCGCATTCTCCCGCGCCTTCAACTCCTCTATCTTTTCACGGGTTGAGACCATCTCATTGTAGTGCTTACATATCTCGGAATATATGTCACGCACCACCTTAACTTGTAGGTTCAACTCTTCAATGAGGGTTGCGGCTTTCCTTCTCGCCCGTTTCAGCGCATCACCATCCCCTTTGCTTTTCCTCATCGCAAGAAAGAGTTGCTCCATCTTGCCCACAAGGCGGTTGAGCGTGGCAAGGTGTCCTGGAAGACGGGTTGATATTGATGTTTTGCTCAACCCTTCGTGAGGATTGGTCTGGAAAACTTTGTCAAACGGTATCATCCCGCGCAGGACATTTTCAACAAGGAAGATGACCGAGCGCACAGCGACACCGCTTTGGAGGACGCGGCGGCGGAACCGTCGGCGCGTTAAGTCTATCCGCCGCGCCAACTCCAACTCCTGCTCGCGCGTCAGAAGGGGTATCTCACCCATCTGCGTCAGATACAGACGCACAGGGTCGTTTATCTTCTCAATACCCACCGCCTCGCGTTCGGTAATAGGCGGCTCCGGCGGTTCAAACTCCCCCTCGCTCACCAACTCCACCTTCGCCTCATCCAACTCATCCAGTATCTCGTTCATCTCCTCCGGACCGCCCGCTTCATCCAGAACCAACCTCTGAATCTCGCGATACGAGACCCTGCCCTTCTCAATCAAATCCTTCAACTCCGCCTCCTGCTCATCCACCCCACCCATCTCCTCCTCTCTAACATCGTCTTCCTCATACATCACTTCCGTCCCCTAACTTGTTCCCCTTTTTTATCTCTATAATCTTCTTAAGTGCTGCTACATCGCCCTCACAAGCCCTCCTTTTGGCTTCCTCAAACAGACGCCGTCGTCTCTCCTTCCTAGCATATCCTTCAACGATTTTTCGGTAGTCCTTGTTGGGCGCACCCATCTGCCTCCCTCTCTCCAGCACCGCTCTCACTTTCTCCCTCAATTCAGGTCTCTCCTCGTATAACTCTTCAAGACTCAACCGCCCTTCATCAGCCTGCCCATATATA
The DNA here is from genome assembly GCA_964584815.1 of uncultured Planctomycetota bacterium. Lineage (GTDB taxonomy): Bacteria > Planctomycetota > SKW154 > SKW154 > SKW154 > CAZPBO01. Next base: position 23,246 of record CAZPBO010000009.1, read on the forward strand.
TGCGACGCCACAGCCGCCAAAGCCTCGTCTCTGTAGGAACTTGTAGGAAACTCCTCCCTAACATAACTGGCGAGTTCGGGCTCAAAAAGCATCGCCTCAATCAGGTCCCAGTCCCTTGCGTGCTCTGGCGGCACAACTTTTGGGGGCGCCGTTTTTCGCGTTCTTCCCCGCGCCGCCGACAGCAGCGCCGATGGCAGAACACCCAGCATTCCCGCCGCCTTCTCCGCCCACACCTGACGCGACACCTCGTCCATCGCACTCAAAACCGCACCCACCCGTTCCACCGCCTTCACCCTCCCCCTCTCATCACCACCATAAAGCCCCGCTATGAATTCAACAAAACTCACCGCTTTATCCAATGCATCCCTTACAAGACCTTCTTTTGCGCCGCTTACACAATCACACACATCCATCCCTTCAGGCAGAAGACCGATACGGACGAAAAGTCCCGCGCCAACAAGGCTGTCTATGGAACGCTCCGCTGCCTTTTTGCCCGCGCTGTCGGCATCGTAAAGAAGCACCACCTCATCAGCGTAACGGGAAAGCAGCCGCGCGTGCCCCTCCCCGAATGCCGTCCCAAGAACACCCACAAAGTTCCGCATCCCCGCCTGATGCGCCGCCATAACATCTGTGTAACCCTCTGTCACCACAACCACACCTCCGTCAACCTTTATACGGTTGATGCCGAAAAGTATTTCGGACTTTTTGAAAAGCGGCGTTTCGGGAGTGTTTATGTATTTGGGATGGGCATCCTCCTTCAACGCACGACCGCCAAACCCCACCACAACCCCCCGTGCGTCCCTTATCGGAAACACAACCCTGTCCCGCAGAAGAGGAAGAAGCCGTTCTGCGCGTTTGACGGCGAGCCCCGCTTCAAGGAGGAGGGAATCTGCTATCCCGCGGCGACGCATAAACTTAAACAACTCATCTCCCGGGGGCGCATATCCCACCCCCCACTCTTCAAGCGTTCTTTGGGAGAAACCGCGGCTGGTGAGGTAATCCATTGTGGTCTGCGATTTGCGCAACGCCGAACGGAAGAACTCCTCCGCCGCCTTGTTTGCCTCCACAAGCGGCTTCGTCTTCTTCCTCGGTCCACCGCCCACTTTCACCTCCACACCATAACGGCGCCCTAACTCCCGAACCGCATCCACAAAATCCATATGATGGAACGCCATCATAAAGGAAATAATGTCCCCTGCCGCTCCGCATCCAAAACATCTGTAGTAACCCCGCTCCGACCACACATAAAATGATGGTTTTGTGTCACGGTGAAACGGACACAACCCGCCCCACGCCTTCCCCATCCGCTTCAGAGGAACCCAAGTGGAAATTAACTCCACTATGTCCACACGCCTCTTGAGTTCCGCAACACTATCCTGTATGCTCAATGTGAACTGCCCCGTAAAAAGGACAAAAGGTCAAAAAAATATACAACACAAATTGGATTTGTCAAGTTACGATGTGTAGCAGATGTGTAAATTTGCTTATAATGGCGGCGGTTTTTGGGCTGTTTTGCGCCGCAGCGCTTGCTGCCTTTGCTCCCGCCCTCAAGGCAGGGTTTGTCTTTGACGACAACCGTCTTATCGTGGAAAACCCCGCTGTAAAAAGCATTGCCAACATACCGCAGATGTTTGCCCGCGCCTTCTCCGGCAATGTCTACACCATCCTTCCCACAGGGCAGGCAACCGTTGACCCGGGATATCGTCCTGTTCGTTTTGCATCATATGCGCTTGATTATCGCATCGGTGGGCTCAAGCCGTCGGTTTTCCATCTCTCAAACCTGCTCCACCACGCTTTGGCGGCTTTCCTGCTGTTCGTTCTCTTGCGTCATTTCGGATTCAGCACTCTGCCCTCGTTTCTCGGCGGGCTGATTTTCCTGCTGCATCCTCTCAACTCCGAATGCGCCTGCTATATAACCGCGCGCAAAGACATCCTCTGCGCCATCTTCTATTTCGCGGCGTTTGTCTGCTACATCCGCTGGCGCCGAAATAGGAGCCGCATCTGCGCCGCCGCCGTCTTCCCCCTCTTCATCGCCGCCTTCTTCGCAAAAGAAGCCGCCCTCACCCTGCCCTTCGCCATCCTCCTCTGGGAACTCCTGCGCCACCGCAAACTCCAAAAACTTGCCCGTCCCATACGAATGCTTGTCCCTCTCATCGCTTTATCTGTGCTGCTGACTGTGTTGCAGTTGCTTTTCAAAAACCTTTCCAAGGTGCAGGAGGTATCGGTTGCGTGGTGGGGTGGCAGTATAACGAGCAATATGCTGACGGTGCCGCGTCTGCTGCTCTTTTATCTGCGGCTTGTTTTTGTGCCGTATCCCCTCTCGGCTGACTACTCCCACAACGCCTTCCCCGCCTCCAGCGGACTCCTCACCCCGCCAACGACACTCCTTGCGCTGCTTTCTCTTGCCGCACTAATCGGTTTTGCGTTTTATGCTTGGCGGCGCAGATGGTTCATCCCCGCCTTCTGCATCCTGCTTTTCTTGGGCACACTGGTTCCGGTAAGCCAGATATATCCTTTGCCGGAGCGGCTTGCGGAGAGGTTTCTGTATCTGCCACTTATGGCTGTGGCGGTAGGGGCGGCGTTTGTTTTGCAGCGTCTGCGAAGGAAACATGTCGCGTTTGGGGCGTTAGCGGCAGTTCTCGCCGCTTGTGTGGCTGCTGACTTTCGCCGCAGCCGCGACTGGAAGGACGAACTAACCCTCTTCTCCGCCGCCGCAGACGCCTACCCCAACTGCGCAAGAGCACACATCGTCGTCGGTCAGGAACTTCTGGCGCGCAAAAAGCCGAAAGAGGCGCTTCGCCATCTCAAAATTGCGCACCAAATCCTCAAAACCGCCCCACAAGACCCCTGGCTTTACGGACTGCGTCAGCAAAGTCAATGCTCCACCGCCGAAGCGCTTATCGCGCTCAAACGCTACCGCCAAGCCGCCTCCATCCTCAAAAAACTCCTACTGCAACGCGATTTCCTCGGACGCCTTATCATCCACCGCCCAGAATATCTCTACATCCCTTTTAACCTTGCATCCTGCCTCCTTGCGCAGGGATTGACAGAAACCGCTTGGGAGGTTTATGAGGTTGTTGTTCACCTTGCAAGGGGCAATCTCCACATCCCAAAAGTTCGGACGCACTTTGTCTTTGCCCTTCATAAGATGGCGATGATAGCAGGTTCTGAAGGCGACCACCGCTGTGAGGTGCGACTACTGCGCGAGGCGGTCTCCGCCGCGAAAGGAACCGACCACGAACCTGTTCTGCGGCTTTACCTTGCGCAGGCGCTCCTTAAGGCAGGAGAGTGCGATGCGGCAATCGCAGAAGCCAACAAAGCCGCCGCCCTTGTCTGCAGCGCCCTTATCACATCCCACAACACCCTCAAGCCCTTAAGCGATAAGCCACTAACGCAGGATTCTTTGATGCGGGTAGTCTATCAGGCGCCGATAATTAAAGCATCAGCACTGCGGGCATCAGGCGCTCCCGATGCCGCCATTCAGACGCTGCGCAAATCGCTCCAAACCCACTTTTCGGAATGGGCGGTCTGCGAGTTGGCACGCTGCCTGCTGATAACAGACAAACCAAAGCAGGCGCAAAAAGTGCTTGAGGATGCCCTGCGAAAAATCGGAAGACCACACCGCCCAGAGTTCTTCCGCCTCCTCCAAGAAGCGCGCCGTCAGGTCCAACTCCGCGACCCCGCATACATCGCAAAACGCATAAGGTCTGCCCTCAATGCCGCAAAAAGCCTGATACGCCGCGGCAAAAAGGAAGCCGCTCAAGACCTCCTCAAAAAAGCACTCCGCCTCGCCGCAAACCTCACCCCACAAACGCGCAACATCTGGCAACACCTCGCACAAGCGCATCTGCTGCTCCTCTCCCTAAGGGAGTCCCGCCCCTCAAAAGGCGACCTGCTTGAGGGCGAGCGTCTTCTAAAACTCGCCGAAAAGGAAGGAAGCGATGTTTCTATTTTGTGGCTGGGGCTCGGCGGGATGTGGGCAGAACTGGGAGATGTGGATAAGGCGGTGTCGGCGCTGCGCAGAAGCGACCTGCCTCGGGCGCATTTTGACGCCGCCTTCCTGCTCCTTAAAACATCCCGCAACGATGAGGCGCTCTCTGAACTGAAAAAATGCGTTGAATGCGGCTACAGAAAAGCCGACGCACTCTACCATATGGGGATGCTTCTTGCGCGGATGAAGCGTTACGGGGAGGCGAGGGATGCTTTGTGCGGGTTCCTTTCCGCAGCGGATAGGGACGACCCGCGGCGTGGTGTCGTTGAGGCGCTGCTTCAGAGTGACCCAAAACTTAAGGGAAACAAAAAGTGAGCAAAAGGCTACTTGAGGCGTTGTTCGCAGCGGTGGGGGAGTGTGTGGCGACAGGGGAGGCGGTGCGCATTCTTTGCGCTCAGGATGCCTCACGCCTTAGGTGGGTCAAACCGCTTGCGGTGGTGCGTCCGCGCAGCGTAGATGATGTTGCGGCGGTGGTGCAGGTCTTGTGCGACTTCGGTGTGCCGCTCTACACCCGTGGCGGCGCAAGCGGTCTTACAGGCGGCGCCCTCGTCACACGCCCAGGAGTTGTGCTTGATATGGCGCAGATGAAAGGCGTGCTGCGGATATCCCAAAGAGACCGAACCGTCACCGCGCTCGCCGGCACCCTAATAGGGGAAATCCAGAAAGCCGCCGCCGCGCTCAACCTCCTCTACCCACCTGACCCAGCAAGCGCCCCTTTCTGCTCACTCGGCGGCAATATCGCCGAAAACGCCGGAGGTCTGCGCGCACTCAAATACGGCACCACCGCCCACCACCTCCTCGCCGCCACCGTCGTCACAGGCTCCGCTGACATCCTGCACCTCGGCTCCCATACCCACAAAAATGTCGCAGGACTCAACCTACTCTCGCTTCTGTGCGGCTCAGAAGGAACGCTGGGGGTGGTGACGGAGGCAACAATGCGCCTTTTGCCCGCTCCACCCGCTGCGGCGTGTGTCAGCGCTGTGTTTGAGACAGAGGAGGCAGCAATAGAGGCGGCGTTTGCTCTGCTTGAGGCAGGTCTTCTGCCGCGGGCGTTGGAGTTCGTGGATGGGGTGTGTGCAGAGGTGGCAGCAAGGGTATCGGAAACGGCAAAAGATTGGGCTTGTGGTAAACCCTTCCTGATAGTTGAGTTTGATGGGACAGAGTCGGCGGTGAGGGAGGAATGCGGACAGGCGGAAGCACTGCTGCGGGCAACTGGCTTGCGTGTTGCCACCGCCTACGGAAAAGAGACAGAGCGTCTCTGGAGCGCAAGAAGGGTGCTCTCCACCGCCTTGACATCAGCCGCACCAAGGAAGGTATCAGAAGATATCTGTGTGCCGCCTTCAAAACTCCCCCAAACCTACCGACTCATCCGCTCCTTATCTGCCCCACCCCACATAACCGCCTGCGCCTACGGACACCTCGGTGACGGCAATCTCCATGTCAATTTTCTGCTGCACGACACAGACAACGCGCCTGTTGAGCATCTTCTTGACGCGGTGCTGACACTACGCGGCACCATCACGGGCGAACACGGCATCGGAGCCGCAAAACTTCCTTTCCTTAAAAAACAACTCTCACCCGAAGCCCTCGCCCTTATGCGGCGTATAAAAAATGTGTTTGACCCCGCAGGAATTCTGAACCCGCAAAAGGCTTATTAGTCCCAAATAGTGTGAAACAGCGGCGATGTGGTGTAGAATTTTTGTGGTGGAGAGGCGAAGATGAGGTCTGTTTTCTGCGTCTTGCTGCTTGTGGTGTGTGCTGTTGCGTTCGGGCAGCGCAAGCGGGGCAGTCTGCCGTTTGATGTGGAACAAAGTCGCGGGGTGGAGGAAGCGTTATCTGCGCTGCGCGATGGGGATAGGGTAAAGTTGACGGAAGCGCTGACAGCATTGGCGGAAGGACGGCAGGATGTGTTTGTGCGCATAGGGCGCGAGCATCTGGGCGTCAGGCTGGCGATACAGCGTATCTTAAACGAAGCAAAAAAGATGCGAGTATTTGTTCTGCAACTGCTGCCCGACAAGGTAAAGGCAGTGTTTCCATCTTCTGACAGGGTAGAGGAGTGCTTTTTAAGACTGCTTGAGCGGGGAGATGTTTCTGGGGCTGGTGGTTTTGCGCTGCGGGCAAGGGAAGCCGGATACGCATTGACTCCGCTGATGGAGGCGGTGGCGGCGGCAATAGGTGGTCCTCCCGCCAACAAGCCTGTAACGGTCGCCGCAAAGAAGACCACACCAGAAGCACTCATCAAAACGCTACGCCGCCTTATGCCACAACCGCCTTCTTCTGCCGCAGTCGCGCCCCCAGGACGCCTTATAACATCTATCCCCATCAAACTACCATATCGTGGAGGTCTTCCCCTTCACATCTCATCGTGTGAGTTGCCAGACGGAACGACGGTCTTTTACGGCGGCGACGAGGTGGTGGCGGTGGACGGCAATGGGGAGGTGGTGTGGCGCAGGGATGTTGAGGGTGGAGCAAACAATGCCGCGCTTTTCTGCCGTCGCATCGCCCCTGTGGCGGTGGGCAACAGCGTCGTTCTGCCGCTTACCGATTCCCTCCTCGCCCTTGACGGCTCTGACGGCTCGGTGTTGTGGCACTCTGTGTCCATTAAGGACGCCTATATGCTGACAGCACCTGTGCTGGTGGGGAGACGGCTTTTCAGCGTTGGGGTTGTGCGTAAACGGCAGGATGAGGTGGTGCTGCTCTGTTTTGACAGCGAGACGGGGAAGTTGTTGTGGCGGCGGGGTGTGGTGAGCGGATTTGCGCCTGGTGGATTCGGCGCGGGGGTCTATCCGCAACTTGCGGTCTGCAGGGGCAGGATATTTGTGATGAGCGGATTTGAGTGGCTTGCTGCGTATGAGACGGACGGGGAGCCTGTGTGGGCGGTGCGTTATCCGCTGGCGGGATTTGAGTTGCGCGGTCGGCGGGTGAGCGCGATGAGGCGCCGTTATCCGCTCACAAAGTCTTCTAACAGTCTGCTGGTCGTGATGCCTCCCGACAGCGACTCGGTCATTGCCTTTGCGCCGTTTGGAGCAAGGAGAGTCTGGCAACGCACAGTGCCCGATGTGCGCCTTGCCGCTGCCAACAGAAACCATCTCCTCCTCATCGCCACCAAAGACGCTCTGCTGCTATCCGCCAAAAACGGCGCCGTTGTCGCACATTACGAACTGCCGGATGAGGCGCTTGATGTTATTAGCGATGATGCAGGTTTCTGGGTGCTTTGCAGATGGTGGGTCGTGCGTGTTGAAAAGAGTTTTCTCAAACCCTACTTTGTGCCAGAGGCACGGGATGCGACATCCATAACACGCTGGTCAGAAGGAATCGCCCTACTTGGAAAAAACAGACTCTTCCTCTACGGCGACATTGGAAACGCGGACAAAGCGACCAATGCGGTGCGCAGCGGTGACCCAAACGCTCTGCTGACAAACCACAAGGCGTGTCTTTATCTCATCCGCCGCCTTGAGGAGGGGAGGCGATTTAAGTTGCTTGAGCGGCTGGGTATGGCGGTGCCGGAGGTTATGCGCGCGGGGATGTTTATGGAGGCGGCATTAGATGCGATAAAGGCGGGCAAGCGCAATAAGGCGGCGGCGCTGCTGCGCTCATCCATCAACCTTGGCAGCGAAGGCACAGTGGTGCCGCGTCTCGGCTGGGTGGCGATGCCGGAGACAGCGCTGTTTCTGCTAGCGTCTTTGGAGGGGAAGGAAGATGAGAATGCAGCGCGTGGTGAGGCGGCACGCGCGTTGGGATTGGAAGCAAAATGGCGCCTTTTCCTGCGCTTTCCTGCAACAACGGTAGGACAAAGAGAAGGTTTGTTGGCAGCGCAGGGGTGGCTTGTAGCGGGGCAGAACTGGCGTGCGCGCCGTGCCGCCTCACTCATCCACTCCCTCACAAAAAGCGACCCCATCCGCAAAACCGCCACATCACTGCTTGCTCGCACATCGTCCCCACCTATCAAACTTTTCTGGCGCACCCTACCCTGCGCCCTGAACGCAGAACCACCAAAACTGCGCATCCTTAAAACGATGCCGCCTGTATGCGTCCTCTACTCACCAGATTTGGTTGAGGTGCGTAACCTTACAAATGGGGTGGTTCTATGGCGGCTTGAAAGCGGCGCAGACGATGTGGCGCAAATCGCAAAACAGACCGTAGCAGTCCTTTCTGGAAGGACGCTTCTTTTTGTTCGTCTCAAGGATGGAGTTCTGCTACGGCGGGAAGTGTTAGCGGAGGGCGTATGGAGTATCGCAGGCGGCGAAACCCTTTATGCTGCCTCATCCAAGGGCGCTGTTTTGGCGTTTGACAAGGATGGAAAAGCAACATCGGGATGGCAAGAGGGCAAGGATGTGCTGGGACTTGCGGCGGACGGTGTTGCGGTGCTTGTTCTGCGGGACGGGGTGGTGAAGTTTCTGGGACGGAGACGCACCGTGGTTAGGACGAGAGTTGCGCCGCTGATGTGGCAGGTAACGGACAAACGCCTGTGGCTGCTCGCGCAGAACGGTCTTCGCCGTCAACTCCTCCTTATCCAGCCCGACGGGGTGGTGCGGAGATGGGATGTTAATATAAATGTCGGCGAAATGGCGGCGCAAAAGAATTGGTGTCTGCTCCTTGAGAGAGTCCCCAAAACAACGCCGGCGGTTATGCTGTATCTTGCAGACGGGCAGACAAAGCGGTTTTCTGTCCCCGAAGATGCAGGAAGAGTGGAGTTTCTAAAAGCAGTAGGCAGTGGGAAGAATGCAGGAGTTTTGTGGGGTAGCGACGCCACTGTTCGGGGATTTGTTCTGGATGTTCGTTCAGGCAGGCGTGTGGGTTTCCGCTCCCTGCTAAACGGGGCATCTGGGGTGGCGGGACCCACAGTTGCGGGACAATGGATGTTCTATGCGGAAAGGACATTTTGGATGGTGCGGATGGAGGTGGTGGATTTGCGTAGCGGGGCGGTCTTTGGGACGGATGTTCGTGTGAGGGGTCGGGTATGGGGTGTGGCGGGTGCCGACGGAATGGGAATTGTGTGGACAAGAGAAGGAATGGTCTGCGGTCTGGGTTGTGAGGATGCGGGGCGTGTGGAGTTGGGTCGCTCTGCGGCGGAGGTGCTGCTTAAAGGTGAGGGATTTGGGAGGTATGTGGCGGCACTTGAGGCGTGCGGCAGGCGCAGTGACGCCGCCAATGTGGGGGTGCGTCTTCTGGATGGCGGCATTGATGAGCAGGCACTGCGCGATGTGACCGAAAGATGCCTCTTCTGGGAGGGACTTGAGAAACCGCCAAGAATTAGGGCGTTCAAGGTGGAGAAGGCGCCAGCGATAGACGGTCGCGCTGACGACCCCTGTTGGCGGCAGGCTTATGTTGTAAGACTGCACGGGCATAAAAGTCTGTGCGGAGTGGAGAACCCGCGCATTCGGGGATGGCGCTGGCTGGGCAGGATGGATGCGGAAGCGCGTGTCTGGCTCGCCTGGGACGCAAAAAACCTCTATGTGCTCATTGACCTTGACGACCAAATCATATATCCGATGGACCAGGACGAAGAAAAGTTCCATAACGGTGATATGCTCTATCTTGCGATAGACCGTAGAGGGAACGGCGGACTGGAGGCGGACGGTGACGATGTGCTGGTGAGTCTGGGTCTTGTGGTGCCGCGTCCGAAGAAGCGCAAGGAAGGCGGCAGAAAACCGCGCGGCACCTACATCGCCCGACAAAAGGACGACGGCACAGGCGTGATATATGAAATGGCGATTCCGTGGGAATACTTCAAAGGTGACAGGCGCCCACCGTGGGTGAACATCCCTCCCACCGGTCCCAAAAAGGGCTTCACTTTCGGACTCAATCTTGTGATGCTGGACGACGACACAGGTCTTGGGGCGTCCAAGACGCTCTCACTTGCGCCGGGTCTGGTCATAGGGCGGCAGGACAGGTTCCTTCTGTGGCGCGGTTTTGTGCCTGGGGCGTTTGCGAAGGTGGTTCTGGAGGAGGAGCGCTGAAGCGGCTTGTGGTGAGGCTGCCGAACTGGGTAGGCGATGTGGTGATGGCAGAACCTGCGGTGTCAGCACTGCGGGAAGCATTCCCCCACGCCCGCATTGTCGGTCTGGCAAAGCCGTATCTTTTGGGATTGGCGGAACTTGTGGGTTGTGACCTGCTTGAGCCATCGGTCGGTCTGCTGGGTGATACGCTGACATACCTGGTTGTGCGTGCGGACTGCGCGGTGCTGTTTCCCAACTCCATTTCATCGGCGCTGCCGCCGTTTCTGGCATCGGTTCCGCAGCGGGTGGGGTATGCGACATTCGGACGGCGTGTGCTGCTGACCGAGCCGCTGGCGTATCCGCGCGACGGTAAACGCCGCCGCCCCACCCCTATGCCGCTTTACTATCTGCGGCTGGTGCAACGACTCGGCGCAAAACCCATCCGCTACCACCCCCGCCTCACAGTGACCAACACCGCCGCTCAAGCAGTGAACGCCTACCTCACATCACGCGGTTTCGGCTCCGTCCCACTTGTCGCCTTCAACCCCGGCGCTTCTTATGGTCCCTCCAAACTCTGGCTTACGGAAAACTTCGCCCGCCTTGCCGACATAATAGTGGAACGACTCGGCTACGGAGTCGTGCTTCTGTGCGGTCCCAATGAGCGCCACCTTGCCGACGATATATTCCGTCAGGTGCGCAACAAACGCTCCATCCTCAATACATCATCCTGCGTTGTGGATTTGGCGCATCTGCCAGCGTTGCTCGCACGCTGCGATGCGCTTGTCACCACCGACACGGGTCCCCGTCATATAGCGCTGGCAGTCGGCACGCCCACCGTCACTCTTATGGGTCCCAACGACCCCCGTTACACCGCTTATAAGACGCCCACGCCGCAGGTCGTCATCCGCCGCTATGAGTTGGACTGCATCGGCTGCCAAAAGAAAGTCTGTCCGCGGGGGGATAACGAATGCATGCGCCGCATAAGTCCAGAGCAGGTCTTTGATGCACTGCGCCGACTACAGCGGGCAAAACAGCAATGAGCGCTGCTCACAATCAACGCTAACAAGCCGCACCTTGATGCGCTGCCCTATGCGGAATACGCGCTTTGTCCGCCGCAAAACTATACTGTAGGTCGCCTCATCAAAGTGTGGTCTCTCCTCAAACATCCGCTCCGGCACCACCCCCTCCACAACAGGTCTGTCAAGCAGCACCCACATCACCCCTTCATCCACACCCACAATCACCCCGTCAAACACCTGCCCCACTCTGTCGCGCATCAGATAACACGCTTTCAGTTTCAGAAACTCGCGCTCCAGACGGTCGGTGCGTATCTCCTTGTCGGTCGCATCGCGTGCCACAGCCGACAACTCCCCCTCAGAAACCTCCTCCAACTTGCCGTCAAACACCGCGTCCAGCGCCCGATGAATCGTCAAATCCACATAACGCCTTATCGGTGAGGTGAAATGGGTGTAGTTGGCAAGCGCCAGTCCAAAATGGGCGTTGACATTCGTCGTGTAGACCGCCTTCTTGAGGGAGCGCAGAAGCGCATAGTTTACCGGAAACTCAAGTGGGGTGCCGACAACAGAGGAAAGCAACCGCTGGATATCCGCAGGCTTGGTTGAGCGCAGTTTAAGACCAAGCGATATGACAAATGTCTTAAAGCGGCGTAACTCTCTCTCGTCAGGCTCCTCGTGAACCCGCCGAATAAACACCACATCCTTGCTTATCAGAAACTCCGCCACCGCCTCGTTGGCGAGCAGCATAAAATCCTCAATAAGAATATGGGATTTAAGGCGTGGATGGGCGACGATGTCAACGACTTTGCCTGACTCCATAATGACTTTGGGTTCTGGGAGTTCCATATCAAGCGCGCCGCGGCGCAAACGCCTCTCCCACAATATCTTGCCCAACTCCCCTGCAACGCGCAGCATTTTCGCAACCGCATCGCCACCCGCCCCATCCAGCATCTCCTGTGCCTGACTGTAGGTCAGACGCGCATCATTGCGCACCACACTCCGATACACCCTCACCCGCCTCACCGCACCCCGCCTGTCTATCTCCATCTCCACCGTCTTGGCAGGACGCTCCTCTCCCTCCATCAAACAGCAGAGACGATGGGTTATCCGCTCCGGCAGCATCGGCACCACCTTCCCCGAAAGATAGACGGAGTTGAGCCTTTGACGCGCCATACGGTCAATGCCGCCACCGCGCTTCACAAAAAAGGATACATCCGCTATGTGAACATAAAGCAGCCAGCCGTCGCCCTTGCGTATAACCGATATCGCATCGTCAAAGTCGTAGGCGTCGTCAGGGTCTATCGTCACCGTCAAAAGGTCACGCAAATCCTCACGCTTTCCCCACCGTGCTTTCCAGTGCACCGCAAGCAGACGCTCCTCTTCCTCAAGCGCCTCTTGGGGTATCTCCTCATCCACGCCAAACTCAAGAAGAAGCGCCCGCTCTTCAACCTCCGCCTCCCCCGCGTCCCCCAACACCTCAACCACTTCGCCGAGGAGTTGCCGCCTAACCCCTGCCTGCTGCGGCAACTCCACAACCACCTTCTGCCCAACCTGCGCCCCGCCTAGCGACGCCTTCGGCACACCGACAAACCGCCGCAAACCCTGAACTTCCACAAAAAAACGCCGCCCACGACGCACTATCCTCCCCACCACTTTGCTGCTCCTCCGCTCCAGAATCTTCTCCACAACGCCCCGTGGTGAACCACTCCTCCCGCGCCGCACGCGCACCAATACCTTGTCCCCATCCATCGCACCGCGCAGATCAGAACGCCTCACATATATGTCCTGCGGATACCTCTCCCTCTCTTCGGGCACCACAAACGCCGCGCCTGACCGTATCATGTCCACCCGCCCCACCACCAAGTCCTGTGGCAAACGAAGCGCTGTGTAACGGTTTCGCGGAAAACGCATTATGCGCCCCTCCCTCGCCAACTCAGCCAACGCCCACTTGAACGATACATAATCTTCCGCCGACACGCCCAGCATCTTCGCAAGTCGTTTCACTTTGGTGGGACCTATCCGCAACGACTTAAGCGCTTTCAGCACCTCCTCTTTATCCATAGCAGAACCTCAAATGTGCGCCCGAATAGTATAACACCTCAAAACAGACTTCTACAAAAAACCGCGCGTTCCGTCCAGCAAACCGATAAGGCGTGTCGCAACCATCACCACGCTGAACAGAAATATAGGGGAGAAATCGCCATATCAGCGTAGAGATGGCTTGACAAACAGGAATTGAGTGTTATAAATGCAAAAGGGTATTGTGGGGGACAGATATGGACCCTGCCAAGGAGATTTCAAGGATTGAGAAACTGACCGACCTTGTGGGCGGGCGTTTCAAACTCTGCGTTCTGATGCAGAAACGGGTAAAGGAGATAATCAGGAAGCATCTGGGACCGACCAAACCCGAAGCGAAAGAGGTGATGTTGCAGGTTCTGAAGGAGACAGAAGCGGGGCGGATTTCGCTGGTGACAGAGGAAGAGTATCGGGAAGCATTGCGTCAGCGACTCGCCGAGACTGAACGCTGATAAAGGCTGCTTAGGGGGTGGCGCAACTTTCCTTGACACACCTTGAGTTTATGCGTATATTGCACTGTGTTTTTGGGAGTAGATGATGCGGGGTATATTTGTTGCGGTGGTGGTGATGTTTTTGCTGTGTGGATGCGGCTCAACGCCTTCCGCGCCTTCAGGGCAACACAAACCACGCGAGGAGGTGAGCCGCCCGACGGCGATGTCATCCGCGGCGCCCGACACATTTCTCCTTTACGCGCGGGACATCATAAAACGCGCCGCTCCTCTGCGCATTGACTCCCCCATCACAAAATCCCCTACCACCTACCCCCGCTGGAACCCCGAAACCGACACTTTCCACATACCACAAGAGTTATCGGTGTCTGCAGTCTTCTGGTTCAGAGGAGGGGTGCCAGAACCACCAGAACCCCTTCGTCTTTTTCTACTTAACTATCTGTGTCTTGTGGAAACAGCGGTTCAGATGCGGAAACTGAAGAAGGTCTATACATCAGACGATGTGGCGCGTGAGGAATTGGCGGCGCAGTGGTTTGCGCTTTCCTTTCTGAATGACCTGTCGCGTTACGAGCCTGCAGTTAGCGGAGAGGTAGAAGCGGCGATGCGGTTTCTGCGTAACACGGCATTAAGAGTGGAATCTGCCTGGAGCGACCTTGAGAAATTGAAGAAGCGTCTGGGAAAAGAGCGCGGTCGTCTGGGAGCGCTGCGACTTATGCTCGCCGCGCATATGCTGCCACTCTGGAAGAAAGCCCCCTCCGTTGAGACTTGGATAAAAGAGAACATCATTGAGCCAGCAAAGAAAGCCAAACGGCTCGTTAAGTGGTGGCGCCCGCAAAATGAGGTGTGGTCACTGAAAGAGGGAACATCCGCCCGTGGACGCGGCATTGTCATCGGCATAGTCGCCACAAAATCGGGCTATGTCGTGTTAGGCGACACGGGAGGACTGCTCTCGTTGGGCAGGAACCGCCGCCGAGTTACTGAAGTTCGTCGTGGACTCCTTGCTCTGCGCGGCATCTGTGCTGTCGGTGACAAAATACTGGGTGTTGAAAGACGCTTTCTCCGAATCATTGAACCGCGCTCCCTCAATGTGGGTAACATCAAAATATGGCCACATTTCCGCAACATATCGGGAGCGGAGAACTTCGGCATTGTTCCCATAGCCGCCGACGCACAGCGCATCGTCGTCGCCGACAATATGCAAAACGCCCTCCTTATCTTCAACCATTCAGGCAACCTCCTTAAACGCATAGATTGCAACGCAAGGATAGGTGGCATAACACTCCTTAAAGGCGCCATATACGCGACCTTTCCTACCCTCCACACAGTGGAGCGCTACGACGAGCAGATAGGATGTTTCGTGACGGTGGCTGGGGTGAGGGGGAAGTTTGGGCACAGGGACGGGAGGCGTTTCGGCGCACTGTTCAACCATCCTGTGGGTATCGCGGCAGGACCTGATGAAGCGCTCTATGTGGCGGATACACTGAACCGAGCGGTGCGAAGAGTCACTCCTGAAGGGGAGGTGAGGACGGTAGCAGGTTATGAGTGTGGGGAAAGAGATGGTAAAGCAAGTGAGGCAGCATTTGTGATGCCGATTGTGGTAACAGTGGATGCGGCGGGAAGGGTGCTGGTTGCCGACAGGGCAACAGGAAGGGTGGCTGTGGTGGGACACCGTTTTGAGCCAAAGGTGTGGCCGATGAGGGAGGAGAAAGGTCCTGGAGAGATAGGTGCTGTGCTGCGGGAGGCGCCGTTGGGGGAAAAAGTATATGCTGCGTTGATAAAGCGTGCACGGTGGCACCTTGCGGCAGGACATAAGGAGGATGCGCTACGCGATTTGAAAACTGCGCAGAAACTGGCGCCAGAGTGGGCGGAAACCTACCTTGAAGAGGCGAAAATATACAAGGCGGATGGCAATTTGACGGCGGCGCTGGCGGCGCTATCCACCGCCGTTTCGCAGAAGCGTGAACTGCCCCTGTCGGAACGGAGCGGCGACACCGCCTACCTCCATCTCCTCTTCCTGCAAGCACAACTGCTCCGCGCAACGGGCAAAAAAGACGAGGCTCTCACCACCCTCTCGCACTTCTTCCGCCTGCGTCGTCACCGCATCAAGGCACTTTCCCTGCCTGACCTGCCCGAAGACGAAATCCTGCAATCCTATCGTTTGAAGGCGCAAACGCTGGCGGAGTTGGGGCGGAAGAAGGAAGCGGTGGAAGCCTTCAGGGAACTGATAAAAGCGCAGGGACCCGACGCCAAGACGCTGATGATGTTCGGGAACCTGCTTGAACAGGTGGGGCGTTATAAGGATGCAGTGGAGGCGTATGAACGCGCGGTGCTACTGGATGAGACCGCCACAGAACCACATTTCCTTCTCGGAAAACTTTATGAGGACCACCTAAACGACCTTGTCAAGGCTTTTCATTGCTACAAAGCCTACCTGCGTCTGAAAGGGAAGCGTAAAGACGAGGCGAAGCAGCACCTGCGGGAGTTGACCCGCCTTCTGCGTGACAGACCCCCCACAGGCTACTCCGAAGCGCGTGTTAAAGACGCCGAAGGACGGCTCTGGATAGTGCGCAGGTTTTCTGACGGCAGGGTGGTGCGCATCCCCGTTGAGGAGCGTTGACGATGCTGCCTCCGGATGAGCAGTTGCGTCTCATAAAGCGCGGCGTCGCCGAGATATTTCCTGAGGAGGAGATGCGGCAGCGGCTTGAGCAGTCGTTCCGCAGCGGGCGTCCGCTGCGAGTCAAACTCGGCATTGACCCCACAACCCCCGACCTGCATCTCGGGCATACTGTTGTGCTGAACAAACTGCGCCAGTTCCAGCAACTCGGACACACCGCGGTGCTGATAATCGGGGACTACACAGGACAGGTGGGAGACCCATCAGGACGCAGCGCACAACGCCCGCGCCTTTCAAAGGAGACCGTCAGAAAAAACGCCGAAATTTTCCTTGAGCAGGCAAGGAAGGTTCTGCTGCCTAATCCGCTTGAGGTGCGTTACAACGGAGAATGGTTTGCGAAAATGTCTTTTGAGGAGGTGATGGAATTGTCGTCGCACATAACGGTGGCGCGGCTGCTTGAGCGCGACGACTTCCAAAACCGCTTCAGAAACAACATCCCCATCTCTCTGCACGAGTTTTTCTACCCGCTGATGCAGGGATACGATTCTGTGATGGTGCGCGCGGATGTGGAGTTGGGCGGCACAGACCAGCGCTACAACCTCGCCTTCGGACGCGACCTCCAACGCGACTTCAACCAAACCCCGCAGGTCTGCATCACCCTTCCGCTCCTTGTCGGAACAGACGGCAAGAAGAAGATGTCCAAAACCTACGGAAACTTTGTCGCCATTGACGACCCTCCAAAGACGATGTTTGATAAACTGCTGTCTATACCTGATGACCTGCGCCGTCTCTATCTTGTGCTGCTGACGGACTTTCCAGAAGAGGAGGTGGAGCGGTTGCTGGCGCATCCCGACCCGCGCGAGGCGAAGGTGCAGTTGGCGCTCTCTGTCATAAGACGCTTTCACGGCGATAAAGCGGCGGAGGAGGTGGAACGCGCCTACCGCCACAACGACCTTCCCCGTGAAGGGCTGAAAGAGGTGGCGGTTCCCCGTGGCAAAATATGGGTGGTGGAGTTGCTTAAAAGATGCGGGTTTGCGCGGACGAATTCGGAGGGTCGGCGTTTGGTGCGCGGCGGCGCGGTCAGGATTGACGGCAGACGCATCAGTGACGAGATGGAGCAGATAGAACCCGAAAACGGGCAGGTTCTGCAGGTCGGCAGAAACCGCTGGGCAAAATTGAGGCTCAAAGAATGACACCAACACGCAAAGCACTGGTTCTGGTGATGGGGCTTGCTCTGGGCGTTGTGGTTGTGCTTGTGCTTGACTCCATCTCCGCGCGCTGGAGCAAGCCCGTGAAACTGCGTTTTATATGCAAGCCGGGTCGGGTGGCGGTGTATAAAACCTCCGCCGACATCCGACGCTTCTGGCGCTACGCAAACAACGCTAAACCATACCGATTCATCCGCGAACACCAATCCATCTCCACCAACATCCTGCAGGGCACCCTTTCTGCCAAACCCCTCAACCTGATAAGCAACACCGTTGACGACAGAAAACTCATCCGTTATGTCCTCTATCGTCACGGTGAGGCGGTGGACAAGACCGAATTCCGCCGCAACCTTGTTGAGTCGCAAATCCCTCTGCCGGAGTTGCGGGTTTTGGAACGCGATGAGTTGGGACGCACCCGTCTTGCCGCAAACAGACTCTCCCTCTCACAACTCTACTCCCTCCTTGAAGGCGTCCTCCACCTACCGGAAAAGCCTGTGAAAGTGGGGGATTGCTGGAGCGGACAGCAGGCGATGGGAATGGTGCTTGTGAAATGGCGATGGTGCCTCACTGCCATAAGGTTGACAGAGAAGGGCAACGCCGCCGACATTGAGGGAACCGTTGAGTTCCTGCGCCATCCCAACCGCATCGGAAGATGCGACATCAAATACACCCTGCTGACAGACATAGGACTGATACAGCATATGGAAAGCCACATTCTCTTTGTCTGCCACGCCTCTGATACGCGTTTTCAACTGGAGTATCAGGAACGCAGCCAGAGTGAGTTGCGCAAAATCACCCTTGTTGAGCCTGAAGCAGCAACCCAGCAGTTGAGCCACATAAAGCAGTTCCTTGCCGCTCTCACCACAGGCGACGGAGAGGAAGTGCTGCGCCAACTCTCATTAGCCGCCACATCCTCACCCATTGACAACCCCTTGCTGCCTGTCTACCACCGCCTCATCAAGGCGGCAAAAGAAGCACTGGAACGCGACCGCATCAAAAAACTGCTTGAGGAATTGAAACAGCCTCACCATCATCACCACCACGAACACGAAGACCACTGAACGCAAGTGTGAAATGTAAAAACTTGTGGACAGACAGAGCAGCAGTTATATTGAGGTTGCGTGACGGAGGAAAGCGTTGAAACGGGTGGTAGAATTTCTGGTGTTGTTTGTGCCGCTTTTTGCGGTGCTTCTGTGGCTTGGCGGGGATGTGCGCCGCTTTCGCCTGACCAAAAGGCGTGTGGAGGAGCAGGACAGACGGCTTGCCGACGAGGTGCTGCTGACCAAGCGTGGGTATTTTGTGCGCAGTGTGGGGGTGTGGCACCTGCGTCGCTACGACAAAAACGGAACACTTCTGCTTGAGGCAGAAGGCAAGGACGCAAAAGCGATATCCCCCGATGTTCTGCTGGTGAAAGCACTAAAAGCACATATTAAGCAAAGCGACAAACGCTCCTATGAGGTCTCCTCCCCCAACGCCAAGGTCAGGGAAGGAGGCAACACACTGTTTGTGCGCCTTTACGGTGGGGTGCGTTTTCTGCTGCGGTCAGATAAACGCAGCGTCGCTTTAAGCAGCGAATGGCTGGTTGTGCGACTGCTACCGAACCGTCAGGTGGAGTTTTTCTGCGATTGCGCTGTCACAATGCGCGGTGGTGGGCTGCTTCTGCGTGCAGGCGGCATACGCGGCTCAACCGCCACATCAAAACACATCCTCAAAGGACCACTTAAGGTAGAGGGAAGTCTGAAAGACGGACGCCGCATCGCGTTAAGAGCGCGCAACGGTCTTGTGGACACATCAGACACCCTCGTCACGCTTGTGACTCTGGATGGGGTGAACGGTTCTGTGGATGATGTCTTTCTCAAGTCAGCGCGGATGAAACTCCGCTTTGAGGATGAGGAGTTGGTAAGCGGGGCGCTGGAAGGCGGAGTCAGGTTCGCCTACAAAGGGATTGCGGTTGAATCGGCGGGGGCGATGCTTGTGGAAAGGAGAATGGATTTTTCGGGCAAGGTGCATATCAGCGGGCGCAATATGGCACTTGAAGCCGACGATGTGACCGTCTCCCAAAACAACGGCTATCAGGTTTCAGCCAAGGGAGGCGTTGAAGGCAGGATAGGAGAATGGAAGGGGTCAGCCCAGCGCCTGTTTTGTCTGCTTGACAAAGGCAGCGGTAAGGTTCGGCGGATTGAAGCGTGGGAGGCAAAATTCAAGCGGGAAGATGGACTGCAGGCGGAGGGAGAGCATTTTGTGGTAATGGGGAGGCGGATTGAAGGAGAAGTGTTGCTGCGCAGCGGCAAAGAATGGCTCAAAGCGGAAAGCGTCGTTCTGGAAGGTGAGCATTTTGAGGGTCGCAACGCGCGTGGGTATATCCGCCGCGGTGGGCTAAACGGACACTTCACCGCCGAGAAGGTTCGGGGACAGGTGGTGCGCGTCTTTAAAGAATACCTCCTTGAAAAACTTGAAACAGAAAGTCTGCTCCTTCGCGGAGAGGACGGCGCCGTCATAACAGCAGGCAAAACGATATGGAACGGAAAAACGCTCTCCTGCTATGGTGGGGTGGTCTACAAGCAAAATGGGGTGCGTCTGCGTGCCCGCACAATGGACTACACCCCGCAAAGCGGACGCTTCTGTGCAAACGCAGTGGAGTGGCACGACAAGGATATGGATGCGCAGGCAAAGGCGGCGGTAGGACGCATCAGAAAAGAGAAGAAAGATATTGAGTGGCTGCGGGGACGGGTCGTCTCGGGCAAGGTAAAAGGTCTTGCGTTCAAGGCAGGGGTTGCAGAAAAAAGCGGCAGCAAGTTACGCCTGCAGGAAGATGTGCGCCTTGAGTTTGATAGAGGGGTCGTGGAAATGCCGAGTCTGGATGCGGACATCAAAAAGCGAACCGCTAAGGCAGACAGAGCAAAGGGATGGCTGAAGCAGAAGGGGAAAAAGATTCTGTTTGCGTTGAGAAACATCCGTCTCTGGTGGGACGAGAAAGGTGATATTCAGGGAGGGGAGTTCTGCGATGTGGAGTTGAGAGGAGAGGGCGCGGTTCTGCGTGGCGGGAAAGGACGCTACGATGCCGCGCGGGATGTGTTTGAGTTGTCCGACAAAACGCTTGTAGAAGGCAGCACAAAAGGCGGGGAGCGGTTCAAAGGAGAAGCGGATGAGTTGGAATTCCGCGTTGGGGAAGGTGTGGTCTTTTTGAGGCGTGGGGTAAAGGCGGAGTTTGAAGGATGGCGGATGAGGTGCGGCTTTTGCGTGGCATTTTTTGAGAACGAGAAGGTGGAGTCTGTGCTTGTGGGCGGTGGAGTGAAGGGGAAGGGCAAGGAAGGGGAAAACTTTGAGTGCGATAGGGCTTTTTACAAGGATGGTGTATGGAGTGCGGAGGGCAAGCCGGCGGTGTTTCGGAAGGGAAGAGTAGTGATGCGCGAGCGGCGTCTTGTCTACGACGCGGCAAAAGGTGAAGTGCGCGCAAAAGGTGGCTACGACTGGCAACTTGACCCCAAAGGACTGAAACGCTTCACCAAATAGCCTTACCTCACCTCAACAATATGGCGTGGCGTCCACATCCCAATCCCACTCTCATAAGTGCTCAACGCCCCTCCAACAAGGGCTTGGTAAACATAGGTGCCGGGCTTCCGCGGCGCCTTTATGCGCACCGACCAGATAAGCAACGACGCGCTCTCGTTGACCACAGGCTTCTTTACAACACAAACTTTCTTCAGACTGTTCCCCTCCCTCACAAAAACAATAAGTGGATGCTCCTGAAACTCCTTAAGATACCAGCGCCACTTCACATGTGCGGTGAAGAGAAGCGAGAAGTCCTGTTGGGGATGAACAGTTCGCGGTCCCGCGACGCGGAGTTTGAGATAGTTGGGATATTTGCCCTCAGGCGGCGGGACGATAAAAAGCGGTTTGGTCTCCAGTGTCGCAGACACTTTCGCGACGGGAAAGACTTTTGCGGGAAGGCGCGCAAACCTGACAAGAGGAGGGATTGGCGGTGTCTCATCAACTGTGAGGGTAACCCGCCCCACAGGAGGCTTACCCGTAAGCACAATACGCGCAGTCTGCTGCGGCTTAAGCCATATATACGGGAAAAGCATAGGAACGCGATGACGGCAACCGCCTTGACGCACAACCGCCGGCTTGAGGGAGGACGATGTCTGCAACTTCTGGGCAAGTTTGCCCGTAGCATTGACGGTGAGGATGGGCGCCCAGCCAGCGCAGCGGCTCTCATTCCTAATCAGCAGCGTTACTTTGAGAGTCTCATCCCCCAACAATTCAGTCTTGACGACAGTCACGCCAACGCGGATGGGCTTTTTGTCGCCGAAAAAGCGAGTAAGAAAGCCACGAATGCTTCGGAAAGGGCGTTTCGGCGCCTGAAGAAGCCCCATAATCTTGACGGCGGCAGACTCTATCCTCTCTGTCTCCACAGTCATAAGTTGACTCGCAATGGCGGCAAACTCCTTTCGCGCCTCAGGACTGACATACTCAGCAGCGGTCAAAAGCCGCAACAAGCGAACCTTCGTGTCAGGGTCCCGCTCCTTCCGAAAGGCTTCATAAAGGGCGTCGCCGTAGCGGTGAACAAGTTTCTCAAGACGCGCCTGCGCCGACCGACGCACAAACCAGTCATCCGATTTTAAGTCACGCAGCGCCTCCGAAACCTCCCCCGCCGCAGCAACGCTCCCCAAAAACCATATAACTGTCAGCAGATACACTACCCTCAAGCACTTTCCCCTACCTGAAATGATTATAACAGGTTCTGCAAGATGTGGCAAGCCGCCTCACGATGTAGAGCACCGCTGCGACAGAGCACACAATCGGCGACTGATGAGAATGTCGCCGTTACTTGGTGTATTTGAAGTTCACAAGACCAAATATCGCCCACTTCTGCAATATGTGCGGATACCCGTCCTCCTTGCCCCAGTCACCATAACAACCATTCGTTATCTCTATGTCGTCAGACGCAGTGTAACCCCCAGGTCTAATATACCAAAAACTCTGCCCCGCCTTGTAGTCAGTATAAACCGCTATCCTATACGCCTTGCCCGCCTCAAGCCGCAACGGACTGCTCAACGCAACCCCATCTCCCCAACCACCATCCTTGCCGCTCACCCCCTCCACCTTCGCCAACAAATTGCCTTCATCGTCCCATATCGTCACCGTTGATGTTATGTCGCCATAAAGCATAACCTTCGTTATGGTGATGGAATTCTTGCAAACAAACCGCCAGCCACAGTTGCGCCGCCAGCCGCTCTTCTCCACATCCCCCGTCACCTCAAACGCCAACTCCTCTGCCCCACCCTGCGGCTCGCTCACCTCCACCAAACCAGCCTTAACCGCCGTGTCACTGCCGCCAGGTCCGCTCACCGTCAGCGTCACTGTGTATGTCCCCGCCGCCGTGTAGGTAAAGGTGGGATTCCGCTCCGTTGAGTCCACAACCCCATCACCGTTAAAGTCCCACTCCCACAATGTTACATCTCCTGTGGATTTGTCTGTAAAAGAGACGGTAAGGGGGGCGGTGCCTGATGTCGGGGAAGCGCTGAAGTCAGCCGTAGGTGGACTGGGTTGCGGCGGCGCCTCCACCACTATGTAACCCACCTTAATCGCCGTATCGCTGCCTGCCGCGTTGCTCACAGTTAAAGTCACAGTATATGTGCCAGGGTCGTTATATGTGTGGGCGGGATTCTGCTGGGTGCTTGTTGAACCATCACCAAAATCCCAAAGCCAGTTTGTGGGGTCGTTCGTAGAGTTGTCGGTAAACTGGACGGTTAAAGGCGCGTTGCCTGTGGTGGGCGTGGCAGTGAAATCGGCAACAGGCACCTGTGGCGGTATATACTGGCTCACCTCTATGTAGTTTGTCCGCGCTTTCGTGCTGTCGCCGCCAGGTCCACTCACCGTCAGCGTCACCGTGTATGTCCCAGGCTCGTTGTATGTGTAGGTGGGATTCTGCTGCGTTGAGTCCACAACCCCATCACCGTCAAAATCCCACTGCCACGATGTTATATCTCCTGTGGACTTATCGGTGAAGGAGACGGTAAGGGGGGCGGTGCCTGAAGTCGGCGACGCAACAAAATCTGCAA
>CAZPBO010000010.1:0-38402 GCA_964584815.1 uncultured Planctomycetota bacterium
ACCTCCTGCCGCGGACTACCTCCCTCCCTCACCGCCACATTCGCGCAGCCGTCACTCACCAGCACAAGCACAGGTATCGTCTGCCTGTTCTTCGTCAACTCCTGCTTGAAGAGGCGATATGCGGCAAGGAGTCCTGATGAGAGCGGCGTTCTGCCGCCTGTGGGGAGGGTATTAAGCCGCTGCCGCGCAAGTGACTTTGAGTTGCTGAACGGCAAAAGCGTTCTGGCGCTTCTGCCGGAAAAGGCGACGAAAGCGACCCTGTCGCGTTTCTGGTAAGCGTCCTCAAGGAGGGCAAGGCAAAGACCCTTTGCGAGGCGCATTCTGTTCTGGGCGCCCATAGATGCGGAGGAGTCAACGAGGATGAGGATGGATGTGGAGCGACGGCGTTGGCGCACCTTGACGCGGATGTCCTCTGTGTCGGGATATGGAGAGCGCTTGCGGCAAACAGCAGCCCGCAGAGTCGCATCGTATGCCACATCAAGGATGTGGCAGTTGGGAGGCGGGATGCGGAAGCGCACATATCGTCCGCTGAAGTAGGCGAGGGTTTTTGCGCGTCTGCCGCGACCGAACCTGACGCGTCTGTCAGGGCGCACCTCAAGATTCGGCGCCGCAACCGCCGCCGCATCAAACACATCCTCCTTCGGCTTCGTCGGCTTCCCCGCTGAAGAATGGTTATGCTCCTTCGGCGGGGAACGGTTGCTGTCGGTTCTGTTCTCCTCGCTGTCCTGTTTCTGCTCGTCGTCTTGCTGGTGTTCTGCCGCTTCAATCGCCTGCTGAAGTTTCTGCTGCTCGGTTTCTTCTGGTTGCAGTGGGTCGGTGCGGAGGCGATGTGGGAGGACAAGTTCCGCGGCTTGTTTTATGTCGTCTTTGGTGATGGATTTTCTGGCGTTGAAAGCGGCGATGGTTTTTGCGCATCGTGTGATGAGGATATCGGCGCGGTGTCCTTCAACGCCGGCTTCAATACATATTCGCGCCGCAAACTGCAGCATCTCATCCGAGACGGCGACCTCATCCAGGATGCGCCGCGCGTTGGTGATGCGCTCCCGCAACTTCAACTGCGCGTCTCTGTGGCGCCGCAGAAACGCCGCAGGATCGCGCTGAAACTCCTCCACAGTTCTTATTATCTGCATCCGCTGCTGCGGGTCGTCTATGGTCTCCACATCCACCTGCAAGCCGATTCTGTCAAGGATTTGCGGTCGCAAATCACCTTCCTGCGGGTTCATAGTGCCGACGAGGACGAAGCGGGCGGGATGGGAAAATGAGACGCCTTCGCGCTCAATGACATTGACGCCCATAGCGGCGGCGTCCAGAAGCACATCCACGAGATGGTCGTCAAGGAGGTTGATTTCGTCAATGTAGAGGAAGCCGCGGTTGGCGGCGGCGAGGAGACCTGGCTGCAGCGCACGCACACCCTCCTTCAGCACCTTCTCAATGTCTATCGTTCCGATGATGCGGTCTTCGGTGGCGCCGAGTGGCAACTCAACGACGGGCGTTTTGCGGCGCCGCCTCGGCAGTTCCTCCCCCGCCTCAAATCGGCGGTTGCACTCATCGCATTGAAGCGACGGGTCGGTTGGATGGCAGTTGAACGGACAGCCGTCCACAACCTCAATGTCGGGGAGGACTTCAGCCAGAGCGCGCACAGCGGTGGATTTCGCCGTCCCGCGCTCACCCCGTATCAAAACCCCGCACAGAGCAGGATTTATCGCGTTCAGAATCAGGGCTTTTTTGAGCCTCTCCTGCCCTACAATCGCCGTAAACGGCAGCACATATCGCCTTATATGATGGCTCATTTCTGCGCCCCCTCAAGCAGTTGTCGGATTCGGGTTATGGCGTTCCGCATCGCCGCCACCTCTTCAGGTGTTGCCACATCAACGGCGCCCCCCTGAATCCCCTCGCCGCTTCCAGCCCGCTCCTCAAGCCAACCTTCCACCTCCATATAGACATCCTGCAGTTGCTGAAGGAGTTGCGCGTCGGGTTGCCAGAGCCCCCTCTGATGCGCCTCAAGCAGACGACGCACCATCTCTTCCAGCGCCCACGGATTGTGCTGATTGAACCACTGCCGCATCGTTTCGTCAAGGGCGAACCTGCGCGCCACCTCGTCAAAAACCCACCCCTCCACCTCGCCCGTTGAGCACTGCCAGCCGAACACCCGCCCGAAGCGCTTCGCCAACTCCTGCGCACCGCGATAACCGTGCTTGCGCATCTCCTCCACATAGCGCGGATGCAGCAGCCTTGTGCGCACAACACGGTTCACCTCTTCAGAGAGTGTGCGCATTCTGGGCACGGCGGGTTGACGGGTGTCACCGTAGAAGGCTGGCACTGGGTGTCCTGACGCCACCCGCGCCGCTACCGTCAGACCACCGTGTGTCCCAAAATAGCAGCAACAACCGAACAGGTCGTGGTCGTCGCTCACCACTTTGTTGAAGGTGACATCAACACTTTTAAGGCTTTTTGTGAGCGCCTCGTGTGCCGCAACACCAAAAACATCCTTGCCATAAGCGTAGCCGTTGTGGTGGACAAAAATCGCCGCCAAATCGGTCTCCGTCTTCCACGCTGAAGCGTAGACGGCAAGGTTGACGCCGGAGCCGTATGTGCCGGGTTTTGAGCAGAACAGGCGCAGGGTTGCCTTGCGGAAGGCGTCGGTGTCGTCAGGTGCCGCATCCGTATCCCTCAACCGCTCAAGTGTGTGTTTTCTGACGAAGTTCTGCTCGGGCGGCTCATCCAGTGCCGCCACCGCGCTTATCACCTCATCCACGAACTCCATACAGTTGCGAAAGTTGTCGCGCAGGATGCCCGACACACGCACGGTCACATCCACGCGTGGACGCCCAAGTTCTGAAAGCGGCACAATCTCAAAACCGCCCAGTCTGCCGTTTGCCTCCCATACAGGACGCGCTCCCAGAAGATGCAGTATCTGCGCCATCATCTCGCCATCCGACCACATTATGTCGGACGCCATCCAGTAAAGCGCCACCGTCTCAGGAAATCTCCCCTCATTTTCGCGCCTGAACTTCTCAATCAGCAAGTCTGCCAGTCTGACGCCCACCCGCCACGCCGCCTTCGTCGGAACACGATGCGGGTCAACAGAGTAGAAGTTCCGACCTGTTGGCAGAACATCGTCCCGTCCCCGCGATATCAACCCCGCCGGACCCGGCTCAATATAGCCGCCGTCAAATCCTTTAAGCAGTGCACCTATCTCGTCTGATGCCTCCAGCCTCGCCGATATATCCAGAACACGCCGCCTTATCTCCTCAAAAACACCAGCCCAGCGCCCGTCCACCACACCGAAAATCTCCCCCAAAACATCATCAACACCCCGCCCTGCAAGAAACCCCTCAACCACCATAAGCGCCTTCTCATAACAGCGCTGCACCAACTGCCCGAACGACTCTCCTGACGACGCTATATCGCCTTCTCTCTGCAGCGCGCGGGCGAAATCAAATCCCATCAACTCCGCCACTGAGCGGCAGAGAGAGACTCCCTCGCTGCCGTCATAACGCAGGATAGAGAAGATGAATTCGGCTTTTTTCCTGCCTTGAGGAATTCTGCCGAAGATGTGCAAACCTGTTTGTGTGCGGGAGTTGCGGATGAGCGCAAGTGTTTCGTGTGTTCTGCGCACGACCTGGTCAAAGTCGGCGCATCTGTCGGGCTTGACATCGCCTTCAAGGTTTGCCGCTTTTATGGCGTCAAGGATGAGGTGTTGAAGGGTATGTGCGCGGGCGGCATCACCTTTTCTCGCCTGCTCGTATTCGCCAAGAAGGCGGTCCAACTCCAGAAACGGACCATACAGACCGCTCTGCTCGGATGTAGTCTGCATGTGGTCAATAAGTGTGGCGTAAGAGCGGCGTTTGGCGACAATGCCTTCAGGTGGGTTGTCGGAGTTGTAGATGTAGAGGTGTGGGAGGGTTGAAATGGCGGCATCGGGGCAGCAGGCGGCGGAAAGTCCCACTCCTTTGCCTGGGAGGAATTCAAGGTTGCCGTGGGTGCCGACATGGACGACGACATCGGCGGCGAAATGGCGGGCAATCCAGTAGTATGTGGCGAAATACTGATGCGGGGGCGGGATGTCGGGGTCGTGGAGTATGCGACAGACGCGTCCGTCACACTTTGCGCCAGCGCAGCCGCGTTTGGGCTGCACACATACCAAAATGTTGCCGTAACGGATTCCTGTTATGACGATTCTGTTCTGATGAAGCATCGCCGGCGGCACACCGTTTTTCTCCTCCCCAGGCGGGTTGCCCCAAGTCTCAACCACACGCCTGCGCAACCTTTCATCCTGCCGCGCAAACCACTCCATATACTCGTCAAGTCCCATCTGCGCCACCGCCCCACCGCGCTTCACTATCTCCTCAACACTCGTCCAGCGGAATTCCGATATCGCTTTCCTCTCCATTATGGTTTTGATAAGCGTCTCGCCGTCTTCAGGTGCATCCCCAACGACATAACCCCGTTCTCGCATCGCTTTTATGATTTCGGCAACGCTCTGGGGCACATCCAACCCCGCGCCGCCGCCGACGCTCATCTCCACCCCCGCGCATGGGTTGTTATGCAGAATGAAAGCCACACGCCGTTCCCCAGGCGGCTTCCTCCTCAACCGCACCCACGCCTCTATCCGCTCCGCCACACGCTCCACCCTCTCTAACGATGGAGCATACGCCACCTCGTCACCGCTACGCTCCCCCACACCCGCAAGAAACAGTGGCTCCACACATCCCTCAAATTCCGGCATCACCACCGTCCAGCCCACCTCCGAAGTCAACCCCTCAGGGTCGTTTTCCCATTCCTCAACGCTTTTGCGGGATGAGAACACAGGCGAAAGCACAGGAACTCCAACCTCCTTGAAGAGCCTTATTCCCTCATCACCGCCGAAAGGAAACGCGAGCAACTTAAGGAGGAGGTCAACCCTTGGGGCGCCGTTTTTAATGAGGAAATGATGGGCAGCCCAGACCGCACCTTTGGCACCCACATCCTTGTCGGGCACAGAACTGGTAAAGACAGGAATGCAGCCCAAGCCGCGTCGCTCAAGCGCCCTCACCAGAGCCTCCTCTGTTGCCACATTGTTATTCACCCACCTGAAACGCGAAAAAAGTATCCCCACAAGCGGAACAGAGCCATAACCCCGCCAGGCAAGGTAGGCGTCGGTATCGGCAAAAATAGTTTCGGAATCGGGGTGATAGATTCCTTCGCGTGGCAGGCTTTGGGGTGGGTTAAAGGCAATATCTTGTTTGCAGACCGCCGCCGCCAGATAGCGCAGCAGTTGCTCAAAATTTGATGCGCCGCCTTCTGAAACATAGCGGAACGCCTCACGCGCAATCCCCAAATCCACACTTGATAGCCCAAGATGTGTCGGGTCATACCCCAACACCACGGTCGGCACCTTGCTCATTATCTCCTTCAACTCATCCTCACAACTCTGCCAAAACGGGTCGGTTGAGCGGAACAGAACCGCGCAATCGCACTCCGAAAGGTCGGCAAGAAAACTTGCCGCTTGGCTGGGGTCCTGCATCGCTTTTGGTGAGGCGCTTACAAGTTCAAGGAATGGCAGTCTCTGTGCCGCCTTTCTCAATGCCGTCAGATGCCCCGACCACATCACAGCGCCTATCCGTAGCCTCCGCATTCTGCTCCTCCTTAACGCGCGGCACCACAATCCTTACCCCCTCGTGAGTCAGACAGGCAACCTCCACACCGTAAATCTTTTCTATCAATTCAGGCGTCACCACCTTGTGCGGCTCGCCAAACGCCACCACACATCCCTCCGACAAAACCAGCGCCTTATCCGCAAACAGAAACAACTCGTTGGGGTCGTGCAGACTCACAACCATCGTTATACCAAAACTGCGGGAGAGGTTCTTTACAATGCGCAGAACCGTAAGGCGGTTTTTGAAGTCAAGATGTGCGGTGGGCTCGTCAAGAAGCAGGATTTTGGGATGCTGCGCAAGCGCCCGCGCTATCAAGCATAGCCGCAACTCCCCACCACTTATCCGCGTGTAAGGGCGCTCCGCAAGATGCTCTATACCCAAACGCTTAAGCCACCCCGCTGCAACATCTCTGTCCTGTCTCGTCGGCGATTCAAACAACCCGAGATACGGCGTTCTGCCCGTCAACACAAATTCAGAAACGCTGAAAGGGAAGGACGGGGAATGGTTCTGCGGGACAAGCGCGATGCGGCGTGCCAGTTGCCTGCGCGTTAGGTGCCGAATGTCTGCACCTTCCAGCAAAATCTCACCACCTGTTGGCTGTATCAGCGCAGAAAGTGTCGCAAGCAGTGTCGTTTTGCCCGCACCGTTGGGTCCTAATATGCAGACCACCTCCCCTCTGTCGCAGGCGAAGGAGACCCTATTCAGTATCGTTTTGTCATCCAAAGTCACAGTTAAGTCGCGCACAGCAATCACCGCCAGCCCCCTCCTTTCGTCCTTTTAAGAAGGTAGGCGAAAAACGGCACACCGGCAAGTGTGCTGATTATGCCCACAGGGAGGTCGTAATCGGTGATGCAACGGGCGAGTGTGTCAACGGCGAGCATAAAAGCGGCGCCAAAAGTTATGCATAACGGTAGCAGAACCTTGTGGTCAGGACCCACAAGCATTCTGACGATGTGGGGAACCATAAGCCCGACCCAACCGACGATGCCGCAAACCGATATGGCGGAAGCCGAGGCAAGAGTGGAGGCGACAATAAAGGCGCCGCGGTTGGCTTCCACATTCATCCCCACAGACTTGGCTTCAACACCGCCAAGAGACAGCACATTTAAACGCCAGCGCATAAGGAACATGACCACAAGCGCACCGACAATCGGCACAACCACCGCCTTAACACTTGCCCAATCGCTGCGTCCAAAACTGCCCATCAGCCAGTAAACGACCGCACTCAAACGATGCGGGTCTGTCAGAAACTGCAGAATGGAAAGGAGAGCGGAAAAGAGCGCCGCCGTTATTACGCCTGCCAAAACCAGAGACACAGTTGGCGTCTCATCCCCAGTCCTTGCGATGAAATAGGCAACCGCAACAGCAAGCAGACCGAAAAGGAAAGCCGAAAGTTGCACTGGGAATGTGGCGGGTAGCAAAGTCATAGAGAGAGCCGCGCCGAAAGCAGCACCCGATGACAAACCCAGAATATACGGACTGACAAGTGGATTGCGGCAGACCGCCTGCAGCGACGCCCCAGATGCCGACAAAGCCGCCCCCACAAGCAGCGCCAGCAACACACGCGGCAAACGCACATCCACCACCACAACCCTATGCGCTTGACTTGCTCCCCCAAACAGCGCCCTTAACACATCCTGTGCCGGCACCCCATACGAACCCATAAAGAGCGCCGCTACAAAAAGTGGTATCGGCGACAAAAGAAGCAGCACCACAACCACCTTGCGCATCAGTTCCCCCCTGCCGCAGAACCATAAACCGACCGCAGAAAATCCCGCTCAAACTTGCCTATGTCCACACCCTTAAAAGCATCGGGATGAAGCCACACAGCAATGTCCAGCAACTTAAGCACAATCTCCGGACACCACAGACCCGTTGAACGACTCTTCTTGACCATACCACGCCTGACTGCTGTCACAGAACGCCACCTTTTGTCTTGGATGATTCCCTTTCTGTTGTAACGCGCCGACTCCCAGATGACAATCGCATCAGGATTCCACGCGATTATCTGCTCAAGGGAGACGGTGGCGTAGGGGACGGCGAATTTTGCGGCAGGATTGACGCCTCCCGCCAGAGCGATTATCTCATTTGTCAGCCCCACCCCACCCGTAAGGCGTGTCGGCTGCGTCCAAAGCCAGATGACCTTCGGCTTGCGCCTGACCCCCTTAAGACGCTCCCGCACAAACGCCACAACACCTTTCATCTGCTTAACAATCTCCGCCGCCCGTCTACGCCTGCCGAAAACCTCGCCCAGCAACTCTACAGTCCTGTAAACATCCCCTAATCCAAAGCAACGCAAAACAACAACGGGAACTCCGCGTTCTGTTATCTGCTTCAGAAGCGGATGTGAACGGCTTGATGTGGACGCCCAAACTACGACAACATCAGGACGCAACGCCAGCAACTTCTCTATGTTCAAATCAAAACCAGAGCCAGGAGACGGCAGTTTGTTGATGTCAGGGACAAGTTGGCATAAGGTCCTGTCCTCATAGCAGTAGCGGCTGACGCCAACAACGCTGCCCCAAGCACCAAGAGAATAGACGATTTTCGCGGCATCAGAGAGGAGCAGAACAGCGCGCTCAACCCTCTGTGGAAGCAAAACCCTGCGCCCGAGCATATCGGTCACCGCGCGGGAACCGCCTCCCGACAGCGAGGTGCTGTCAGAACCGCCTGTGCCGCAGCCACACAAAAGTGCACAAACAAAATATAAGGCAACAATACAGGTTGCAGTCCGCATAAAGTCCATTCCTTAATGCCACATATTATACTTTGGTGTTACGGCTGCACAAAACTTTTTCAGCATCCCTCACAGGCGAATGGACATCTGAACAAGAACTGTGCGCGGTGGTGTTCTGGAATATTCTATGAAGCGGTCATTTAGAAGATTTTCAATCGTCAGATAGAGCCAGATATTGCTGCCGCATTTATAGCCGAATCGGAAATCAAGGTTGAAGAAGGGTTCAAATGTCTGGGGAACACCTTGAGCGGTGTCGGAATTGTCATCGCGGAGATAGATTTTACCGTAGAATCTGCCGGTGAGCGCGGCGGTAATTTTGCGCCAACGCACCTCAAACCCGAAATTGTAAGTGTAACGCGGCACATATGTGACGCGCTTGCCTTCGGTTTCGGGTTTTGCGGGGTTGTCCGTAATGCGGGCGTAAACATCAGTGAAGTTGAACCAAATCTTAAAAGTCTTTCCGAAGTCCTGCGCTATTTCAAACTCATAGCCTTCGTTGCGTGCTTTGCCCGCATTGGTTCTGCGGTTATGCTTTGGCGCCACCGTCTCATAATATATCAGGTCTTCTATATTCATATTGAAATAAGCACCGGCAAAATGGGTCGCCCCAAACGGCAAAAGTTTTAGAGTCGTCAGGCGAAAACCCAATTCAATCCCCAACACTTTCTCCGGCTTCAGGTCAGGATTGCCTTCATAAATTGTTCCCCAGGAAGAACTCCAAGTGCGGTAGAGTTCGTATACAGACGGCGCGCGGAAAGCACCACCATATGAGCCGTAAAAACGCAACCCAGTTGTCGGCTTGAACAGGAAACTGAATTTGGGTGAGACCGCATCTGATGTTCTTGCAGGCTGTTTCGTAAAACCAGCCGTCTGGTCGTAGGTCTCCCCATCGTATGTGCGCCACCAGTCATACCGCAACGCCGGAACAACAACCCATTTCTCCGAAAGCGCAATTTCAAACTGCGTATAAAGCCCATAAAGGGCTGCTTTGCCCGACATTCGGCGCAAAACACCGCTCTTTGAGGAGGAGTAAAGCCAGTTGATGAGGGTGTAGGTTGTGGAACGAGCACGGTTTCTGTCATATGTCGCCCCGCAAATGAACCTGTGCCTTGCGCCTTTGCCGAAACGACGCATAAACTGCACCCCCGTCTCAAGCCCAAAAGATGGCGTTAGGTTGAAGTCCCCCTCGCCTGTGCCGTCCAACTTGGATTTTGAACTGCTGGGAGAGAACCAGTAATCTCGCAGCACATCAACCACCCCAACCCACGCCTTAAGGTTCGCCTCATCCGAGAAAAATGTCTTAAAGGAGAGCAAATGGAGCCAAAGCGTCTGTCCACCAGGTCCTTTAAGGAAATCGCCTTCGTGAAGGGTTATCTCTTTGTCGGTGCCGCCGTCGTTGAAGGTCACCTTGTAGCCTTGGGAAGGGTCACCACTGTAGACGATGTTGCCGGAAGCGTCGCGCAGGATGCTGGCGCGGTCGTTTGTGTAGTCATATCTGTATTCACTTCTGACTGTCTGGAGAGCAAGACGAGTTTTTTCGGTGGGCATCCAGACCGCGCGCAGGGAAAACGCCTGGTCAAACCAAGTGTTACGACCACCACGATGCCCCAAAATATAATAAGTCTTCTTTCCTGTTCTGTCGGTTGTGCGTATCCAACCCGTGACAGGGGTGCCGCTTGAACCATCTTTTGCGCTTTTGACCGCATATTCTGACTCATAGCCATCTGTAGATTTTGTTTTGTAGCCGAGGCGGAAAGCAAGACGCCGCTTCACCGCCCAGAAACTGTAGCCGCCGTAAAGAAGCGTGGTGCCGAGATTGCCGCAAGTCAGAACCGCACGAACCGCAGGCTTGGGTGGTATCTGTTCAGGAACAACCTTCACCACCCCGCCCATCGCGTGTCCACCATACAGCGCCGAAAACGGTCCTTTTACCACCTCTATCCGCTTTATCTCATACGGAATCAACATATCCAGATACGGCACACCCGTATAACCTGTGTGTATGGGGATATCATCAAAAAGGCAAAGGGTGCGCTCCCGCCCTTTGAATCCCCTCAACTGCACACCAGCCAGAGAATCCATAAACCCTTTCGTGCGCCTGCGATAAAGCCCCGGCACAAACCGCAACCAGTCGTCCACCGTGGAAAAACCCAGCACCTCCGCCCGCTCTTTGTCCACAACAGCAGCGCTCGCAGGGATGTCCTCAAGCGGAAGTGGAGTTCTGGTCGCAGCCGTCACCAAACGCGGTTTAAGCCTCTCCACCTTCTCTTTCTTGGGTTTCGGAGGCGCAGCCTTTTTCCCCTCCTGCTCTTTCTGCTGCTGGGCAAGCACCACACCCGCAAGAAGGAAAACGCTGATAACGGCGATGAGTCGTAGCGATTTCATAGGTCACCCCCCTATAATCACACAAAACACGATAATATGTTATCTACACCGCCGCCAATGCAACAACAAAAAAACCTTTTGACAGAAAATTCCCGTAAGGAGAGGAAATGCCCCAGTTTGCGCGCTATTAGAACGAAACTGTAACTCCGCAGAAAAAGCCTGTTGTCACCTCGTGGAATTTGAATCCCTCATTGGGGTCTTTGTCCTCATAGTCGGTGGATTGGGAGAGGAATCCTGCTTCGGCGGCGAATATGGGACCTGGGGCAAAACGGAGAGCAGCCTTTATGCGCAGGTAGCGTCCGACTTTCTGGTCTTTTTCGTTGTAAGCAATGAAGGCGACGCTTGCTATGCCGCTCAACCAACGGATGCCTGGGATACGGGCGGTGACCTCAAGCATTGGGGCGGCAATCGGCATATAGGTGTCAATGGTGACGGTTTCTTGGCGTGGAGGCACCGCGAGGATGGTTCCCGTGCCACGCAAGATATACCGTGTCGCGCCAAGATAGACTCCCAGGTTTATCTTCACGACAGGCAGCGGTATAAGGGGAGCGAGAACGCCAAGCCCGTATCGCTCCATTAAAAGACTTGAGTGGAATGATGTGCCGGCAAGAAAGACCTGGTCATCCACGACAATGTTTTGGCTTAAGGTTGTTGTGCCTTCAAAGAAGAGGGAGTGATATGAGAGTCTGCAAATGGCGAGTCCGAAGAAGGAGAGCCGTATATGGGCGCCGTAGGTTTCGGTGGTTGGGTCCCAGTTGAGGTCTGTGGGGGTAAGTTTGGTGCCTGTAAGACCTGATGCATCGGTGCGGAATTCCGCGTCAAGTGTCGGCTCCCACAATATCCCCTCAAGGGTCACTGTTTCAGGGGATGCAAGGCAAAGACCGCAGGCGAGAACTGCCACAAAACAGACAACGGTTCGCATTGTTGCTCCTCCTGCAAAGCGCTTTTATCTTACAGACGCACTTTGAGGCTCAAAAATCAATACGCTTTTGCAAAAGGCACAATCCATTTTGCGGGTTTTCCACAGGCGATGCATTTGGTATCTGAAGAGGGTTCTTTGGCGTCAAAGGGGATACAGCGCACGGTTGCTTTTGTCTGTTCCTGAACAGTATTTTCGCACTGAACGGAGCCGCACCACGGTGCGAAGACAAAGCCGCCTTGGGAGTCAACGATTTCGCCGAGGGTGTGTATGTCGTCGGCGGAAGAGGTTTTTGAGTTGAGGAAGCGTTTTGCGCGCTCATACAGGGCGTTCTGCATTGCGTTGAGGTGGTGTTCAACGGTTTGTGTGAGTGCGGATTGTGGGAATTTGAGTTTTGAGGGGTCATCGCGGCGGACGAGGACGAACTGCGATGCTTCAATGTCACGGGGACCGATTTCAACGCGTAGTGGCACGCCGCGCAACTCCCACTCCGCGAACTTCCAGCCGGGTTTGAACTGGTCGCGGTCGTCAAGGACAACGGCGCTTTGTCCGAAGCGTTCAGCGAGGGCGGAGTGCAATTTGTGTGCTGCCGACAGCACCTTCTCCTTCTCGTCAGACTTATATATGGGAATTATAACGCATTTCACAGGGGCGATTCTTGGCGGCAGAACAAGCCCTTTGTTGTCGGAGTGCGCCATAATGACGGCACCTATAAGGCGCGTGGAGACACCCCAGGATGTCTGCCAGACATAACGGAGGTTGCCGTCCTTATCTTGGAATCTGACTCCGAAAGCGTGGGCAAAATTCTGTCCCAAATCGTGGCTTGTGCCCATCTGCAACGCTCTGCCGTCCTGCATCAGCGCCTCAAGGGTGTAGGTGGTGACAGCGCCAGCAAATTTCTGCCCTTCACTTTTGCGTCCTGAAAGCACAGGTATTGCGAGGTGGTTTTCCACAAAATCTTTATAGACATCGTTGAGAATCATCAGACACTCTTTGAGGGCTTCTTCGTGGGTGGCGTGGGCGGTGTGTCCTTCCTGCCAGAGGAACTCCAGTGTGCGCAGGAAAAGGCGCGTTCTGAGTTCCCAGCGAACGATGTTTGCCCACTGGTTGAGCAGAAGTGGCAGGTCACGCCAGGATTGTATCCATTTGGCAAACATTTTATACATAATGGTTTCGCTTGTGGGTCGCACATAGAGAGGCTCTTCAAGTTTTTTGCCGCCGCCATAGGTCACCACCGCACATTCGGGCGCAAACCCTTCCACATGCTCGGCTTCCTTCTGAAGCAGTGATTGTGGAATGAACAACGGGAAGTAGGCGTTTTGATGGTAGCGCCCACCCACCCCACACGATTTTATGCGCCTGTCCAGTTCGTCCTTTATCGCCTCCCAGAGTGCATAGCCGTAGGGGCGGATGACCATGCAGCCGCGCACAGGAGCGTAGTCCGCCAGTTCAGCCTGCAGCACAATGTCGGTATACCACGCCGCATAATCCTGCTCCATAGGCGTTACGCCACGGTCAGACATCCGACTCTCCTTACCGCTTGGGGGTTTCTTTCACCTCTTCAATCTCCTTTATCTCCTCACGGGGAATCCTGACGCTGCCTCCTTTTGTTTTGAGGACCACCGCATCTGGGGTTTCTTTAACAAGGAAGCCACGCCGAATGGAGCCGTCCTTGCAGATGATTTTGACGGGTTTACCTTCCGTTTTGGGTTTTTCGGCACCGAGTCCGCCGAAACGGAAAAGCGGCGTGTTGAGAGTCAGAACCGAAAGCGCGGTGTCAAAGAGTCTGCCGCCACGGAAGCCGCTCCACGCAACAGAAGCGTCCCAGGAACCGGCAAACTTGCCTTCTGTTATCTGCAGGTCAAGGAGCGCCCGCATTGTCGGCGCCCAAAACAGCCGGAATCTGCTTCCCTGATACCACATAAGGTGCGTTGCGAAGAACCAATATAGGTGGTTTCTGTCGTCTTTGCGCGGCTTGACGGTGTCAATGAAGTTGACCGACTTTTTCAGGTTCAGATTTGTAAAATCGCCTGTGGTGATGAGACGGGCGAAGGCTGCGGCTGCCGTTCTTATCAGCATCTCCTGAAACTCAAGGGATGTTCTCTCAACGACGCCTTGTTTGGGTTTTCTGTAGCCGAGCCGTCCGCGGCTGTCTATGCGCTCATCAAAGACTCGCAGCGCATTCTCATAGCCGCTCCAGTTGAGGAGCGTAGGCTCATACCGCCGCGCTGCAGAAAGGGCGAGCAGCATCCACGCTGTCAGCATCGTATCATCGCTTGCATCGGCATCTGACCGCTTCCAGCCTTTACCTGGCGTTCTTATCTTGAGCGCGAACTCAACCGCTTTGCGTAGGATGGCTTTGACATCAGGGTCGCGGGTGGTGCCGTAGAGTTCGGCGAGATAGAGGGTTGCGAGGGCGTGGCTGAAACGGCGCGAGGGGAGTTTGCCCGAGCCTATATAGCCGTCATCTCGCTGACGCGACTTGAGCCACTGCAGACCCGCCGACACCACCTTATAGAACTTCCCCGATTTATGGGTGTTGCCTTCGGTGAGGAAGGCGAGGAGGACGGCGGCGGTGACGGCTTCTGGTTCGGCGGCGCTGGGTCCCCGCACCTCAGGAGTCCAGTAACCTTTTTCGTTCTGGGCGGAGGCGAGGAATTTGAGAGCGCGGTCAACAGCGGCAAAGATTTTCTTCTTCTGTGCAGCGTTACCCTCAAGGAGGAGGGCTCTTGCGGAGCGTGAGGCGAACCTGACCCAAAGTTTTGCGGCTTTTAGCGCTTTTTCTTTGAGCGCGGCGGCGCTCTTGGCTGCCTCCGCAAACCTGTAGCACCAGACCAACTCTTCGCACAACGCCAGTGCCCGCTGCCCCTCCCCTTTCTTCAACGCCTCCTGCGCCGCCTTCAAAAGGCGCCTTGCCGCCCCCTCATACGACTCCACCTCTTGTTCCGCCACTCGCACCAGTCTCCGCCAGAACGGCTCTTTCGTTTTGTCCTTAAGAAGGGCGAGCGATTTGCGCGCGTTTTCAAGGTCGCCTGCGGCTCGGTACTCCAGCGCACGCCTATAATGCGCCACCAAGTCAAGTTCGTCCTCAACCTTCCGTCCTAACCCCTCCTTTCCTGACAGTTTCTTATAGAGTTCCTTGGCAGCATCAAATTGATGTTTCTCCACCAGCGCCCGTGCCTGCTCAAGGAGCAGCATCCCTTCAATGCGCTCACCAAGCGCCTTTATCCCGGCGGCGTTCTTCTTCACAAACTCGGTATCGCCGAACTCCTCCTGCAGGCGTTTCAGCGCCATCCTCGCCGCCTCATATTTGGTCGCCTTCACAAGGGCAAGAACATCAGCGTATGCCTTTTTGGCGCGCTCCTGCCGCACCATCTTCTCTCGCTCCCTGCGCGCTTTCTCCTGCTGCCGTTTCTTGAGCGCTTTCCTTGCCACACTCAAACGCTCTTTAACCACTGCCTCATCAAGTGTGACAACCTCAAGTTGGAGGGTTATGGCGTTGCGCTTGCCCATATGAGCGCCGACGACGGAGTCCGCCACAAGCAGCGGCGCATCAAGGATGCCCTCCTCTTTGGCAGCAATCGCCTCTTTTATGAAGTAAGCATAGCGCCCTTTGGCGCACCCCAACTGCTCATCCTTTAAGAGTCCTGCTCTGACCAGAGCGGAGAGGTCCTGTGGAAAGTGCTTAAACTTCTCTTTGTATTTTCGCAGCGCCGACGCCACCTCGCTCATTCGGCGCAGGCACTCTTCCGCGCTCTTCTTTTCTGGTGAGACAGAGACAACGGGGGTCTTTGGGGGATGAGTTGGCGGCGGTTTGGGTTGATGACTTGGCTTGCGCGTTGCCCAGAAAATGGCACCGGCAACAACAACTCCCACCACAATCACAACCGCCATCGCCTCAACACCTGTCAGAATGCGCCTGGATGGTGTTGGAGGCGGCGGTGGAGGCAGGTGATGCACATCCGCACCCCCCAATGCCGCCGGAACAAAGACCTCCCCCCCACATTTGGGGCATTTAACAGCCCGCGACTCCTCACTCGGCGTCACCTTAAACGCATTCCCACAATTGCCGCATCTTACCTCCATCTCCATCGCCATCTCTCCACACAAGTCTCTGCCATATTACAAAACAAGACCCCATCCGTCAAGCATCCTGCCTGTGGCGGACACATCCGCGCACTATGCGCTCAACCTCATCCACCGCCCGCTCAAGGTCGTCGTTTACCACCACAAAGTCAAACAACTCCTTTCTCGCCAACTCTTTCGCCGCCCGCTTAAGCCGCCGCTCCAACACATCCTCGCTTTCTGTCCCACGCTTCTGCAACCTCCTCCTCAACTCCTCAATACTCGGCGGCACTATCTGAATATAGACCCCCTTTATCCCCTTCTTGCGCAACTGCTCCACCCCGTCTATCTCAATGTCAAGCAGAAGCACCTTACCGTCTTTCTGTGCCTTCTCAACCTCCGAAATAGGCGTTCCGTAAAGGTTCCCATAAACCTGCGCCCACTCAAGCATCACCCCATCCCTTATCATCTTCTCAAACTCTTCTCGGCTGACGAAATGGTAGTCAACACCGTCCTTTTCACCAGGTCGCGGCGGTCTTGTCGTAGCCGAAACCGAAAGACGCAAAAAACCAAGACGCTTAAGTATCCTCTTCACTATCGTTGTTTTGCCCACACCACTGGGACCAGAAATCACAACCACCATACCATATCGCCCAAAGAACGGATAAAATTATGTCAGAAAGCGGAAGGAGATGCCACTCTGATTGAGAAACTGCGTCGTAGTGTGGAGGCGATTCGGGAGTTGAAGGCACGGTTCGGCGCCTTCCTTGAACAGGTGTGCACCCAACTCACCGAAAGCGCAGGTTTTGACTGGGCAGGAGTCTACTGGCTGCGTCGGGGAAGGTTGGAACTTGTTGCCTTAAGTGGGGAGTATGGTATGAAGATGCGGCTTGAGGTGGGGGAAGGGGTTGCGGGGAAGGCAGCGCAAAAAGGGGAGCCTGTATGCGCTGAAACCCTCGGCGACTTATGGGGCAAAAAGCGCGGCGGCACCTGTATTGCGGTGCCGATAGAAGTAGAGAGGCGGGTCGTAGGCGTTCTGGCAGCCGGTCTTGTAGGAGAAAGGGAAATATGGGGTGATGTGGAGGGGGTCTTTAAGACAATATCTGAAGAGATAGGGCGGCGCTACAGAATAGCGCAAAGCCGCGGTGGACAGCAGAAAAAGAGAGGGGAGGTGTGATGGAGCGGCAGATACGCAATATCTGCATTATTGCGCATATTGACCACGGCAAAAGCACATTGGCTGACAGGCTCATTGAGCAGGCGGGGATTGTGGAGCACGCCGACCTACTGCTTGACTCAATGGATTTGGAGCGGGAAAGGGGGATAACGATAAAAGCGGCGGCGGTCGCCCTTGACTACAACATAAACGGCTCTCTTTTCCGCATCAACCTGATAGACACCCCAGGACATGTGGACTTCTCCTATGAGGTGAGCAGGAGTCTTAAGGCGTGTGAGGGGGCGGTGCTTTTGGTGGACGCCGCTCAAGGTGTGGAAGCACAAACCATATCCAACTTCTATCTGGCGCTGGAGGAAGACCTTGAGATAATCCCCGTGCTGAACAAGATAGACCTACCAGTCGCGCGTCCAGACGAGGTGCGTGCTGAACTGGAGACAATTCTGGGAATTGACTCCGCAGATGTTCTTGAGATAAGCGCCAAGACAGGTGAGGGTGTGAAGCACCTGATAGAGGAGGTGGCAAGGAGGGTGCCGCCGCCGATGGGGAACGCTGAAAAGCCGCTGCGTGCGCTCATATTTGACGCACAGTTCAATGACTACCGCGGAGTCATCGTCTATCTACGCGTCTTTGACGGCACCATCCGCGCAGGCGACAAAATCCGAACACTCGCCACAAACAGAACTTACGAAGTGCAGGAAGTCGGAATCTTCCGCCCCAAGATGGAACCGACCCAATCGCTTTCCGCCGGTGAAGTCGGCTACCTTATTGCCGGCATAAAGCAGATACGGGATGTGCGTGTTGGCGACACCATCACCTACGCTGGCGCCGATGTTGAGCCGCTCCCCGGGTATCGGGAGCCAAAACCGATGGTGTTCTGCTCATTTTACCCTGACATAGAAACCGAAAGTGAGCGACTGCGTCGGGCGCTTGAGAAGTTGAGCCTCAACGACGCCGCCCTCTTCTGGGAGCCGGAATTTTCGGAAGCCCTGGGGCTGGGCTTCCGCTGCGGCTTTCTGGGGCTGCTCCATATGGAAATAACACAGGAACGACTTGAGAGGGAGTTGAATGTCGGGGTGGTGCAGACAGCGCCATCAGTGCAGTATCAGGTTGTCAGAAAGAGCGGCGAGGTGGAGACGATTGATGCGCCCAGCAAACTGCCCGACGCCGCCGAAATCGCCGAAATCCGCGAGCCCATCGTTGAGGTCTCTATCGTCCTGCCCAACAACCTGATAGGCTCTGTAATGCGCCTCTGCGACTCCCGCCGCGGCAAACTCATCTCCACACAGTTCCTTTCACCCACACGCTCCCTCCTCATATACCGCCTCCCGCTTGCGGAAATCATCTACGACTTCTACGACCGCCTGAAATCGGTCACACGCGGACTCGCCACCATGGACTATGAGTTCAAAGGCTTTGAACCCTCCGACCTCGTCAGACTGGATATACTGGTGCACGGCAGACGCGTTGACCCGCTCTCTGTCATAGTCCACCGCCAACAAGCCTACCACACAGGCAAGCGAATTTTGCAAATTCTTAAAAA
This sequence comes from uncultured Planctomycetota bacterium, assembly GCA_964584815.1. GTDB lineage: Bacteria > Planctomycetota > SKW154 > SKW154 > SKW154 > CAZPBO01. The sequence continues at coordinate 18,463 of CAZPBO010000010.1, forward strand.
GGAGATACCACGCCATCTATTTCAGGTGACATTACAGGCGGCGGTAGGCAGCCGCATTATTGCCCGTGAAAACATCAGACCCCTTGCCAAAAATGTGACTGCCAAATGCTATGGTGGTGATGTAACACGCAAAATGAAACTCTTAAAAAGGCAGCGTGAGGGGAAGAAGCGTATGAAGCAGGTGGGGCGTGTGACGATGCCTCAGAGCGCGTTTCTTGCTGTTCTTAAGCGTGGCGAGGACAAATGAAAGCAATCGCAGAACTTAATCAAAAACTTTACGGTTTGTTGACACAGAGTAGCGCCTGCATCATCTGTGGATGGCATCCGCCCCATCAGCCCGATGCGCTTGAACTTTCCCTCCTCAACGGCTAATATAACTATGGTGCGAAGAGGCGGCAAAGGCGGAAAATTGTTGTAGACATAAATCAATTATGTTTTTGAGGCGTTGAAATATGAGGGCGCATGTTCTCATAACCGATAAAGATACTTTCCCTGTGGTGCGCGACAATGGTTTTTGGGGAGTTGGAACAAAGAATATTCCTCAAAACTACGACGAAGTAATACAAGAGAGTCTGAAATATCCGAACAAGAAGCCGTATTTGAGGATGATTGCTGATATCCTGAACACGAGAGTAGGTGATATAGCATTTCTATATGAGCGCGGGGTTGGTTTTCACGGTGTTTATAAAGTAAAGAGTGAACCGTTCTTTGATACTAGAACCATTGGCTGCGTGGATGGTAAATGGCCGTTGAGGATTGAGATAGAATGCTTAAGTTATTTTCCCACACCTGTTCCAGAAGACCTTTTATTCTCCTCCAAAGATTACGAGTCAAAATGTTGGGGCTGGTTCTACAGGAAGGTGCAAGGACCCAGAGGAATGAATACGGTGAATCCCGAAACAGCAGAGGTTCTTGTAGAACTGCTTGTGGAACTGAACGGGAACGCGGTTGATAAGCCCGATACCATGAAGACTTATCCCGTCAAGAAGAGTGAGAGGCGCAAGATAGAGTTGCGTTTGAGCAAGTTAAGTCGTAATGGCAGGGTGGTATTAGAGGATGTTCTGAGGGCGTGGTTAGTGTCGCATATTGACGATAAGAGTTGTGAAAGTGTTAGAGAAGTGTTTGGTCCTGCTGAAGATATAGAGTGGTTCGCCAACAATGTCCCCTATTATATTACCAGAAAACATATGGATATTCTCGTTTATCACAAAAACGCCAGTTATACTGGCTATCCGTTCAGGTATAAGTTCACTGTCATGGAACTCAAACGAGGAGAGGCTACCGATAAAGATGTGAGCCAACTTATCAACTATTCAAAATGGGTGGCAGGCAGGTTGGCTGGAGGGCGAATAGAAAGTGTGCAGCCTACTTTAATCGCTTTTGATTTTCGCAAAAGCGCAAAAATAAAGGCTGCAAACAGCGATTTTTCTAACAGAGGTGTGCGTTTGTTCGCATACAAGATAGCAGGAGACGATATCAAATTTGAGGAAATAAAACCGTGAAAACGGTTTTGGCATTCCTGCTATTATAAGGAACCCAACGGATAGAACCAAGGCAGTAGTAAGTAATAAAATGGAGGTTTGTGGGATTGATGCGTTCGTATGGTTGCGTAACTGCATAACCGACTGTAAATTTACTCCTTATGCTTGAAAACCTTAAGAGCGCAAAATCTGCCACACATAGTGCAAACTTTCGGGTCGCGTGGGGTGCTTGAGGCGCGGATGGCTCGGAATCGGTGAGGATGAATAGCCAGTCTTTCTTGCGTTTTCCAGTCAAGCGATGCGCGGGCAAGCGCCATCTCTCTGTCCTTTTCTGCGGCACCTGCGATACCCAGAGCCACATCAGCCGCGTGCGCCGCTATCCGCGCACCCACAACACCCTCCACCACATCCTCCACATCCGGCAACCTGATATGCTCACTGGGGGTCACATAACAAAGGAAATCTGCGCCGCACAACGCCGCCACAGCACCACCTATCGCCGCCACTATATGGTCAAATCCCGGTGCTATATCAATCACAACAGGACCCAGAACATAAAACGGCGCCCCATCTGTCAACTCCTTCTGCAGACGCATATTCTCCTCCACCTGATTGAGCGGTATATGTCCTGGTCCCTCAATCATCACCTGAACGCCCGCCTCCAGTGCCCTTTTGCGCAACTCGCCCAGAGTTATCAACTCTTCAATCTGGGCGCGGTCGGTGGCATCTGAAAGGCAACCCGGACGCAATCCATCCCCCAGAGAAAGTGTTAGGTCATATTTTTTTGCTATATCAAGGAGGCGGTCAAACTGCTCATAAAGGGGGTTTTCGCGTCCTGTTTCTTCAATGTAGCGGGCAAGGAATGCGCCGCCGCGGGAGACTATCCCCATAATACGCCCTTGCTTATGGAGGCGTTCAAGAGAGGCGCGGGTGACACCGCAGTGAACGGTTACAAACGATATTCCGTCGCGGGCGTGCTTTTCTATGTCTGCAAAAAGCGCATCCGCATCAAACTCCCAGACCTCGCCGCCTGCTCCCACCGTCTCTTTCACCGTCTGGTATATGGGCACAGAGCCTACAGGAACGGAGGATTCGGCTATGATTTGGCGGCGTATTTTGTCCAAATCTCCGCCTGTGGAGAGGTCCATAACGGTGTCGGTGCCGGCAGCAATCGCCGCGCGCAACTTCGCCAACTCCAAATCCACATCCATACGGTCCTCAGATGTGCCGATGTTGGCGTTGACCTTTGTGCGTGCAGGATGTCCCACCGCCACAGCACCACCGTTGCTGTGGTTAGGGTTGTAGAGAATCACTATTCTGCCTTCCGCGACCAGATGGCGCACAACATCCTCATCCAGTCCTTCCTTCTGCGCCACCTGTCGCACCTGCTCAGTCACAACGCCTCTTCTTGCCGCTTCAATCTGTGTTGTCTCAACCATCATCACGCCTCCACACCATAGCAGCAAAGGTGACAACCGAGTCAGTCTCTTTCTCCACTGACTGCTCATATTTTATTGTTTTGCCGCTCGCATCTGTAGGCAACAGTTCAAGCAGTGTCCATATCGGTGGAAGACCACAGATACGCCTGGCATCGCGTTCCTTTGCCACTTCCTCAAACAGTCCGTTTGCGTCTCCTTTTTCAACAAGCGACAATATCTTTTCGTCCTGCTCTCGCAGCCAGTCAAGAACCGACTGTTGCATCGTCACACCATCCCCGAATCGGCGTCCTATATGCGACAAATCAGCACCTGCTATCAGAATAGGGTTTTCAACACTGCTCAACACATCCCGCATCGCGCCAAGAAACTCCTGCACCCGCTTGTCCTCATCTGGACTCTTCCCCTCCTGCATATAGCGATGGAAACCGCCGCAGAGGACAGGCAGAATACGAAAATCTGCGCCGTCAAGCAGATGTTGCAGAAACAGAACCTGAAACTCAATTGAATGCTCACCGCGATGGCTGAACTCATCCTGCCCCAGCCATTTCATTTTATCAAGCAGTTTTGCGGCGGTTTCGTCGGCGTTTTTTGCCACACCAAGCGGGGTTTTGAAATCTTTTTTTGTAAGGCAGAATGGCTCCTCCATAGGGGTGTGGCAGGTGCCGAGCAGGATAAATGTCGCAGGTGTTTGGATGTTTTTGAGTGTAGAATAAGCGGCGGCAAAACAGCCTTTCCCGCGCTGCAGGTCAATGTGGGGAGCAACAAGGGCGCAGGGTGGAACATCAAGAGCGCTCTCCACACCCTCAAAGAAGGATGTGAGCATCTTCTTAATGCCGTCGGTCTCGGCGGGATATGCGGCGCCTGCAAAACGCGCCTCCCGCAATGGAGCCTTGCGAAACTCCTCTACTATTTCGTTGCGCCAACTGCGGTAACTGTCGTTCTCAAGCAGGTGATGTCTGTCAAGTTGCGCCACCAACTCCTCAATCTTTTCGCTGGGGATGATGGTGCCGAAGCGCCGCGCAAAGTCCACCTGAATATCCAGCACACCGCGACTGCCGTCCATCAGCGCCATCAGATAGAACGCCAACGGGCTGATGACCATCACCTCATCCGTTAAGCCTTCAGGGTCACGCAGAAGAAACGCCATCTGTTCACCTGTCTGAACAGGAACAACATCCAATGGTCGCACACAAGGTTTTTCCTCGCTCATCACTTTTCTCCAAGCAGATTTTTGTAAAACTGAAGTGGGTCTTGGTCTTGTGGTGGGGTTTTTCCTGTGAGCGCGGTCAGTGCCGCCACAACCCTTTCACGCATTCTGCCCGCAGACAGCATCTGCAGCAGTCTTTTTGCGGCGCTTTTGTCGCCACGCTCCCCCAGCACCAATGCCGCCACATCGCCGCATACTCCCTCCTTCCCCAACTGCTCCCGCAGATAGGAAAAGCCCTCTCCTTGGGCGAGTTGCCGCCCCACATCTAATGCCGCCTCCACTTTCCCTTGATTGCAGAACCGCTCAAACAGTCCTTTTTGCGCCTGAAAGACCGCCTCGCCGCCACCAAGGCGCTCCGCAAACAGCCTACCACCCTGCCGTTTCAACCTGTATTCCGCCTCCACAACAAATCCTGTGCTGCTGGTGCGCAGAACCGCCACTGTCCCATCCTCAAGAACTGCCACCACCCTGCCATCCCCCAGCGCGGAAACCGAAAACACCCTTAACGCCCCACCAGCCAGACCCGTCTTGCGCGGCGTGCACAACGCCATCACAAGCAGAACACCGAAGACAAAGGCGAGCATCATCAGCACCCACGACCCCTTGTCCATACCACCTGTCTTTTTCGCCTCACTCACTCTGCATCCCTCCTCTCAAGAAGCGCGGTGATGCCTGGAAGATGGGGGTTTTGGAGGAACTGAAGCGCCGCGCCGCCACCTGTTGAAACATAAGAGAATCGGTCAATATTGCCGTATCGCTCCACCGCGGCTATGGTGTCGCCTCCACAGATAACCGAATAAGCGCGTAGTCGCCCTATTGCGCGTGCTATGTTGGCTGTCCCTTCCGCAAAACGCTCCCACTCAAACACCCCCATCGGTCCGTTCCACAAAACCATCTTCGCGTCACGAAGAAGCGATGAAAATCGGTCCACTGTCTTTGGACCTATATCAAGTCCCAACAGGTTGTCGGGGATTTCGCGACCGCACAAAACTGGGTCAGCATCGGCGCTGAACGATGGGGCGGCGATGTGGTCTTCAGGAAGCGCAAAAACCCGTCCCATCCGTCGCGCCTCGTCCAGAGTCTCCCTCGCCTCATCCAGATACTCCTTCTCCACCCGCGACTTACCCACCCCAACCCCTTTCGCCGCAAGAAATGTGTAAGCCATAGCCCCTCCCACTATCACCACATCAGCGGTTCTCAAGAACTGCTTTATAAGTCCTATTTTGTCTGCAACCTTGGCACCGCCGAAGACCGCCACAAACGGTCTGTCGGGCTCCGTGCGCACACGCATCAAAACCTCCGTCTCCTTCAAGACAAGCGGACCCGCATATGAAGGCAAAAACCTCGTTATGGCGCAGACGGAGGCGTGCTTTCTGTGGAGCGTCCCAAAGGCGTCATTGATGTATATGTCGGCAAGGCGGGCAAGACGCTTGGCAAAATCCTCGTCGTTCTTCTCCTCACCCCCATCAAAACGCAGGTTCTGAAGCAGCATAATCTCACCTTCTTTCAATTTGAGCGAGAGGGTATAGACATGTTCTCCTGTTATCTCATCAACGAACTTAACGGGATAATCAAGCAGTTTCTGAAGCGCTTCCGCCACGGGTTGCAGAGACAGACTCTTAACGCGTCTGCCCTTTGGGCGTCCAAGATGAGACGCCACCACAAGCCGCGCACCGCGAACGCGCAACTCCGTAAGCGTCGGTATGGTCATCCGCAGACGAAAATCGTTCCTGACCCTGCCCCCCTCCACAGGAACATTGAAATCCACCCGCAAAAAGACGCGGACTCCCCGAACATAGGCGTCTCGCCAGTCCGGCAACCGTAACATACACTTCCCCCATCACCTCTATTGCAAATTATAACCTTTTGCCGCTTTTTCGGCAAGGTAACTCCACTTTTGGCTGCCTGTTCGTTACAATTCTATGTTTTTAAGGAGCCTCATATGCGTGGTCTGGTTTTGATAACCGCCTTTGTCTCTGTTTTGGGATGTGCGCAGAGCAAGACATATGCTTTGATTGAGACCGATTTTGGCACGATTAAGGTGTTGCTTTATGAAAAAGATGCGCCGAAGACCTGTGCCAACTTCATTAAACTGGCAAAAAGCGGCTTCTATAACGGTCTAACATTTCATCGTATTGTGCGGGGACATGTGATACAGGGAGGCTGTCCGAAGGGCGATGGCACAGGAGGTCCTGGATGGACGATACCGCTTGAGATAACGCCGCATAAACATATCACAGGTGCTGTGGGGATGGCGCGGGGAGCAGACCCCAACTCTGCAGGTTCTCAGTTCTATATCTGTCTTGCACCGCGTCCCCACCTTGACGGCAAATTCTGCGTCTTCGGACAGGTGGTTGAGGGAATGGATGTGGTGCGTAAGATAGAGGCGGTAGAGGTGGAGGAGAGATGGGTGGAAACAGGAAACGGCAGGCGGGTGGCGCTCCACCGCCCCAAAAAGCCAATCCATATGAAGACTGTGCGCATAATAAAAGAGTGACAGCAAAGGAGGAGCAACGATGACAACGGTCGCGTTTGTGGGAAAAGGCGGGGTGGGAAAGACCTCCCTGGCGGCGGACCTTGTGCGCTATCTTGTGGAGCATAAAGCGGGGTCGGTTCTGGCGGTGGACGCCGACCCGAATCACAACCTTGACCTCGCTCTTGGGGTGGAGGTGAAAAAGACAATCGCTGATTTGCGGGATGATGTGATGCGACAAGCGTTGAAGATTCCGGCTGGGATGAGCAAAGAACGCCTGATAGAGTATGGCGTTTTTGAAGCATTGGTGGAAGCGGATGGTTTTGCACTTCTGACGATGGGGCGTCCTGAAGGACCGGGCTGCTACTGCTATGTGAACCATGTTCTGCGGCGGGTGCTTGAGGTTCTGGTAAAGGACTACGACTATGTGGTGATGGACTGCGAAGCGGGTATGGAGCACCTGAACCGCAGAACAACGCAGGATGTGGACCTTCTGGTGGTGGTGTGTCAGCCGACCCGCGCCAGTGTTGTGGCGGCAGAACGCATCGCTTCCATAACCGAAAAACTGCCGATAGGCATAAAACGGATGTGCGCGGTGCTGAATATGTTGCATCGCGAAGCGCCGAAAGCAGTTGTGGAGAAAATAAAAGCGATTCCGCTTGAGATAGTGGCGGAAATTCCCTACACTGGCGTAGAAGTTGAGCCGGGCAACTTGTGGCGCAGCATCAGTGGGCTTGCGAGGTTGTGGGACTCTGTTAGGAGGGGGTTAGGTGATATGCCCGGCACCGTTAATAGGTGAAATATTGCTTGAGGCAGGATTGGTGACGCGGGAGGACATAGAGGAGGCGTTGAAGGAGCAGCGCGAAACAGGGGTGTTGTTGGGCGAGATTTTGCGACGAAGGGGGCTTGTGACATCGCAGCAGGTTTGGAAGGCGTGGGTGACACAGTTGGCGCGTAAGTATCAGGTTCTGGGTAAACTGGAGGCGCCACCTGCCGTCAGACGGCTTGCCTTCGGCGACCTCGCCGAACATTACCACGCCGTCCCCCTTATGCTTGACAGCGTCACCGTCATCCTCGTCAAAACCTTCTCCGATATGCCGATAATAGAAGACCTTGATGTGTTCTACAGGACACAGAAGGTGGTGGTGGCAACGACAAATCCAAGGCTCTTTGCACACCTCCGCAAAGCCTATCCACAGGCACATCCCGCGCTCTGCTGTCGCTGCAACGAGCCGATATGCCATCCCCTTGACCGCATCACTATTGGCGAGAATAACAAACCCATATTTGTCTGCCGCGGCTGCTACAACAAACTCTCACAGATAAGCGGCGTTTTTGAGAAGGAACAAACAACCCAGGAGGAACCATCATAGGAGGTGGAGACAATGGCGTTACCCGATGTGAAGGAGTCCTGGCCTGCCCAGATAGTTGAGGTGCAGATAGGTGCTACAAAGGAGGAGGGTGGAACGCGCACCAGCGTTGTTAAGGTGGGCGGTCATAAAGGATTGCCGCTCCATTTCTTTGAGGAAGCCAACGGCAACCGTCCCGTTATTGCCGCACACATCATTGATGTTACACCAGATGACTGGGCGCCGGCGCTGGCGGAAGCCTACAAGGATGTCTGGGGCGATGTCGGCAAATGGGCTGCTTACTGCGTTGATGAGTTGGGCGTTGATATGGTTTGCGTGACACTTCAGGGATGCCATCCCGACTTTGGGGACTGTCCCGCCGACCACGCCGTTGAGGTGGCAACAAAACTGAAAGAGTCGGTGGGTGTGCCGCTCATCGTCTGGGGCACAGGCGCTGCAGAAAAGGACAACCAAATTATGCCGAAAGTTTCGGAGGCTTTAAGGGGTGAGCGGGCGCTGCTCGGCTCCGCCACTCAGGAAAACTATAAAACGCTTTGTGCGGTCGCTCAGGCTGACGAACACTGCATCATCTCTGAAGCCCCCCTTGACATAAACATTGGCAAACAGGTCAATATTTTGTTGTCGGATATGGAGTTTCCGCTTGAGCGGATAGTGATGTTCCAAACAACAGGGGCGTTGGGATACGGCTTTGAGTATGTTTACAGCATACAGGAGAGGCAGCGTTTGGCGGGGCTTGGTGGTGACAAGTTGATGGCGTTGCCGATGATGGCGACGGTTGGGCACGAGGCGTGGCGCGCTAAGGAGGCGAAAGCGCCCGAAAGCGAGTTCCCAGAATGGGGCACAGAGAGTGTGCGCGGACCGCTCTGGGAGACTGTCACCGCCGCAGGTATGCTGATATCTGGTGTTGATATCCTCCTTATGCGCCATCCAGAGGCGATTCGTCAGACCAAGAAATTGATAGACCGCCTCTGGCGTCGGTAAAAAGAGTAAACGCACATACCGCGCGCCTGCACATTGCCTCACAGAAATTCTATATCAGGCGCTGTCATCGCTCTGTTGTGACAACAGAGAGAAGGTCGGAAAATTTCTGTGGTAAACTGTCGGCTTCAAAAAACATCTTCACCACTTCCGATGTGTCATCATAGGAAAAGATCAGCGTGTAGATGAAAATTTCGTTGATAAAGCGCCTTGGGAAGACTCGGAGCACAACGGGCAGCAACCCCGCCGAATAGATGTGTCGGAAGGCACAAGGATATCCGTCTTGGTCTGTTTGAAACAGCAGCAAGGGCAGGCAGTCGGCTATGTTTTTGGGAAGTTTTTCTGGACGCAGGCGCAGGATTCTGAAAAGGAGTTGCCTTCTGACGGCGTCGTATGGAGGGGATGGTTTTGTGGCGTTGAAGAGGACGATGGCGGATTTGAGGGCGAGTTGACGGCAACGCGGATTAGAGTCATCTGGTATTTCTGGCAGAACAAGGTTTGGCGGATGGTGCAGCAGCGCTTTGGCACGCGGCAGTGCCCATTTCAACAGTTTTTCACTCGTGATGCGGTCAAGGAGGGCTGCGATGAAGGCGTTGGCGGCGTCAGCAGCAACGCGGCAATCTCTGCAGGCGTCAAACAGCACCGACAAAGCGTGTTCCGCCGCCCTCAATGGCAGATACTCCACAAGTTTTCCAAGAACTGTGGCGGCTTCCTTTATTCCCTCCTGCAAGGCGCCTTCGGCTTCTTCAGCGAGTGCAAGGGCGGTTTTTGCAGACAGCGGCGGCAGGTCGTGCTTAGCCAGCACCTCCAGAACCGCACGCATCACATCCTTGCCGCGCTTCATAAGCGCGCACAGTGTCGGCTCCAGCAGGAACTCCTGCCCCTGACTTATGACAAAAAGCGCCTCAAGCCCCGTCCTCACCCACATAGGCTCCCTCTCCTTCTGGAGGGCTTCCGCCAGCAGCGCTCTTGCCTGTGCAACCGCCCTGACCATCCAGTGCGGAACCCCTTCCTGATAAACGAACTCCTCACCCTTTCCCGCGTAGACCCTTGGCAGCGCCTCTTCTGCATAAATCCCCTTGTTAAAACCAGAAAGTATGGAAAAAGCGAGTCGGCGCAGGGACATATCCCCCCGCAGCAGCGCTTCCCTGCACAGAAGCAGCGAAGCCGGGTCACAGGGCGTTCCCCCAACATCGCGGAACCAGCGCACCGTGTCTCGCCAAGTCCTCACCATCCTTTGAATATGCTCCCCGGCGAGACCGCTCAACCAATCCGTGAAAGAGCGGAGCATAGACCAAGTGGTATCGGAACCGGCAGAAAAAGCAGAAGTGAGGAGCAACTCTTCAGCAATGGGGTTGTTCAGGCTTGAAACCCTTGCGAGGAGAAAACGGCAAAGCGCTTCTTGCTGCTCCTTGCGGAGCGGATTCCACCTAATCAGTCCGCAAAGGGCGAAGAACGCTGTCAGAGCATCCTGCCCTTTCCCTGCCGCAACCTTTGAGATATCTTCCATCACCGAGAAAGCCTCGTCCGCAGAACAGTCACGAACAAGTTCCCAGTCAAACATCATCCGCTTCAGCAGCATATCACGAATGTCCTTCGGTGTTGATGGGTGAAGGTAGAGTTTGGGAATAAGGTGCGGTTCCATAGCAGCCAGTTTGATTATAAGTGAAGGTGGAATTCGCTTTGCACATTCTATGAAAGGGGCAACAAGATGTGGCGGAACCAGATAGTGAGAAAGATTTTGGCGACACAAAATCTCAATGAGTTTTATCGCTACATCAGAGGCAAGACGATGCCCCAACATATATGCGATTTGAAACAGCGACACCAAAACCTCCCTTTTTTCACCCTCATTAAGGGGAGGAAGGCGTTTCAGTGCCCGCATTATGGTATCGCAAACCTCATCCCGCACATCATCCAACCCACACTGCCAGTAAAGATGCTCAACAATAGCAAGCAGCGTTCGGGTGTTGCTGGAAACAGGGCAGCGCTTGACAGCATCAGCAGCGTTATGGAGCAGTTTCATCACAACATCATGGGAAAAGGAGTCCAGAGCCTCTCCCCCCACAGGCGGCAAACCGAGACGCACAGAGAGCGGGGTGACTCCCGATAAGGCGCTGTCATGAGCACGAACCGCCAGAGCGGTGTAAACGGGGTCACTTGCCAGCCTTTGAAGTGCCGCAGAAAGCCGTCTTACTGACGGGCTCGGCTGTAAGTATCCCCACCAGTCCGAACAGGTCAGTGCGGCAAGAACGGCGTCGCGGCAATGCCGGTTGCGTGAAAGCAGCCACGCCAGCAACTCCGCAAGGTTGCTCTTATATTCTGTGTAGGAGAATAACAGCCCAGCAGCGATATAGGAGGCGGAAGGCGTCTCACCGAGGTTGTCAACATAAGCGCGCCACGCATCTCTTAAAAGACGCTTCCCATACGGCGTTGACATCATCTCACGGAAAAAGTCCTCCACGCACAGCGTCCCTACGGCACCCCTGTGCTCCGACAGCACCTTGAAGAATGTGGCAAAGAAACGCCGCCAGCCTTTCCCCTTCGTCCGAATCGCAAGCATTCGGCACGCCTTCGTCAACCAACTACTTCTCAGAACAGAACCTTTTGCAGCAACAACGCTACTGATAACCGCCGCCAGCCATAACTTCTCATCCCCGCCCAAAGCAAACCCCGAAAACCACTTGCGCTTCTTCCCCCAGATTTGGTTCAGCAAAATCTTGTTGACAGTCGCAGGAGACATTAAAGCCAGAGGTAGCGCTTTAAGATCCTGTGGGTTGAAGCGCTTCTGCTGTGCCTGCATATCCAGCATAGTTTGCGCCTCATCATATGGGGCGATTTGGGGTGTGGCGAACGATGCCGCAAGACGGCGCAGCCTCTTGGGCACCCCCCGCGCAAGGAAAATCGCATCATCAAACTCACCACGCCTTACTGATTCCTCCAACAACTTCAACAACTTTTCCCTCATCGGTGCACTTAAAACGCCTGAATCAAGAAGCAGCAGTATATCGCGGACAGGGAACAGCGGTGCATTGAGGGCAAGACTGTTTGCGGCAACACTTATCGCCTCTTCAATGCGCCTTGAATGCTCCTGCGCCCCCGACGCAGCCAGTCTGCGCATAAAAGAGACAAGTTTGGCAATATCACATACCTGAAAAACAAGCGGATGGCGAAGAAGCGTTGCCACCACATCAGCCGCAAGGTCAAGCGGAAGTTCCGTATCATCCACCACAAAATCAACAAGTCCCCATGGTTCGGAGGGGTTCCAGTTTGGGGCTTTGGAACGCTGGAGCGCTTTACGGATTATGTCAGCGCGGCGGTCGGGCTCAAAATATAAAGCCGCCTCAATAACATCCCCATCAAGCCCATATTTGGCGGCAAAGCGCCTCACAACCCCATACACCTCTTCCTTAAACCTTTGAGGAATCCTCTCCATCGCCTGCAAAAGCAGGCACATCGTTTCAAACGCCGATTTCTCCTGCTTTTCGGGAATGCCTCTGCGGAGCAAAGAAAGTGTAGCACCAAGGGCGTCGGGCAGCAGAGGTTTTGGCACCCGTAACAGCGCATCCAGCACCGCCGCCGCTCCCCCACCCTTTGGGTCAAACCGTTTCAAGCGCTCAAGAAACCTGGTAAAATAGTCGCGGATGAGCGCCGAATCGTGAGTCCTGCGGCAAAAATGGGCACAACGCGCAAGCGCTACTGTATCCCCTTCCTTCATCAGGCGATTGACGATAAGACGAAGCGCACTGTAGAAGCACACCTCGTAGTAAGGAATGTCGCCGAGGATGTCAAGTGGCATAAGAGCAAATATGTTGGGCAGCCGCGGCAAAAAAGTATCATACTCTATTTCCCATTGTCCCACAGCCTGCCATAGGCAGCGAAGATGGGGGTAGCGGAGAAGGAGAATATGAACGGCTTTCCGACCACCACTTCGGGTAACCTCCATCTGCTGCGCAAGCCATTTTTTGTTCGGTTTCTCAAGATTCAAGATGAGCCTTGTGATAAAGGGATGCTTGGCGAGCCACTGCACTTTTTCGCCGTATTGAACGGCGGCTATCTGCGGTGCATAGCGGTTGAGGAAATGCTCAAGCGCCGACTTGACATCACCGCGCCCTCTGCGCCACCTATCAGCAATCAACCGTAACAGTCTCGGTCCTGCGTGTTCTCCCCAAAGCCGCTCAACCAACCGTTTCCCTTCCGCACGACGCCTGTAATCCGACGATGCGAGCAACCCGACCGCCTTGTCAAGCCGCTCTTCCAACCCCTGCGCCAATGCAGAACCACACAAGAGAACAAAAAGCAGAACCCGCATAAGGCATACTGCCTCCCTAATCAAGATATACGCAATAGGCACAAAAAGCAAGTTAAGCGGTGAGGCGTTCGTCCTCTGAACGCGCGGTTTGTGGCAGAAGCGGCAAACGGTGTCGCGTGTCGCGGAACACCCGACGCACTCTCCTCCCAAGCGATGTGAAAACATTATACGGCGGAATGCCCACCATATCCGCTATCTCTTCTACCCTTATCTCCTCATCCCCATCACGCCCTATTATCACCACCTTCTGCCCAACGCGAACATCAGAACATTCTGTCACATCCACCATCACATAGTCCATTGTTATGGCAAGCACCCTGCAGCGCACCCCACCAACAAGCACATATCCTCTTGCGGCGAGGTGGAAGTGGAAACCGTCAGCATAACCCAGTGGCAGGGTCGCAACGCGCATTCGCCTTTTGGCAACAAAGCAGCGCCCATAGCCGACCGATGTTCCCGGCTCAAGAGTCTTGAGGTAGACGACCTGCGTGAACCACGAGACGACAGGGCGAACAGGAACGCCGAGTTTTTTGAGGTTGCCCGGGTCAATGCCGTAGAGGACAGCACCTGGACGCACCATTTCAAAATGTGAGCGGGGTTCGGCGAAGAGCGCGGCAGAGTTGGCGGCGTGCGCTATCGGCGGACGCAGTCCCATCTCCTCCAACTCCGCCAAAACAGACTCAAAACGCTTTATCTGCCCACCTATCATCTCGTCCCTCACCACATGGGCGCAGGGAAAGTGGGTGGATATTGCGACAAGTCTCAAGTTGGGTGAGGACGCAATAGCGGAGACCAAGGACGGGGCGGTCTCCGGCTTGACACCGAGTCGCCCCATACCTGTATCCACCATCACATTGACAGGCAGGACAACATCGGCACGATGCGCCGCTTCCTGAAACAGTCCCACACGCTCAACAGAATGGAGCGTGGGAATTATGCGGTAGTGAACAACGGCGTCCACCTCACGCTCGCAAACCGCCCCAAGAACCATTATCGGCGCAGTTACACCCGACTCGCGCAATTCAAGCGCCTCAGATGAATCGCCCACTCCCAGCATAGAAGCACCGCAATCAAGGAGCGTGCGCGCAAGTGCTGTCGCACCAAGCCCATAAGCGTTCGCCTTCACCACAGCAAGCAGACGGCACCCCCGACGCAACCTGCTCCGCACAAGCGAAGCGTTCGCCCTCACCGCATCCAAGTCCACCTCTACCCATGTTCGCGGATATGACATCTGCTACTTGCCTCACATCCTTCTGTCTAATTTTCGGCAGCAAAAAGCAACCGCTCACAGCCAAACCCCTATCCAGAAAAACAAGCCGCCGAAATCGCTCTCATCCACCCGCGAACCGTGAAAAACAAAATACCTATACGCCGCACCTATCTCCACACCCTCCATCTCCACACAGACCTCAACCGCCGCCTGAATCGCCCCCCTATACGCCGAAACATAATACTCCCTTAACGCAAAACGGAAAACATACGGACGCGCAAAGAAGACCTCACATCCACCACCAAAACAGAAACCATAAAATCCCCGTAACCAGAGAAAACGAAACCCCCCTATATCGGTGAAGCCAACAGCAACGGAGGACTCTGGCGGCAACGCCATCCTCTGAACCGCCTCACAGAAAACCTGCCTTCCTCCGTTGTTTCCGTCAAACCGCACCAGACCACAAAGCGACAGCCTTGAACCCGCCGGAAGGTCAATAAACCCCCGAAAAAGCCCGTATTGCCCGCCCATAACACCTCCCCACGCAACCCCAATCTGCTGCGCTGTTGGGCGACCCCAGCCACACCTCGCGCGGTATATATACCACTCCTTCCCGCCTCCACCGCACCACGGATAACGGTTGTAAAAACAGTGCTCCTCCACCATCGTGAGATGGATATACGCCGCCGCAGTCATCAAACCAAGCGTCCACAACTCCACCTCTTCTACATCCTCATCCTGCACCACCACCCAGTCATACTGCGGCGATAAAAGCAACCCGAGACTAACTATCAGAGTCGCCATCAATTGATTCCTTCCGCTCATTCAGATGGTTGAGCGATTTTGCGTTGCGGCACTTCGGGAAGGCTGAACAGGCAAGAAACGGACCATAACGCCCATAACGGATGACCATGGGGGCACCGCATTTTTCACACTTAAGGTCGGTGGGCTGAGGTTTTGGCGCCGCTGACTCCCTATACCTGCAAGATGGATAGCCGCTGCAGCCCCAGAATACACCACCACCTTTCTTCTTCAGAATAAGCGGCTTGCCACACTTCGGGCAGACCCGCCCGCCATCGCTCAGCGTCTCACGCGCCTCCTCTAACTCCCGCGAAAACGCCGCCCAGAACTCCTCTAACACGCCCCGCCACTCCTTCTCGCCCTCCTCTACACGGTCCAACTCCCCCTCAACCCAGCGGGTAAAGCCCACATCCATCACGCGTGGAAACCGCTCCACCAACAATTTCGCCACATGCTCGCCTAATTCGGTGGGATAGAGTCTGCCGCCACGCTTCACCACATATCTCCGCCGATAAAGGGTGTGGATTATTGTGGCATATGTGCTCGGTCTGCCGATACCCTCCTGCTCCAACTTGCGCACAAGGGTGGCTTCGCTGTAGCGGGATGGCGGCTGCGTCTCGTGCTCGTCCATTCTGACAGAAACCACCCGCAACTTCTGCCCCTTTTTAAGTTGCGGCAGAAGCGCGTCGTGGGAAGGCAACGCCCGCCCGTAAACCCTCAAAAAGCCGTCAAAGACCATCCGCCGCCGCAGCGCATACAACTCCACATCCCCACACCTCGCCGCAGCCTCCGTCACATCATACAGCGCATCCGCCATCTGTGACGCCACAAACCGCCTCCAAACCGCCTCATACAGAAGCGCCTGCTGCTTATTCAGATACCCAAAAGCCTCCTCAGGGGTCAAATCCACCATCGTGGGGCGTATCGCCTCGTGCGCAGCCTGCGCATAACGGCTCACCCTGAACCGCCGCGCCTTCTGCGGCAAATACTCCTTACCAAACACCTCAGGTATGAACTTCCTTACCGCACGCACCGCAACCCCCGCAACACGAACGCTGTCCGTTCTGTGATATGTTATCACCCCCCGCCTGCCTCGCTCACCCACATCAACCCCCTCATACAACGCCTGTGCGTGGCGCATCGTCTCCCGCGGACTCATCCTGTGTAGCGATGCCATCTCCTGTTGAAGAGTGCTCGTTATATGCGGCGGAAACGGTCTCTGCCCCTGCCTCCACTTTTTGTAATCCACAACCTCCGCTAACCTCTCCTTAAGCAAACCTGCAACCTCTTCCGCCTCCTTCTTCTTCCAGAACCGCCGCTTCTCCTCACCATCCACAACATCCATCTCAAACCGCACCTCACCTGCCTCAACCTCCACTGTGAGAGTCCAAAATCTGCGCGGGCGGAACTCTCTTATCTCCCTTTCGCGCTCAACCACAAGTCGTAACGCTACACTCTGCACCCGTCCTGCACTCAACCCGGGTGAAAAGCGCTCCCACAAAAGCGGGCTCAACTTATATCCGACTATGCGGTCAAGGATACGCCGTGCCTGCTGCGCCAACACCTTCCTCATATCAATCTGTGAAGGCGAAGCAAAAGCGCGCTTTATAGCCCGTGGCGTTATCTCACTGAAAACCACCCTCCTACAAACCTCATCCGAAAGACCCAACACCTCCTTTATGTGCCACGCTATCGCCTCGCCTTCCCTGTCCATATCGGTGGCAATGTAAACGGCGTCGGCGTCCTTTGCGGCGGCGGCAAGCGTCCTCACCACCTTTTTCTTTGTCGGTATCAGCACATACTTCGGCTTGAAACCGTTGTCGGTCTCAACCCCAAAATCGTTCTCCGGCAGGTCACGAATGTGTCCAAGAGATGCCCGCACCACATAACCCCCGCCCAGAAAACGCCCTATGGTGCGCGCTTTCGCCGGCGATTCCACCACTACAAGACGACTGCCCATCCTCTCACCTTAAAAACAAGCCAAAACTATATTCACAAAATCCCACCCAATCAACAGCCAACTGTTGAAATCTAATAAAGAGCGAAGATGCAAAAATCAACCCCGTTTTTGGCGTGCAATGACGAGGAGGTGGTTATAGAATGACTGGTGTTGTTGGAGAGGTTTCTTTGGTTGGCTTTTTGCAAAAACTTTCTTGACAAAACTGTGACAGTGTGTTGACAAAACTGTGACAATATGCTATAATTCTATGGGTTCTTTTGGAGGACTGTGTTATGAGACGCCGAGGTTTCACGCTCATTGAGTTGCTTATCGTCATCGTCATTCTGGGAATCCTCATAACGATTGTGCTGCGTGTTTATATCGGTCCTGTCAGCAAAGCAAAAATCTTAAAATGCAAAGCGAATCTGAAGGACCTTTATACCGCCTGTTACGACTACTCAACCGATGAGCGCTCTTTTCCGTGGGCAGGAGAGGGCGCACAGTACTGGGAGCATTGGGCGGTGCTGGTGAAGTGGAACAATAACGGCAGAAAAATCAGCCCTGAAAAGTTCATCTGCCCCGAATTCCTGAATAAACGCCCTGCTCAAAAAGATGAGGAAACAGGAGAGTGGGAGATGCGTCCTGAAAATGTCTCCTACGCCTACGCCAATCAGATATGCTCACCAGAAAGCGCAGGCTATCTTGCTGCCGATATGGATGTCAAAATCGGTGGACGAGGACAGGGGCACTCCGGTGTGATTGTCATCGTTCCCTGCGACGGCGCAATTACGGTGCACAAGTTAAAGGAGGGTGAGGACTGGTCATCGGTATGTAGCAGGTGGTTGACGAGGGAGTAGTGCGAAGGAACCTGTTGAGCAGGAAAAAGAACCGCGCCAGTTAACTGGTGCGGTTCTTTTTATTGGGGTATTTTTTAGATTCTGTTATGACAGTAGGATGATTATATTGTGACATTAGTTTTACAATGACTTGACAAAACTATGACATTATGCTATAATTCCTACAGACGGTCTGTAGGAGGTGCGGCTATGTTCTCCCGTGCTTTGACCCTCGTTGAATTCCTCATCGTCATTGTTGTTGTGGGAATCATTATGACAATTGTCGTAACCCTCTCGCAGCGTCAGTGGAAATTCGTCTACCCAAAGGCACTTAGGTGTAAGAGCAACCTAAAGACACTTTATATGGCCTGCTATGATTACGCTTTTGACCACGGTTCTTTTCCGTGGGCAGGAGAGGGCGCACAGTACTGGCAACACTGGGCACTTTTGGTAAAGTGGAACGATAACGGCAGAAAAATCAGTCCTGAAAAGTTCGTCTGCCCCGAATTCCTGAATAAACGCCCTGCCCATAGAGATGAGGAAACAGGAGAATGGGAGTTGGGTCCTGACAATGTTTCGTATGCGTATGCAAAGGAGGTATGCTCTGAAAAAAGCCGCGGATACCTGGCGGCTGATATGGATGTCAAAATAGGCGAGCAAGGACAGGGGCATCGCGGATTTATCATTATCCTTGCCTGTGATGGGACCCTAACAGTCCACAAGTTGGGAAAGGGCGAGAACTGGGAAAGCGTCTGCGGGAAGTGGCTAACTCGGCGATAAAGAACCCTCCTGTAGCACTCAATCATCCCTTTTCGTTTTTCCAAAGGACAGAGATGGTATATCATTCAGGTGTGGAATTGGACAATGAAGATGGGTGCATTGAGTGCGCTGATAGATGCAGAGCCGCGGGAGTTGGGGGATGTGAAGGAAGGGCGTTGTGGCTATCTTTTTGCTGCTGCCGCAACGCTCTTTGTCGCCGTTCCACTTCTTCCTGCACCCCACATCCGCGAGATAATATCCGCCTGCTGCGCAATCGCTCTTTTTCTTGTGACGCTTTCCTTCAAGCGTCGCCTTCATCCCGCATCGCTTAAGTGGGTGGCTATGATGCTGCCGTCTGTGCCGCTTGTTTTTGGCTCGCTTTTTGGGGACGCAGCGGTGGGTGTTTTCTTCCTTTTTGGCTTTCTATGCTTCCTTTCCTGCGTCAAGATAGCGCACGAGAGGGCAACTTGGGGGTATGCTCTCTTTTTGCTGATGGTGCTTGGTGCGGGTGCGGTATCGCTGGTTGAGATGTTCTACATAGCCTTGAGGGCGGATGTGCTGCATCCCTTCAGAACACTTTCTGCCCTTGCTGCTGTTGCCACACCCGCGCTTGTTGCCGCTTTCTCACTTTTTGTGAACCATCCTGTGATGGGGCGGATGGAGCGTTACAGTTGTCTGCGTTTCTGGTTAGTGTTTGGGCTTTTATGCATTTTTGCGCTTGCTGTGGCGTCATCCCGTTCGTTCTCCGCTTTTATCGCCCTGTCAGCGGGCATCTTATCAGTCCTTTTTCTCAGATGGGAAGCCTTCAAGGTGGTGGTGGGACCTGGGATTGTGGGGGTGTTGGGTGTGGTATTGGGCTGGGCGGTTCTGTCGCCCACGGGTTTTGCGGCATCACGATTCGGTCTTTCGCTTCGGATGTGGGGGGAGACAATGAGCGTGGCGGGGCGGTGGTTGCCGGAAGGCAGGGGTTTTGGGAGTTTTGCTTTTGACGCACCGACTTTTCTGTCGCAGACCACGCGTTCTCACCCGTTAGCGGCGGAGGACCTTTGGAGTGCCCCGTCGGCTGCGGCAGGCGCGTTCTATGAGTGCGGTCTTTTTGCGGCTTCCCTTGCAGCCACTTTAATACTTCTTTTTC
>CAZPBO010000010.1:38502-43006 GCA_964584815.1 uncultured Planctomycetota bacterium
CTTGTTATGACTCATCAGACAAGAGGTTTTATGTGGGGGGAGGAGATGCGGGAGGCGGGGAGGCATTATGAGGAGGCGGATGCTGGGGAGGCGGCGCGCTGTGCGTGGAACGCAGCCCTTGTGGCGCCAAAAAAGGAACAGCGCTACGAGGCACTTTATCAGGCGGCGCGGATGGCTCGCGATGCAGGTCTCACCCGTCTGGCGCAAACCGCCGTCCACCAAGCACTCCTGCTGCACCCGCATTCTGCCCGCGCGCATCTTGTCGCCTTATCCTTCGCCCGCACAAAAAAGGAAAAGAGCGCGCATCTACTCGCCGCACTCCGCTGGGGCGTGTTTCGTCCGACCCAAACCGATATAGAGCGTCTCCTTTTCATCGCAAAGGAACTGGAACGACTCGGCAGATTCAAGGAAGCGGGCAAAGCGCGTGAGTGGGCACAAAACCTCTCCAACTTCTTCTCCTCTCCTTGAAATCCGCCGCCGCTTGCGGGAAACTATACCCGCTGTTTGTTGAGGAGTTTTGGATATGAAGTTGCACGAGTTTCAGACAAAGGAAGTTTTCAGAGGATATGGGATAGCGACGCCGCAAGGCGGGGTGGCAGAGAGTGCTGACGAGGCGGTTTCTGTGGCAAAGCGAATAGGTGGGGAGGTTTTTGCGGTGAAAGCGCAGGTTCTTGTGGGGGGGCGTGGCAAGGCAGGCGGAATAAAGATATGTCGGGGATTGGAAGAGGTGAGAAAAGCAGCAGAAGGTCTTCTGGGTAAGCGACTTGTCACATACCAGTCGGGTTCTGAAGGGGTGGTTGTGCGCAGGGTTCTGGTGGAGCAAGGCGTGGAGATAGAGCGGGAGATGTATCTTGCGGTGACGGTTGACCGTGGAGCGGAGTTGCCTGCTGTTTTGGCGAGCGCGGAAGGCGGTGTGGAGATAGAGGAGTTGGCGCGCACAAAGCCTGACGCGATTGTGCGGTTCCATTTTGAGCCTGAATGGGGCATAAGTGGGTGGATGGGTAGGACGATAGCGCAGCGTCTCGGGTTGAGGGGCAAACTGCTGCAGCGGTTTGCGGCAACACTTGCGGCGCTGGGAAAACTGTTTTTGGAGAAGGACGCCTCTCTGGTTGAGATAAACCCATTGGTTGTGACAAAGGACGGGCGGCTGCTTGCGCTGGATGCCAAGTTGAGCATAGATGACAATGCGCTGTTTCGGCAAAGGGGTCTTGCGGAGATGCGCGACACAAGCGAGGAGAAATGGGTTGAGGTTCGGGCGCGTGAGGTGGGGATAAGTTATGTCCATATCGGCGGGACGGTCGGATGTATGGTGAACGGTGCAGGACTTGCGATGGCGACGATGGATTTGATAAAGTTGGCGGGTGGGGAGCCGGCAAATTTTCTGGATGTGGGTGGAGGCGCAACAGCGGCACAAGTTGAAGAGGCGTTCAAACTGCTGCTTTCGGACAAAAATGTGCGCAGCGTTCTGGTCAACATATATGGCGGCATAGCGCGCTGTGATGTCATAGCGGAGGGCATAATTGAGGCAGCCAAAAAAGTGAAGATAGATGTTCCTGTTGTGGTGCGTCTTGAGGGGACGAACGCGGAGGAAGGGCGGCGTATGCTGGATGAGTCGGGACTTTCGCTTGTGACGGCGGCAACGATGAAGGAGGCGGCAGAAAAAGCGGTGCGTCTCGCCTCATCGGCTTCCTAATGTCAGTTTCAACTCAACATTCTTGCCCTGACGGAAGACGGTAAGGGTAATGGTTTGTCCTGGGCGCTGACTCATAAGAACGCGACGCAACTGCTCCATATTGTGGGTCTTTTTGCCGTCTATAGAGAGCAGCACATCATACTTTTTGAGCCCGGATTTTGCAGCAGGGCTGTTTGGGAGAACGGAAAGAACCTTCAAGCCTCCGGGAAGGCATAGTTGCCGTTTTTCGGTCTCGTTGAGGACACGCACCTGAACACCGAGCCAAGGTTTTTTGCCACCGAAACTGGTGATTCGTTTAACGGCAGCCTCAATCTGCGCCGCCGGCACAGCGAATGTGACACTCACCGTGGGCAGTCCTTCAAAGAAACGCTCGGGGAAGGCAAACCGCCGCGCCGACTCTCGCAACTCCTTCAAACGCTTCAACACCTCCTTATCTTTCAGCAACCTCTCCGCAAGGTGGGTGAAGGAGTCAATGCGACGAGCCAGCACCGAAAGGAGTTGCTCTATCTGCTCCACCATAGGAGGACGCAGATATGCGGACGCAACCATACCGACAAGGCGCCCATCATAGTCAGCGACAACCCCCCCCGCATCCGCCAAAGCAGGTGACACACTCAACTGCAGCATCCCGGAGTAGACCCGTTGCGCTTTGCCAAAACGCGAAACCAGAGTCCTTTTCTCCCCCGATATATAGCCAAATCCAACTGTGTTCTTCAAACCAAGAGGGCTTGAAACCACCACAATCCTTCGCCCAATCCCTGCTTTGCCACCTTTACTTACAGGCTCAACTCCACTTGCATCCTCAATCTTCAAAAGCCCTATATTGGTCCAGGAGTCCACGCCAACAACTTTTGCTTTGACGCGTGAGCCGTCAGGTTTCTCCACCTCTACCGAAACCGCGCCTTTCACCGCGTGCCCAACCGTTACCACATGTCCTTCCTTGTCAAAAAGAAAGCCCGACAGCGTCACAAGCGATTTTGTGACCACAACCGATTTGGGAGAGCGCTGCACCTTGGTATGGGTGGCATAGACCACAACAGCCGACTTCATAAGGCGCCTCGCCAGCGCCTCGCGCAAATCGTCCTCATTAGGAGCGGTCTTCTGCTGGGCGAAAACCACTCCCATCAACAAAAAGAACCAAACAACCACACGCACACTGTTCCTCCTTAGAAGTCAACCGTTGTGTCGGCTTCCTCAAGGATACGGCAACGCTCATATTTGGGGGTTGAGCGTGGCATATCCTTGACAGTGGCGTCCTCAAACGCCTTTTTGACGAAGTCGGTGGTGTCGTTGACAAACACCGCCGCGGGTGCCTGGTGAGGAGACGGCGGCGTCTGGTCTGTGGGCATCATCTTTGCGACAAACAGGGTGATGGCAAGCGCAACTGCCGCCGCCACCACAAAGCGCACCACCCACCCGAGGTAGGGATGCAGTATATGACGACGACGCGCAGCCAACGCCGCACTCAAATCCCCCCTCAGCCGCAAACCTCTAAGCAACTCAATCCTCGCCCTGTCCTCACAGAACGCCGCATAGAGGCGCCTGCAGGATGGACATTCCGCCATATGGCGCTCCACACTGCGCCACTCCTCTTCACTAACATCACCTCCACTGGCAAGCGCCAGTAAATCCTTCACCTCATCACACCTCATCTCTATAATCCTCCATACTCTTTTTCCCAGATTTCGCGGAACATAGTGCGTGCGCGGTGGAGACGCCATCTAACTGTGGCGTGTGTCGTGCCCGTCATCTCGGCTATCTCCTTACAGGAAAAACCTTCCAGTTCGCGCAAGATAATGACGGTTCTGTATGGGGGTTGAAGTTTCTGGATGACATCAAAGACGCGACGGCGTTCCTCCTGCCGCGCCACCGCTTCCTCAGGGTCAAAACCGCTGCCGGCATCCGGCGCCGCCACATCCTCAAGACTCACATTCTCACGACTGCTGGAACGGCGACGCAAACGGTCAACGCAGTAGTTTATCAGTATCTGGCAAGCCCAGGTGTAGAAACGGCGGGATGTGTCAAATCGCTCTATCGCTCGCAGAACGCGCACAAAGGTCTCCTGCACCGCGTCTAATGCGTCCTGTTCGTTGCGCAACATATGGAAGGCGACCCAGAAGAGCCGTTCTCTGTAGCGCTCAAACAGCGGATTGAAGGCACTGCGGTCCCCTCTGCGCAGGCGTTCCACAAGCACGCGCTCAACTTCAGGGGTCGTCAGCGCATCTGTCATAACACAAACACCCACAGCCAAAAAAGCGCCTCCACACGGCTTCCATTCTTATTACGCCGCAGAAGGCGCCTTTGTTAGCCATACTTCACCGTTACAACCGTTATGTCGTCGTGCTGCCCCGCCCTGCCCTGATGTTTCTCCAGAGCATGCATCAGTTGGTTCACAAACTCCGCACTCGTCCGCTCCGCATACTTCTCCACCAACTCCACAAAACGCTCCTCTCCAAACTCCTCACGACGCTCGTTCATCGCCTCCACAACACCATCTGTATACGCCACCAATCTGTCACCCGGCTGTAACTGGATAAGGTCCTCTTCCAAGCGATTAGCAAACACCTCTCCGCCACTCAACCCCACCGCTATCCCTTTGGGGTTAACTAAGCGCGTTGCACCGTCCCGCCAGAGAATCAAAGGGTTATGCCCCGCATTCACCACCTGTATCGTCAGTGTCTTCATATTCAACACCATATATAACATGGTTACAAACATGCCAGTGCCTTTGACATCCTCGCTGATGAAGCGGTTGAGGCGTATGATGGTGTCTTTTGCGTTGGGTCTACCCTTTGCAAGGAGACGAAGAGC
>CAZPBO010000010.1:43106-46220 GCA_964584815.1 uncultured Planctomycetota bacterium
ATTAGGGCTCGTCTGCGCGCCGCCGCCCCAGCACCACCCCCAAATATCCGCGTCGCTGTCGGCTTCTGCAACGCAGGAGGAGTCACCGTCAAACCCCGCGAAACCCTACCTCCCCCCCCATCCCTCACAAATGAAGGACGAAATTTATGCGCACATATCGGACACTTCACTGTCCGATTGTAATACTCCTCCGGAACCGTCAGCGGATGCTTGCAAGCAGGACACCTTATTCGTATCGCCACCACCTCGTCCTCAACCTTTCTACCAATATTAGAGACGCAACACGCATAAGTCAACTCAAATTGCTATATCGGGTCTTTGTCACACAGTTTGTGTCATATGTGTTATCAATATACGCAAACCACAAGCGCACAACTCCCCACCACATACGGACTTGCACAACAGGCGTATTGCATACTTTGGACAGTCAGGTTTACAAACTTTCTCCGTTGCTCTTTTTGGGATGCTCTTTCTGCGCCGCGCAGGTTCGGCACAGAATCCGTAAGGGACGGCGCCAAACAACTATATGTCTGCCGCAGAGGTCCTTCCCACAGGTGTGGCAGACAAAGTGCGCCCTTGCGCCGCAGAAACATCTCCTCCCCTGCAGCCATCGCAGAAACCAGCGAACCACGAGCAGGTCGCCCCGTCTTATGAAGACTTCAAGGAAGGTGCGTTCCCGTCGCCAGGCGACCCACACAACCAACCCCAGCACAACAACTGTCCCCAGTCCCTGGAACAGATAGACCACCATCCAGAACGGCAGAACATCGGTCAGGTTGAGACGCAAATCCCAGAACGGTTCAAAAAGGAAAAGGTCCCAGTTGGATGCGAGAAAATCGCAGGCAAAATGGAGCGCCACACCCAGAAACGCCGCCAGAGTTGCCTTTCTGCTCCTTGTCAGCGCTGCCACCAAACCTGTCATAACGAAAAGAGACAGGAGATTATGGAAGAGGTAGTGATGATATGTTCTGAAAGCGTCGGTGCCGAAGACGATTGAGAGACAGTCAAGGTCTGGCGCCACAGAAGCCAGCGCCACTAAACGGCGTTGTGGATAGTCAAGGTTGAAGGATTCTGCAACCAGCCAACCTGCAGCAAGATGAAGTCCACTGTTCAAAAAAGCCCTCCACACACTTTATTTTGGCGTGAAGGGCTTTCCTGTCAAGCGATATGAACCGCGGTGCTATCACATTATCTCTGTCCGCCACCTGAAGATGTCATTCCACCTCCTTCTTTAAGGGGAGTGTTCGTCCGATGCGCATCCTTATCTTCCATCTTGGCAATGCGCTCTTTAAGGACGGGAATCACGATTTCGGGATTGAGGAACCAGCGCACGACAGGAGAGTAGTTGCCGGGCATCACTTTCTTCTGCCATTTCCGCAATTCCTGGTTGAGGCGTTTAATCTCGTCGCGAATGATGTGTGCTTTGTCACGGACCTTCAACTCTTCTGCCAGTTTCTTTTTCTGCAGTTCAAAATCCACATCGTCCATGCGGTAGATTTTGACAAGCATTTCGCGCAACCGTTTCCTTTCGGCGGCTTTTTCTTCTTCGGTCATCGGATGCGCTTTTGAGTATCCCGCGATGTGGCGGTCAACGATTCTGTCAAGGTTTTTGCGGAACAGGCGTGGAGGAAGTTCGCGGAGGCGTTCAAGTTGTTTAACGAAGAAGTCGTTGGAATTCGCCTGTCCTGCGCGGATGGGGTCACGCAGGTCGCGTGGCGGCGTCACACACGGTTTGAATGTCCTTATCACCTCCTTTTGCGAATCTGTGAAGACCGCCTCCAAACGCTCCTTATAGTTGCTTCTCACCCTGTTAAGAATGTTACGCTTCACCACCATCAGCATATGGTCAACACGACCCGCTTTCCGCATCAGGTCTCTGGGCAACTCACCCCTTTTCAGCGCCTCAACCCACTCCTCAAGCGTCCTCTCCCACTCCTCAATCCTCTGCAGGTTCTTTTTTGCCCACTCCTCATACTTCCTTTTGTACTCCTCGTTTATCGCCACAATCTTCTCCATCTGCTCTTTGGAAAGATAGAGTCCGTTAAGCAGGTTGAGAAACGATGTCATTTTTTTGAGTTTCTGCATTCTGGCAAACGCCTTTGCCATCTTCTGCGCATTTGTCAGCGCTTTCTCTTCCGTCCCCTCCTCCTCAGCGAGCGAAAAAGTCACACACAATGCCAGCATCACAATGCCAACAAACACCCATCTCAACATCGCTTCTCCTCCAAAAACCTTTGGTGGATATAACGCAGGCGTCCATACAAAGTTGCTGGAAAAGTTTGTGTTGTGGCGGCATCAGGCAGTAGAATGGCAGCGAATAGGGGTATTTCTGTTTTGTGGGTGGTTGGCATAGACGAGGCGGGCTATGGACCGAGCGCGGGACCGCTTGTAGTTGCGGCGGTGGCAGCAGAAGGCGGTCTTGAACAGGTCAATGACAAACTGATGCATCTTCCCATCCCCATTGGCGACTCAAAGAAGATATATAGGGGCGATGTTGCGCCACTTGAGAGGGTGGTTCTGGGACTGTTTGACAGCGTTCCTGAAAGTGTGGGGGTTTTTCTGGAGTTGCTGTGTGATAAGATGCCGTCGCGTCCCTTCTACTGGCGTAATCTGACCTTGCCGCTGTCGGATGCATCCTGTGCGCCGCTTGACCTGCCCGTCTCCGTTCGCGCCTGTGTAGTCACCGCAGAAGAGTTCAACAAAGAGTTAGGACAGCCGCCCAACAAAGCGGCGCTGCTCTGGCGCAAAGTCTGCCGCCTTGTTAACTGGGCGCAAAAGACAGCGCAACGACCGCTTTCTGTCATCTGCGACCGCCTCGGCTCCCGAAAAAACTACATCAACCTTCTGCGGCAGCATTTCACACTCGTCAGCCAGCAAACAAGCAATGCCGATAGTTGGACATATCGCCTGCCAGACGCAACAAGCATCACCTTCTGCACCGACGCAGATGCCCGCTTTCCGCTGGTTGGGCTCGCATCCATGGTCGCCAAATATCTGCGCGAGGTTCATATGACGATGCTCAACGCCTGGCTGAGGGAAAACGGTCTGTGCGAGCGCTCCGTCACAGGTTATGCCGACAGACCGCTTGTTCGCCAAATCGCCGAAAAACTGAAA
>CAZPBO010000011.1:0-22314 GCA_964584815.1 uncultured Planctomycetota bacterium
CCATCATACACAAATGTGTGAAACTCCCCATTCTCGCCACAAGGGTCAATATTCGCAGGCAGCATTCGTAGAAACTCCTCGTTGAACTCGCGTCCTGCGAACGCGGCGTTAAGCGCCTCTGTATCCACGCATACCACGACCGCCTTAAAACCAAGACGAATAAACTCGTCGGCAACCTGCTGTGACTTCTTTCCCCATAATGGGAAGGCGCCACGCATTCCAACCGAGGCGAGGTTTTTCTCTCTGAACGCGCGCACATCCTCAAGAAATATGTCCCCAAAAACCACACTCTCAACCCCACGCCCACGCAGATGCGCAAGCATCTCGCGCATCTTCTCTTCATATTCGCTGTTACTGCAATCGGCGGATATACCCACCTTAAAGAGCGGCAGACCAAGCGCCTTTGCCTGCTCCTCCAGCAGAACTTCTCGCACACCGTGCATACTGACCCTGCCGTAATCCTCTGTTATCGTGGTGAGAAGTCCTGCAACTTTAAGGCGTGTTTGAGCAAGGGTGTGGTATAAGGCGAGGGCGCAGTCTTTGCCGCCGCTCCACGCAACAACCGTGCTTTTTGACCTTTCACCGGTGTTGGTGTCAGGTAGTCTGCTTCCCATATTGTGTCCCAGCAAGCAGTTTCTGCGTTCTGTCTGTCACAGCGATTTGAAGAAGGAGCGGACTTGTTCGGCTTTGCCGCAGGAACGATGCCCTTCAGGGCAGGGACCGCGCAGGCAAGGAGGTCCTGCGTCCTCAAATAAGGACGGAGCCACAGTCTTGACCTTCTTCAGCATCTCAATGGCGACGGAGCGGATTTCCCATTGCGCGCGGTTGCAGCAGCGCAGACTGAAAAAATGGCGCAATTCACGCGCATTCATCGTCACCATTATCCGTGTTTGTGTCGCGTTGGGCAGTATGTAGCGGGCGTCCTGATAAACATCCTCGCCTTCAAGACCGATAGCCTGCAATTTCTCGCATAGTTCGTCATACCAGTTCTGTATCTGGCGCATTTTTTCCTCAAACCACTCCTTCATATCGGCTTTGATGACAGATGGTGGGATGATGTAGGGGAATTGTCCGCCACTTTTGCGGGCTTGATGGGAGACATATCGTTGGGACTGTTGGGAGTAGGAGGCGAGGCGGTGGCGGACGAGTTGGTGCGTCATAGCGCGTGAGACGCCTTCAATGAGGAAAGTGAAGGAGGCGTGTTCAATGGCGGAGAGGTGACCAACCTGGATAAGTTGTCGGACGAATTGTTGAGCGCGTTCTTTAACGATTTTAGCGGAGATAGTTTTGTAGTCGGCGCTGGAGTAGCAGAGTCTTGCGGCGCGAGCGACGGTGAGTTCAGGTTCAGGCGTATGAGCAATCAGTTCCACCCGCATCTCTTACTCCCTATTAATCGGTTTTACTATCACGCTTGTTGTTTTTGCGTGGTTGGCGCTCATAAAAGTGCCATTTATGCTTTGTTCGCTTGCGCTGCTTTTGGGTAGCGTCTGGCTTACGCATTATGAAAAGGTATTTGAATCCACGGAGGAAGAAGTTGTGCTTGATTGCCCTGTAATGCCAGAGTCCTGTGTTGGATGTTTGCCCACGGCGCACAACACACACTATGTCAACAGGTTCAAAGTATTTCAGCAACCGTTGATACAAAATGAAGCCGACAGGAGTAAATCGCTTTTTGACCCACTGGTCACCTATGAGCCACGCCATCACCTTGCCGGGTTTAAGGATACGCAAAATCTCTTTGGCAACCTTCTCCAACTCGTCAAAGAACCGCTCTTCTTCGCAGGATATTTTGCCGATACATTTGGGGTGGTCGGAGTAGTTGATGTTGTCGGAGTAGGGAGAATCTATAAAGACCAAATCTGCGGTGGAGTTGGGGAGGGGGATTTGACGCGCGTCGGCTTGAATCACCTTTGGATGCGCAGGCGATATGTCAAATCCAATACCAAATCTGCCTTCCTCGTCGCAGACATCAATCGTGGTGCCGCTGCCAGCCATTGGGTCAACCACGATGTCGCCTTCCTTTGTATAGCGCATAAGCAGGTTGTAAATTATGAAAGCGGGAGTGACTCCAGGGTATTTGTTGTTGCCTTTCGGCTTCTTGCCGTAACTTTGTGTGGGATAGTCCCAGAGGGTGGTGCTTTCAAGCGGGGGTTTTTCATCCTGTTCGCCTTTTTGCCGCTTCTCTAAAAGGTCTGTTTCAGGCTGTTCGTTTGGGAGGTGGAACAACAACGGGCTTGACTTCTTATGCTTCTGCATCTTCAGATTCTCCAACATCGTTTTCATCCATCAATTGCCGCAACTCATCCAGGAGGGTTTCATATGGTCTTATCTTCTCTGACCGCATAATTTCGCGATCTGCTGCCACAAATGTTCCGTTTATATCTTCTTGGGCAATCGCAATCGCCTTGTCAGCCTCTTTCTTCTCTCTACCGTTTTGCTTCTTCACAGCGTTGAAGGTGCCGTTCTCATCCGTGGTGACCATAAAGTTCTTGACCTTTCCGCCTGACGATGTGCGTAACTTAATTGTCCAATAGGCGACCTGAGCGATACGCTCTCTAAACTTCTTCTTCACGGAAAGCACCGCCAACACGCGAAAAGGCTCTTCCCGAAAGACCACAAGGTCAACATCAGGAACCACACTCTTGCCACCGATACAAACCTGCACTTGCTCTTTTACTTTGTCGTAGTTCTTGCCAAGACAACCTCTTGTGAACTTGGCACATCTTAATCCTAATGTCTGGCTTACCCAATCACCGATGTGCTTCTGCACCAGCCACTCAAGCATACCGCCGCGTCTTGCTTTCCACGACTGCTCTCTGTCTTTCAAGGTCTCCAAAAATGGATGCTCTTTCAGTTGCTCCTCCACTTCTCTCATAATCAGAGAGAAGCATCTGGCAACCTGTTTTACGCCGTGCTCCTCACAAAACCTTTCATAAGTTCCTTCCAGTTCTCTGCGGAGTTTTTCGTTAAAATCTTTTTCCAGTTCCTTTTTCTCCTCTTTGCTAACCATTACAAAAAACCTCTATGATGGATGAAAGCGGCACGCGAACAGTTGAACCGTAACGCAGTCCAGCAACAAATAACGGTCTGTTCAGTAATACGCCTATTACTTCTTTCCTACTCCTGTCTACATCCTTAACCTCAAGCCACATGCGTTCGGCGGTCACATCCTCACGCCCCGTTTTGAAAAGCGCTTTCACAACCGCCCCAACCTTAATCCGCTCCCCATCAACAGGCACACAAGGCTCGCAACTGCTACAGACAAACCTGACCTTGCCAACTCCTGAAGT
This sequence comes from uncultured Planctomycetota bacterium, assembly GCA_964584815.1. Lineage (GTDB taxonomy): Bacteria > Planctomycetota > SKW154 > SKW154 > SKW154 > CAZPBO01. Next base: position 3,291 of record CAZPBO010000011.1, read on the forward strand.
GACCATCTCTCCCTCCTTGACAAAGAGTTTACCCAAGGCGGTCAAGCATTGCAAGCACCGGTCCGGTAACACACAGCACCGGTTTGTCAAGCAAAATTGGCACACAAAAAACAGAAGATGTAGGTGTTAGTATTTGACGAGGGAGGTGACGCGGTAGTTCTTCAGTTTCTCCCGACCGTTGAGAAAGGTCAACTCAATAAAAAAGCCGATACCTGCGACCTTGCCGCCTGCTTGCTCAATAAGTTTCGCCGCCGCCGCCATCGTCCCACCCGTCGCTAATAAATCGTCTATCAGCAGAACATTGTCGCCAGAACTAACCGCATCGCAGTGCATCTCAATTGTGTCCTGTCCATACTCAAGGTCGTAGGTGCAGGAGAATGTCTTATACGGGAGTTTACCTTTTTTTCGGATGGGGACGAAGCCGACGGCGAGTTTTTGTGCGAGGCAGGCGCCGAAGATGAACCCGCGCGCTTCAACCGCCGCCACCACATCCACCCTCACATCCGAAAACGCCTCTGCCAGTGCGTCAACTACTTCCCTCATCGCTTCCGGATTCCGCAGAACCGGGGTGATGTCTTTGAACACTATTCCCGGTTTTGGGAAGTCTTTTATGTCTCTTACGAGGTCGGCGGCTTTTAGCATATCTTAAAACCTCCAATGCTTGTGGTCCTTCGGTGAGGACGATATTGAGTTTACGGAGCGCTTCGCTTTCAATTTGTCGCACGCGCTCACGGGAGAGCCCCAATTCATCGCCGATTTCTTTAAGTGTTCGCGGCTGCATATCATCAAGCCCATAGCGGAGACGGAGGACTTTCGCTTCGCGCTCATCCAATGCGTTCAGCATTTTACGGATTATATCCAACTCATAGATTTTTTCCAGCACTTGGTCGGGGCGTTCGGTTTCGCGGTCTTCTATTAACTCATCAAGGCTGACTATGCCTTCTTCGGTTTTTGGTGGTTGGACGGTGGCGGATAGGCGCATAGCGGCGCGTATGAGTCGCAGCATCTGTCCTGACAGACCCATTTCTTCGGCGATTTCTTGCATTGTGGGTGTTCTGCCGAGGCGGACTTGGAGTTGGTTTGTGGTATCGCGCCAGCGTGCGATCAACTCCACGACATAGGAGGGGACGCGCACCGTCTTTACGGAGTCCACCAACGCCCGTTTAATCGCCTGTCGTATCCAGAAGGATGCGTAGGTGGAGAATTTACATTTCTCGTCGGGGTCAAACTTTTCCACGGCTTTCATAAGACCGAGGTTACCTTCGGCGATGAGGTCCTGAAGGGGGAGTCCGCGGTCCATATAGTGTTTTGCGATGGAGACGACGAGGCGGAGGTTGGATTTGATGAGGAGGTCTCGGGCTTTGGCGTCGCCTGCACGCGCACGACGCGCCAACTCCTTCTCCTCCTCCGGAGTCAGAAGGCGATACTTATTTATCTCCCTGAAGTACTGCTGCAAACCCAAATCCCGCATCCCCGCCCTCAAAAAAGCGACACAGTATACGCCCAAAAAACACCTCGGTCAACAGTTTGTTCCAAACAGGAAAGCCCTTTTGGTTTCTGGTTGAAATCTTCTGTATTAGGCGCCAAAATCTTTTTCCGCATCTTAAGGAGGGAACTTATGCGGACTTTTGTGGTCTATCTGGTTTTGCTGCCGACACTTCTTTTTGCACACCATACCCTAACGCGCAACGCTTATCGCTCGGGGCGGATAAGGTCGTTGCAAAAGAAAGGAGACGGTTATGCGGTGCACCTGTCAACAGGTGTGCTGGACATCAAGGATGTGGTGGCGCTCCATTTTGAGCGGTCGGTGGTGCGTCCGCAGGAAGGATTCTTTGTGGTCTTTGCGGGGGGATGTTGGCTTTACGCCAAGACGGTGGCATACGACTCAAAGAGCGAGAAATTGACGGTGGATTCGCGTTTCGGGAAGATATCGGTGGGTGCCGATTATGTGCGTTGTGTTCTGCGTGCGAAGGGGGGGCGGGAGTGGAAACTCGCCTGCAAATGGGGCAGAGAAAGGGCGCGGCGCGATGTCCTCCTTCTTGAGGAGGCAAAACCCGTGCGTGGAACGCTGCTTGCTATAACGCCCAAAACCGTCACTTTTGACTCAAAGACCCTTGGTGGCAAGGTGGATGTGACATTAGACAACATAATTGGTGTGGTCTTCATAACGACGCTGAAGGAGGAGAAGCAGCCTGAGGGAGGGGTGCTCGTTAAGGCGTTTTTGACGGATGGGTCAGTCATAACGGGTGCCCTTGCCAACGCGGAAGGCAGGAAACTCTCGCTCAAGACCCTGTCTTTGGGCACCATAACAGTAACTCTGGACGAGATAGAGTCGCTGTATGTGCTTCATCCCGATATAGTGTTTCTCTCTGACCTTGAACCTGTGGATGTGAAGGAGACGCCGCTTTTTGATAGATTCTTGTATCCGTGGCAGCGAGACCGCTCATTGGAGCACAAACGTGCCATAATGGTGCACGGACGCATCTTCTGGAAGGGCGTCTCCTGCCACTCAAGATGCGAGTTGACATACGACCTTGCGGGGGAGTATGAGGCGTTCTGCGCGTTGGCGGCGCTGGATGATGAGGCACGCGGCGAGGGCAATGTGGATATGACGGTTTTTGTTGACGGCAAAAAGTCGTGGGAGAAGAAGGGCGTGACAGGGCAGGACAGGGAGACCTTCCTGCGGGTTGACTTAAGAGGCGCTAAGAAGATGAGTCTGCTTGTGGACTTCGGGAAGAAGTTGCACATACTTGACCGCGCGGTTTGGGCGGACGCCTTCCTGATAAAGAAGATTAAGGAGAGCGGCAAATGAGGCTTGCGTTTCTTGTTGCGGGAATCGGTATATCGGCGCTGCTTGCGGGCGAGGGTCTGCAACTCGGCAAAAAGGAGGAGAAAGCGCTGTTGGAGGAGGCGGCGGGGCGCTACGGCAAAGCGTGGCGCCTTTATCTTGAGGCGTTCAAAGACAGTCTGGGAAAGGCGGACAAACGCGCATTAGCGGAGGCGGAAGTCTATCTGCACAGGGCAAAATCGCTTTTTGAGCAGCAGCCAAGATGCGATTTTGCGGTCCTCGCAAAGGAGTTGGACGCGCTCAAAGGGCAGGTGAAGGAGCCGCTTCTTGCGGCGTTTTTGCGCTTATATCTGGCGGAAGCGCTGCTTAAATGCGGCAGACCCCAAGACGCCCAAAGTGCTCTGGCAGGACTGGGCTTTGTGCGACACTGGTTCGTGATAGGACCGTTTGACAACGAGCGTGGCAGCGGCTTTGGTGAGAAGTTCGGTCCGGAGAAGGGGTTGGAGTTCAACGCGGAATATCAGGGGAAAAGGCGTTCCGTCCGCTGGCGCAATATCGCTCTCACATCCCCTTTGCCGATTCTTGACTTTGACGCCATAATGCGACCCAACGACCAGGTTCTTGCTTATGCCCTCTGCATCATCCATTCAGAGAAAGAGCAGCCTGCAGCACTCCGTTTCGGCTCTGATGAGGGCTTCAAACTCTTCGTCAACGCAAAAGAGGTGCTCTCCCGTGACTGCCATCGCGACTTTTTCTGGGACCAAGAGGCGGTTGCTGTTCTTCTGCGCAAAGGCTACAATGCGATTCTCCTTAAGGTGGCGGAGGACAAAGGTGATTGGTGCCTTGCATTGCGTATAACAGCGCCTGACGGCTCCCCACTTAAGGGCATAAAGTTTGTGACAAGCCTTTCTGACGCGGCGAAGGTGAAAATAGAGCCGTTTAAGGAAGCGAAGTTTGATGTGGCGGTGGGGGCAAAGAAGGTGCTTGAGGAGGCGGCAAAGAAGAACGACCTCCGCGCTAACTTCCATCTCGGATACCTCCACATCGCCTACCACTGGCAGGACGCGTCTCTCCATCTTGACAGAAGATATCTGATGAATGTCCATAAGGCGGTGCCGAAAAATCCGATTGTGGCTTACTGGGTTTCGGAGACCTATCTGCCGAGAGCCGCGGAGATGGAGACCGAGAAGATGGAGAATCAGCGCAAGGAGTTCCTCCTGAAAGCGTTGAAGAACAAGCCCGATTATGTGGAGGTTCTGTGCGAACTGGGGCGGTATTATCTTGAGAGGCTGCGGATGTGGCGTCGCGCTCAGGAATATGTGGAGCGTGCGCTGGCGGTCAATCCCCGATATGCGCCTGCACTGAAGTTGCAGATGGACATATACGAGGCGCGCAACTTCAGAGCAGAAAAGGAAGCCGCCCTTATCAAAGTCGCAGAAGGCAAGGTCGCAGATGCCCTACTGGATGATGTCCTGATGCTGCTGGATGAGCGCGGTAGGGTGAAGCGCGAGGAGGAGTTGCTCAAAGATATCTGGCAACGCAACACAGAATATCCAGGACTCCTTGACCGCTATGTCACATTCTTGCGAGAGCAGGGCAGGGACGAGGAGGCGTTGAAGTTGTTGGACGCCGCCATCGCGGCAAAACCTTTCAACATCACCCCCCGCACAAGGAAAGCAGAGATTCTCTACTCAGATGACCGCTTTGAGGCGGCGGCAAAGGCGTATGAAGCCATCCTTGACTTCTGCCCAGAAGACCGCGACACCCTCCTTGCCTACGCCAAAACACTTCTGCGTCTAAGCCTTGAGCGTGGCGAGAAGAAGGACGGTCCCACCTACCAAAAGGCGCTGGATGTGCTGCGCCGATTGCTGCGCGTTGACCCCACCAATGCCTGGGTGAAGCGTTATCTGGAGTTTGTCGGCAAAAAGAGGCGTCTGCTTGAAGAGATGGAGCGCTTTGCCGACACGGTGCGCCTTGAAAATGGCGTCTACATCATCAATGACCACTACTTCAAGGACGGCAAGGTTGGCGAGAAGAAATTGGAAGTGGCGGTCAAAGACCTTGAAGCGGCAGCGAAAAAGGAGAATGTCCCATTTGTCTGTGTCTTCTACCGTCTACTGCTTGAGATAACGCCGCGGGCGACATCCAGCGAACACCACTATATCGTTCTGCGGGTGATGAACGAGCGTGGCGCGGAGATGCTGGCGTCCCTTTATTGCGGGGCAATGGCAGTGGGTTGGGGGATGGATGTTAAGGTGAAGCAGGCGAAGGTGATAAGGCGGGATGGGACGGTGGAGGAGGGCAAAGTCTCCTACGGCAGCGTCTCCTTCTCCAATCTCCGCCCAGGCGATACATTGGTCGTCTCATTCCGTGCTGATGAGCGCGCAACGGAACAATCCAAATTCTTCGGCGACTATTACGGTCAGATAATTTCCCTCAACCCCACAGGGCGTCTGCGCAGGTTCTTCTTCTCCGTCGCCTCCGACCTGATGCCCGTCAAGTTCTCCAAACTGGTGTTGGTTCTGCCAAAAGAGAATGTGCGCAAAATCCATATATACGCCAAGGGAGTCAAGGAGAAGGCGACAGAGGAGACGGGAGTTGATGAGAAGACGCGCGTTCTTGTCTGGCGCCTCAAAGATTTGCCGCTTATGACCAGCGAAGCATACATGCCTCCGATGGAGCAGGTGACCCCCAACATACAGGTCTCCACATTCTACGACTGGAAGAAGTTCGGTAAATGGTTCTGGGGTCTGATAAGGAAGCAGTTTGAAGGTTCAGAAAAACTGAAAGCGAAGGTGGCGGAGTTGATAAAGGGCAAGAAGAGCGAGTTGGAGAAGATATGGGCGATAGCGCGCTTTGTGACGGAGAAGATACGGTATGAGGAGGCGGCGTCGTTTGACATCCACGGCTGGAAGCCGTATAAGGCGGCGCAGATATTTGAACGCGGCAACGGTGACTGCAAGGACAAAGCGATACTGTTCTGCACGATGATGCGCGAGGCGCAACTGAAAGCCTACATGGTTTTGGTGAAAAGCCAAGTTGAAGGGCGCGGCAAACCCGACCTCACCCTCCCCCTCATCCGCCACTTCAACCACGCCATCGCCTATGTGCCTGCAACCAAAGAACACCCTGAATTGTGGTTGGATTTGACCGCCAACCGATACACCCTGACCGAGATGCCGCCAGAGTGGGACCGCGGTGCAACCGTCTTCGTCGTCGGTGATGACATCGCGCAGTTGAAAACCATCCCGACTACATCCCCCAACACCACACAACGCCTTGAAGCGACCGTCCTTGTCGCACAAGACGGCAAAGCAACCCTCCACTTCAAAGCCACCCTTCACGGCATATCATCGTGGCTGCTGCGACGGATGATGGAAGAGAAAGGACGCCGTAAAGAGCGCATTGAGAACTCCCTCAACGAGAAGATTGCCAACTTCCACTTAAAAGACCTGAAACTGCCCAACCTCAAAGATGTCTTAAGCACCCCGTTTGTGTGGGAGATAAAGGGTGAGGCGACCGATTTTGTCGCCAAGACCGCGGAAGGTTATGGGATAAAACCGCTGCCGCTTTCCCGCAAATGGAGCGACGAGTTGACAGGACTGCAAACACGCAAACTTCCGCTTGCCCTTCCTGCCGCAATCGCACGCGCCGAGAACTCGCAACTCCAGCCTATTCCGTATCTGTGTGTCCCCGGAACCTGCGCCGAACGATGGCTCTACCGCTTCAAAGGGTTTAAGATAAAATCGCTCCCAGAAAACCTCTCTGTTGAGACACCCTTTGTCAGCGCATCCATAAAGTTCAACAAGAAGTCGGAAGCGGAGGTGGAGGTGACGCGCAAAGTTACCTTCAAAACAAACTGGGTGCCGCTTGAAGGTTATGCCCAACTGCGGCAGGCACTGGCCAAACTTGACCGTCATCTGCGCTACTTCATCATCCTCAAAAAGGCAAAATAAGGAGATGAAAGATGAGGCGCCTTTTGCTTGTCCTTTTGCTTTTGCCCGCCGTGACTTCTGCGGGGGAGTTCGGACTTGAAAGCGAGCATTTCAGGAAGGGCGATTTTGACGCGCTCTTTCAGCGCTGGTGCGGCATCATACAGAGAAAGCCCGACACATACGAGGCGCTGACCGCATTATGGCTCTGTCAGTATTTCAAAGAGCGAATAAACAACTACCGCCGCCTTGAAGGGGTGGTGGAAGCAGCCCTCAAAAAACCGCTCAAAAACGGCTACTGCATCAGCGCCTACAAAAGAGCGCTGCGACAGTTCTACCTCTCAAGAGGCTTTCGTAAAAAAGCCGACAAGTTGGGCGCCTATGATGGGCTTGTGACCGACTGGTGGTTTCTGGAGGGTTTTGGCGCCGATGACGGAAGCGGCGCGTTCTTCATCCCATACGAACCGCAAAACCAATACCTGTCAGGCGATAAAAACATCCTCAAAACCACATATCGCATCAGAACACAGAGCGGCTTAACCCGCATCTACCGCTGGAGAAGACCCCTTTTCCACATCCCTCCATTAAACGAGAATGTCCCCATAAGCACAGAAGGTGTGGCGGGATATGCTTTCCCGCCCATCCCCTCTCAATCGGCGGACGCGTATGGGGTGGTTGGAGGCGGTGGCATAAGATACGCATTGGCGCAATTCCTGCTTGAGAAAGAGCAAACAGTGCTGGTGGAGGTGCGCAACTGGAGCAACTGGTTCCGCCTCTGGTTCAACGCAAAGGAGGTTTTAAGCGCCGACAAGGTGGTGCGGTTTGAGCCTGATGTGAAGTTTGTGGCGGTGAAGGCTCGTGCAGGCTGGAACACAATTCTGGTCAAAACACCAGACGCATCGCTGACAGTTTATCTGCGCGACAGGCGCGGCAAACCATTAACGCCCCGCTTTGAAAAGGAAGCGCTCCTCCATCCAACTGTTGGCGGCGAGATATCAACGGAAGAAGTCTTCAAACCGCTTTCTGCGTGGCTTAGGGAGCAGGCGAAAAAGCATAACGCAGGCGAGGTGCGCTACGCCTTAGTGCTTTATGCTGTGGAGAACCAACTTGCGAATGTGGCGGAGGAGTTGGCGCACGAGTTGGCGGAGGAGAAAAGCGCGTTTTCTCGTTATTTTGCGGCATTGGGATTTGAGGCGGCAAGCCACTGCCCCGATGCGTGGGCTGCCAGCCGAATGAAGAAGAATCTTGACGCGGCACTGAAGGCGGCGCCAGACTTCCTCCCCGCCGCCACAAAACTCGCACACTTCCTCTCCGAAAACGACAAGCCCGAAAAAGCATACAAACTGCTCGCCAACTCCCTTAAAAAAGCGGGCAAAAAGGTGTGGGCGCTTATGGAACTTGCACAAATCTGTGCCCAGCAGGGATGGCGGCGAGAGCAGATAGAAGCGGTCAAGGCGGCAGAGCCCCTAAACCCCAACAGCCCCCAAATCCTTTCCTTCTGGGCTAACTACTACGCCACTTATGGAAACCGCAGAAAGTTTTTCCAATATCAACGCCGCTATTTGGAACTCTACCAGCGCGATGGTCTGGAGGGGTTCTTGGCACAACAGGAGGCGCGTAAGGGCAACTTAAAACCCCTCCTTGACTACTATCTGAAGATGTGGCGGGCTTATCCGGAGGAGTTGGGGTATCTTCGCTCCATTGTGGAGATATACATCCACGAAGGCGCGTATAAGGAGGCGTTGCGCCTGCTGAGACACGCCTGGGACGAGTTCGGGGACTGGGTCAGTGTGGACTACATTTTCGGCACCATTATGCGTGTGAAGCGCTTAATGGGCGATAAGGCAGGCGCAGCCGAAACAGCCGATATTCTCTTCCTCGTCGGCTTTGATGGACACGACTTCTCCACACGGCGTTATGCTGCTTTCCTTCGCAATCGGGACGACGATTTCTGGAAGCCTTACAGACTGCCCGAGAAGCAGGTGGAGACACTTATGCGGCAGAAGATAACCTCAAAGGACTACCCGCGTTCGCCTGTCCTTATTCTTCTGCACGATGCGGTGGTGGAGGTGTTGCCTGATGGAGCCGCAAGCGAATACCACGACTTCATTGTGAAGGTTCTGACTGAAGAAGGTAGGATGTTCGCTTCGCGGATGGGAGCGCCGCTACCCGATACAATCCGCATTGAGTCTGTCACTCCAGATGGCAAAAGATACGACCCGACTCCCACTCAATATGGTCTGGTGATGGAGAAGGTTGATGTGGGGGGCTTTGTGCGGCTTGAGGGGCGCATTGATGGTGCCAACTGGTCGGTTAGGAGCCTCCAACTGCGTGGTAGAGGCGCCTGTGCCCATAAACGGCGCGTTACTTTCATCTTCCGAGCCCCAAAACTCACACAAAAGGCAAAGCAAATCCTTGCCAAAAAAGGCATCGTGCTGCCCAAGCCTTTTGAGCACTTTAAGATGTTGATGCACAACATAATGAAGGAGAGAGGGATTTCGGTCCGCGTAAGCAGAGAGGGTGGCGACCTTATTGTGGTGGTGGAAGCCAATAAGATGGAGGCGGCGGAGCGCGACTACTTTCTGCCTGACGACGAGGAGATTTTCCCTCTGGTTGAGACATTCGTGGAGGAGAGGGATTGGCGCAGGGGTTATGGAAGTCTGTTTGAAGGGTTGCGCAGGGGTGGTCGGCGTGTGACCTGGCTTGTGGAGCAGACCGCGAGGACGGTGGTGGGCGACGCAAAAAGCACATATGAGAAGGTGAGGCGTCTTTATGACTACTGCCAGAGCCAGATACGGGATGGGGACAACACAGGTGCGCACGCGACACTCCTTGAGATGGCGGGCGACAGACAAGCCGTCTTTGAGGCATGTCTTAAAGCGCTGGGGATAAAGACTGCGGTGGCAGATGTGTTCCGCGTTGGGCTCTCTGCACCACCGAAATGGGAACGCGCAACCCTTCCGTTTCTTGTCTCAAATTCCTATCTTGTTGTGGAGACCGAAAAGGGGCGTCTTTTTGTGGACGCCTCAACACGATACTGCCCCTTAGGACGGATTGCCCCCGACGACCAGGGGATGCCGGCACTCATCGCCTTTCCCAACGGCGAAACGGTCTTTATAAAGATGCCTTCTGACCCGCTGCCACACCGTCAAAGGGTAACTCTGCGCATAACAGCCGACCTCTCAACCAAACGGGTTTTATGCGACTTCCTGCTGCGCGTCTTTCCTGAAGGCGCCTCGCTTAAGGACATCCTCGCCAAGATGCCGAAGGTGCGCAGACGCCAAATCTTTGAGCAGCCGCTCTCCCAGATTCTGCGCGGCATAAAGATTGACCCCGCCAAATTCCGTTTTGAAAACCTTAAAGACACCCAAAAACCGGCACTCGTGCATATGGAGGGAACATATGAAGGACTGATGACCAAACGGAAGGACGGCAGTTACGAGGTGCGTTTGTGCGTGCCTTCGGTGCAGATAGGATATCGTCTCGGCGGCAAGCCCGAACGCAAGTTCTGCGCCTACCGCCCGACCCTTGATTACGACTATCAAGAGGTGACGCTGCTTCTGGGCAAGTATAAACCTGTTGGGAAGTTGCCCGATGTCAGGGTTGTGACCGATTTCGGCGCCTTCGTCTTAAGGTGCGTCTACGACAAAGAAAAGAACCGCATAAAGGTGATGCGCTATTTCGCGGTTCTGCCGTTCCGTCTTGAGGCGGACCGATTCAGGGAGGTTTTGGACTTCTGCCGGATGGTGACGGAGGCGGAGGGGCTTTATCTACTTGTCAAGTGAGGCGTTTGTGGGATGGCAAGGAAGGTGGTGCTGGCGGCGACGGTGGGCGACACAAACGGCGTGGGTCCTGAGGTTCTTGTTAAGGCTTTGAGCAACCTGATTCCGACTCTCCACGATGTGAAGATTCTGGTGGTGGGCGACCCTGTGGAGTTTCGCAGGGTTCAAAAGAGACTGGGGTTGCGTCTGCACGAAAGACGGGTAAGGCTGCGCGACCTTCCCGGTGCGCTTTTCCGCTGGAAGACGCCTGTGTTTGTGCTGAGAGACGCTGTGGGGATTGACGCGTTCGGTGGTGTGCGGCTTGCCGCCGATATGGTGCGGCGGCGTCTGGCATCAGCGCTTATCACTATGCCAGCGCGAAAGAGGCTTGCCGCCAGCAAAGCCATCGGTCACACCGAACTGCTTGCGCAACTGACAGGGACGAAGCGCGTGGGAATGCTGCTTATGTGTGGCAAGTTGCGCATTATGCCGCTGACGCTTCATATCCCTTTAAGGGATGTTGCCGAAAGCATAACGGAGGAGAGGGTTGAGGCGGCAGCAAGATTGCTGAACGAGGAACTGCAGCGGCTTTTCGGGATAGGGTCACCCCGCATCGGGGTTGCGGCGCTCAATCCACACTGTGGCGAGGCGGGACTGACAGGATGGGAAGAGCGCGATATACTGGCTCCTGCCATAACGCGGTTGCAGAACGAGGGGCTGTGGGTCAGCGGTCCTGAAAGCGTATATGTTCTTGTTCAGCAGATGATGCGGGGTGAGTTGGACGCTGTTTTGGCGCTGTATCACGACCAGGCGCTGACGCCGCTCAAACTGCTTTACGGCAACCGCGGTGTGAACATCACACTGGGGCTTCCGTTTCTGCGGACAAGTCCTCTGCACGGAACCGCAGATGCGATAGCAGGAAGAGGAGTTGCCGACGCTCGTGGCGCTATGGATGCGATAACAACGGCGCTTGCCCTTCTGCGCCGACATCAATAAGGAGAACGCTATGGACAAGGTCGTCCTCGCCTATTCTGGCGGGCTGGAGACATCGGTCTGTATTCACTGGTTGCGCTACCGAAAAGGTCTGGATGTGCGCACATTTTCGGCTGACTTGGGGCAGCCACTTTCGGCGGAGGAGTTGTCGCGGCAGGCTCTTGACCTCGGCGCACACGGCGTCTTCATCCGTGACCTGCGCCAACGCTTCGCAGAAGACTTCATCCTCCCCGCCCTGATGGCAAACGCCGAAACCGAAACGGGAATTCCGTTAAGCGTCGCCTTGAGCCGTCCGCTGATAACGGAGGAGTTGATACTGATAGCGCGCAGCGAGAACTGCCGTTACATCGCCCACGGTGGAAGCGCCAAGTCCAACGACCAGATACGGTTTCAGATGACAGCGGCGGCATTGGCACCTGACCTCCGCGTCCTCGCACCTCTCAGAGAGCCGGAATTGGCTTCCAGAAAATCGCTTATCAACTACGCCCAGCGCCATTCATTGCCCATAACCCCCACTCCCAAGACCACCTATGATGAGGACCAGAACATCTGGGGTAGGTTGATAACAGGTGAGGCGGTGGAGAACCTGGCGGTGGAAGCCCCTGAAGAGTTGTTCAGTATGACCCGAAATCCTGCCGCCGCACCATCTGAAGGGGAAGAGGTGGTTTTGGGCTTTGATGGAGGGGTTCCCGTGACGCTCAACGGCAAGAAAATGCCTTTTGTGGAGTTGATAGAGGAGTTGAACGAGGTGGCGGGGAGGAACGGTGTGGGACGGGTGGATGGGTTGGACACCAAGATTGTGGGGATAAAGGCGCGCTACATTGCCGAAGCACCCGCTGCAAAAGCGCTCCTCTTTGCTCATAGAAGGCTTGAGTGCGCCGTTCTGCCCGCGGAACTGGTGCGCGTGAAACGGCATATTGAGCGGCTTTATACGGAGGTGGTGCACAGGGGATTGTGGTTTTCGCGTCTGCGACGGGCTCTTCAGGCTTTCATAGACGAGACGCAACCTCCCGTGACGGGGAAGGTGCGTCTGCGTCTGCGCCAGGGACTTGTGGAGCCGTGCGGGGTGGAGAGCGACTACACCCTCTATGATGCGGACCTTGCGACCCACAGCGAGCGCGATGCGTTTGACCGTTCCGCCGCCGCGGGGTTCGTTGATGTCCTCGCCCTTGAGCATCGCCTGGAAGGGATGAGAGAGAGGCTGCTTCAGGCACGCATAGTGAGGAGGCGCTCATAGAAGAGAAGAACCCGCCGTGCATATTCTCCCAACTGAAACCGCGTTTTAGCAAACCTTCGTGCGCCCTCGCTAAGACGCTTCCGCAGACCCTCGTCCTGCCCCAGCCTCACCATCGCCTCCGCCACCTCCTCAACAGTCAGCCCTGTCACGACTCCGCCGTCCTCCACCAACTCCGGCAGCATCCCCACCTTACCTGCCACCACAGGCTTGCCCATAGCGAGCAACTCCCGCAGCGCTTTGGCGGTTTCGTCTGAACCAGGAGCAAGATAGACGGCAAAATCACAGGCGGCAAGCGCGCGGGGATAGTTGTCCCCATCAAAGTAGCCCGCCACACAGACCGCACCTTCAAGCCCAAGCCGTTTAAGCGGCTCATCAACGAGGGAGACCTTCTTTGTGCCGCGTCCGATGATGAGCCCTTTAAGTTTGGGGACTTTTTTGCGTGCGGCGGATAGCGCCTCAAGGAAGAGCACAACACGCCTGCGCCGCTGCAGCCGCCCCACAAGCGCCACCACCACATCACCTTCCCCAAAACCGAACCGCGTCCTGAACCCGCCGTCATCTTGCGCCCTGAAGCGCTGCAGGTTGACAGGCGGTGGAAGAAGAAGCACGCGATGAGAAGGCAGCGCCCATATGTGGCGGGCAAGGCGCATATGGTAGCGGCTGTGCACGATAACAGCGTCGGTCAGGTTTCCCGTCAGAACCTTGGCACGAACACGCATAAAAAGCCGCCCCAGCGAGTGAACAGAGCGCACAACAATCCCGCTTTCCGCCTGCTGCCTTGCCCAAACACCCACCACATGGTCACCGAGCAGATGGCAGTGGAGCACATCAATGCGCTCTTCGCGGATGAATTCCGCCAATTTTGGTGCGTCGCGGATGCTGGAGACCACATCAAAATGCTTGCGGAGGATGAAATCGGTGACGGGAGAGATGGAGAGTTGACGCGCTCGTTCAAGCAAGGTCGGCTCGCCTCTGCCGCGAACACGCCCGCACGCAAACAGAACATCTACTCCCAACCGTCGCAGCGCCAGAATCTCCTCCAGCACCGTCTCGGCAGGTCCCGTCAATCGGTGGTCGCTGTAGAGGTGGAGGACTCGCAAGAGGAACTCCTTATAGGATGGTGCGCCACCTGCTCCGCCCACTTAAGACGCCTCCGCTCCGCCAGCGCCACAGCCTGCGTCAAAATCCCTCTCCGCCGCTCCCAGAAATCCGTCCCACGCAGAACGCCAAGCGCAACCCGCAACCGACTCCTCGGAGGAAGACAACGCGGAAGTGATGACTCAATCTGGCTCAACATACGCGCAACCCGCCAATCCGTCAACCCCCTCCTGCGCACCGACTCCGTATCGCCAATAACAACCCCACCATTCATAATCAGCAGGTTCTGTGATTTTAAGTCTCCGTGCCAGACTCCTGCGAGAAGCAGTTTGCGCACAGATAATGCCGCCTTCTCCCCCATGGTTAATGCGTCATCAAGGCGGCGCTCAAAAACGCAGCGCCACAGGAACTGCTGCAGGTTGCATTCCGCCCGCTCCATAAAGAGCCGCTCTTCGGAGCGGAGGAATCCCAAACGCCGCGCATAGGCGATATGCCCCACCACAGGCACCCCCAGAAGTTGCAACCTGTGCGCCGCCTTCCACGCCCTTAACAGCCGCCCCAGCCCCAAAAGCAGACGCAACGCACCCCACAGACCACGATAAATGCGTCTTTTGCAGAAGGCGCCTTCGGGATGTGTGGTGGCACCTATGTAGTGGTCAATGAGGTCTGCGCGGTCGCGACGGCAGAGAATCCGCCAGCCCGCCGTTTTTACGCGCGCAAATCGCGTTGACTCCTTCACGCACCGCTTAGAGCGGGAGCGTAACCGCCGTCGTCCATACCGCCGCGCCCGCTTCATCGTCGCTTCTATGTGCGCTTTGTCATCCCCCCAGTATGCGCTGACCAACACCCGTGCCGCCTCCTCACCCACAACACTCCACACCCCCCACGCCAGTTGCGCCAAATCCCTCACCATCTCCTGAAGAGCAAGCGACTTTTTCATTCGGCACTTGACGGTGTCAAGCAAACAAAAGGCGCCGTTGCGGGAGAGGATGTTGCCGGGATGGAGGTCGCCGTGGAAGATGCCGGCGGCGTGCATCTCGCGCACGAACTGGGCAAGGGAGCGCAAAAAGGATGCGCGTTCTGCGGGCGGTGTCTGCCGCAGCGCATCCCCCACATCTATGCCGTCTTCCGCCTCAACCACCAAAAAAGAGGTTCCTGTGTGGCGAAAGACGACATATCCTACAGGGGAGGCGCAGCGGATGCCGCGGTTCTGCACCTCCAGAGAACGCTCAAACTCTCGCCGCGCCCGTGCACCCACAAACACCTGCTTCAGGCGCTCAAACAACCGACGAGGCTTGTGCGCCTTCACAAACAAATCCCCCGAACGCCATACACGCTTCCCCATCGCCTCCTTCACAAGAGGAAGCGAACCCCGTGCCGCCTCCTCCACCACGCGACGAACCTCATCCTCTCTATCTTTGTCCCTCACTTTCACCTGCATCTATCTCTTCCACATAGCATCGCTTCCCTGTAAAATTATAACCGCAATTTGTGGAGGATTGCAGCGGTGCGTTATCTTCTTTTTGGTTTCCTTCTTTACATTACCTGCGGTTGCGCCTCCGTGGGCAACTATTTCCTTAACCGTTTAAGCGATTTCGGGGACTGTTTCACTGCCGAGGCGGGTGTCGGTTACGGTCTGGATTTTCATATCCTTGCCACCAACTTGATTTCCACAGGTGTCGGCGCAAGTTACATTGCCAAGTCCGCAGGCGTCAGTCACGGCGTCCCTTACAGCGCCATATCCTACCATCTCGGTCTTCCTTTACTTCCTTTTATGAACTTCTTAAGCCGCGAGTGGCGCAAGGAGTGGTGGGTTACCGACACCGTTCATCGTGGACTGCCCCGTCCCACACAACGAGTTATCCGCACCCCACCTCCAGGGTATCTCGCCAAAAGCGTCCTCTTCGTCAATCTGATGTCTATTTCACCCCCCCAAGGTCCAGGCACCTCCCCTGTTATGCACGGCTACCCCAACTCCGATATGGCTATCTTTGACTTTGAGGTCTCCTTCACCGTAGGAGTTCTTTATCTACGGCTCGGTTTCAGCATAGGGGAGTTCGTGGACTTCCTTCTTGGATGGTTCGGTGTGGACATAGCAGGTGATGATAAGGTTCGGCGCTGACTTATCTCTTTTTGCTCTTTTTCTTCGTTGCCGCGAGTATCAACGCACCTGTTGCCGTCGCATAAACTCGTCCCCCTATCTTGCCCCACCTGTCATTGGGATCCCACGACCCCGCCTCGCACCCGCTCCTTTTCTGTTGCGCAACCACCGCCTTCCTTATCGCGTCCGCAACCTCACCTCTGTCATCTCCCATAAGACGCAGCGCTTCCACCACCAGCCACGCCGCCGCCATATCATCCACCTTCCTCCCCACCTTAAACGCACGCAAACGCGCAAGCGCTCTTTTCGGCACATCCTTCCCTGCAAGACGAAGGAGTATAACCCCTGAAGCCAAACACCCTGTCTCGCTGCTTGCCCAGGTCTTTGCGCTCTCTGAACCACCGTAGGCGAAGGAGCCGTCCTTACGGACGCAGGTTTTGGCAAACCGCGCCGCATCTTCAAAAACCCCCTTCGGAAACTTCAGCCCTGCCGCCTCCGCCTCCTTCAACCCCATTACGCAGAGACAACTCACCACAATATTGGGACTTTCCCCGTCATATCCCCAAGCAGACGATGGAGTCTGCGCTTCAAGGAGGCAGCGTACAGCCCGCAGAGCAGGGCGTTTGAGCGCCTCATCGCCGCTTACCCGCAGCAGACGGCAGAGGAAAAGCGTGGCGAGAGCGTGGTTTAAGAACCAATCGCGCACATACCACAATCCCCCTTCCTTCAGTTTGCCCAACCACCCCCTTATGTCCTGCTGCTTAAGGAGCCAGGTTAGCGCCGCATCTACTGTCGCGGCATATTTGCCCGTTTTGTGTGTTGAGCCTGAATTGAGAAAGGCAAGCGCCGCCAGCGCCGTTATCCCCACAGTGAGCCCCTCCCGAACGCGGGGTGGGTTGGAGCAGGCGGGGACACCGCAGCGCCGCATAAATCCCGCAGGGTCCCAGCGCCCCATCTCCCCTCCCAGATGTTTGGTGTCCTGATGGCGCGCTAACCACCCCAGCGCCAGACCCAATGGTCCCTCATCCTTCTTCTCCACCCTCCTCTGACGCCTGCGCACCACCACGACAAAAACGCCAGAATCCTTCTTCCCTTCCTTGTCCGCTACCTCAACGATGAAGACGAACCTGCCCGCGGCTTCGGGAATGCCTCTTATGTGTCCGCCGGCAAGCATAAGCCCCGGCGGCAACCCCTCACCACGCCATTTGAGAGGCTTCTTGCCTCCACGCACCTCAATGTGTGCATCATAATGCTCACCAACCCACCCATCCGGCAGTTTCTGGGTCACTATCTGTGGCTGCGCAAACAGAAGCAGCAATGCGGCAACCACCATATATTTTTCTCCTACCAAACAACAAGCGCATCAGTTTTGCCCGCCCCTGCTGTAGAGGCGTTCACCGCCTCAAGTGTTCCTGAAACCGACTGCGCCGTCGGACTTATGCTGCTTGTTGTGAAGGAGACGGACTTTGCAGATGTGGAGACCGCTGTAGAAGAGGCGGATATGGTCTGCCAGGAGCCGTTGTAGTCGGATGTTGAGCCGACAAGTCGGTTGGCAGGGTCAAGAGCGACGGCGGAGGAGGAAGTGCCCCAGCAGGCGGCATTAACGGAAGAGGCGGATTTGTTGCAGGAGAGTCGCAGCGCGGCAGGAGATGATGAAAGCGTCACGCCGCCACCCAGATATAGGGTTGAACCGGAAAGCCGTATCGCCCCGAAAACGCCGCTTGTCATCCCACTTATGGAGAAGACTTTCATATACTCGCAGGCGGAGGTGGTGAGTTTTGCGATGAAGGGTTTGGTGGGAGGCGGTGTGCCGTTTGGGTTTTGCAGCCAGTTCATAAGTGCCTGAATGTCGGATGTGTAGGCGCCTGCGAGGAAGAATGAGGCGCCGTCAGTGGTGACAGAAGACGCGAAAGCCGCAGCGCCTCCCAACTCGTATGTCTGCCCAGAAACGGAGCCGTTATTTGTGTTGAAGCGGATAAGCATCAGCACAGGGGTGATGTCCAAAGTCTGTAGGTCAATCAGGATGGTAGAGCCGCAGATGGCAAGCGTGGAGCCGCCTATGCTGGCGCCTCCTGCGGCGTCCAGCGTCGGAACGGTGCCAAAAAGGATTGAGCCGGCTATCTGATAACCTGCCAGCACGCTGCCATCCGCCGCATCCACCTTCAGAACAAATATATCACTCTGCGGATACTGCCCAGCAATCTTGCCCGCAACTCCACTGCCGACAACCCACAACGCTGAACCGTCCCACACCAAACCCGCTACACCCTCATTGTCACCCAGAACATTCAGACTCTCCTCCCATAAAACCGTCTGGCTTGTTGTGTCAAAGGCAAGCAGCAGAATATCTATTGTGTTCGCTGAAGGGTCGGTTATGGTGCCCGCAACAAAAATTTTGCTGCTTTGAAAGAGCGCTTTTGTTGCGGCAACCTTATAGCCGCTCAAACTCCAGACCCACGAACCCTGCAACTCCCAGTTGCTGTCCAGTTTGGCGAAGAAGACCGCCCCGTCGCTTTTGTTAAAACTGTTTGTTGTTCCCACAAGCCAGAATTCGCCTGAATCCTCAAAAAGCGCAACGGCGGACTCGTCTCCTCCACCGCCCCAGAGAAGATACTCCCGCGGGGTCTTCACATCGCAGACATTTGACCAGCCCGAATCGCCCGCCTTATTAAACGCTTTCACGCGGTAATAATACTGTGTGGCGTGGTTTACGCTGTCGTCGGTGTATGTGACGGTTGAGCCGGTTCCGCCGTTCGGCGCGACTGTAAACTCAACAGGGTTGGGGAAAGCGGAATCAGTGTCACGCTGCAGGATAAAGCCGTCCTCATCGTTTGAGTTGTCAAGCCAGGATAAGGTAACGGAGCGGGGCTGAACGACGAGAGCCTTAAGGTCTGATGGCGCGTTGGGGGTCTGTGTGTAGCCTTGAGGGGTGTAGACGGTGATGGAGATGTTTGCGGTGGCGGAGCGCGGTGGGTTGGCGCCGTCTGTGACAGAAACCGTGAAGGTGCAGACCCCTGTTGTTGTGGGACCTGTGGCGGATGAGACAAGACCGTCGTTGGAGAGTGTAAAGCCGAACTGCGCCAGATTGTTGCCCACCTCGCTGAATGCGTAGGG